>CAMASI010000013.1 GCA_945861065.1 Klebsiella pneumoniae | reverse complement strand
TCGCGTCGTGGCGATGCTCGTAGCCTTGGCGAAGAAGCTCCAGAATGATCGCTGACGCTTCCAGGGGCGACGCCGGGAGCGGGGGTCGGGAGCGGGACCGGGAGCGGGACCGGGAGCGGGCCGGGCCCGGCTTGTGGGGATCGCGCCCCGCTGTAGCTCACGGACAGCTTGGCGCCCCCTTTACCCCCGCCAACAATGCGCCGTCACCCTCGAACGCACAGTCCACAACGTCATTGTTGACGTCGCGCAAGGCGAGCCCAATGGCGACGCCAGACAAACAGGTGAAACCCGTGCTCTTGCCGGGTTTGACCTCTCGGAAGTCCGCTTCGATGTCGAGTTCGAGCACGAGCACATCTTCGGTTCCGTCTTCGCGGCTCGACGACACGGGCACTTCGTGGACTTCGACGTACAAGCCGTCCACGGTCCACACTGTGGTGGCGCCGAGCGTCAGGGCGGACGCAACGGCGTCGATCCGCCATTTTGCGTCGTCTGAATCACAACGGACCTCGAACGATTCGACCGTAGGAACGCCGCCGACAGGGTCTGCGCCGGTGTCGGCCGCCGATCCCGAGTGGATACACGCGGCGAACCACAAGATCATGTCGTGCCCTCAAGACGCGCACTGAAGAGCCTGCGTTCGACGGCGTCGAGCAGCCGGTCCATTCCTGCCCCGGTCAACGCCGATGTCGCCACACCGCCCCAACTGCCAAGGCGTTCAGCGAGCGCGGACGCCGCTATGCAGTCCGACTTGTTCCATACGCGCAACAAGGGCGTGTTCGCGAGTCCGAGTCCTTCGAGCACGTCCAACACCGCGACGATGTGGCGCTCTGCTTCCGGATCTGCCGCATCGACAACATGGACAAGCAGATCCGCCTCGTCAAGTTCCTCAAGCGTAGAGCGGAAGGCTGCGACCAGCGTGGCAGGCAGGTCCTCGATGAACCCGACCGTATCCGTCACCAGAATTTCCCGTTCTTGAGGAAAACGCAAACGGCGGCTCGTGGTGTCGAGGGTGGCGAACAAGGCGTCGGCCACATGCACATGAGATCCGGTCAACGTGTTGAGCAACGTGCTCTTCCCCGCGTTGGTGTAGCCGACAAGGCTCACGATGGGCAGGCCCGCCCGTTTTCGCCTCGCGCGACGCACGGCACGGCCAGCTGCGCGGGCTGCGAGCTCGCGCGCCAAGCGATCCGCGCGTTCCTGGGCACGTCGTTTGTTGATCTCCAAGCGTGTTTCCCCAGGGCCTCGGCCTCCAACACCCCCGGTGAGTCGGGACATCGCCGTGGGCATGATGGCAAGACGGGGCATCCGATAGCGAAGTTGCGCGAGTTCAACCTGCATCCGTCCATCTCGGGTGGTCGCTCGTTTGGCGAACAGGTCCAAGATGAGTTGCGTACGGTCCAATACCTTAAGGTCCGTCGTCTCGGCGATATTTCGTAACTGGGATGGGGAGAGTTCGCGGTCGAAGACGAGCACGCCGGCGCCGAGGTGCATGGACCGGACCAGCAGCTCCTGCAATTTCCCTCGTCCAATACAGGTTCGCGGATCGAGCGCTTTGCGAACTTGTAAGGCCGCGTCCACGACGTTGAGGCCCGCCGCGACGGCGAGGCGGGACAACTCCGCCAAAGATCTGCGCGCCCGGGTGGCGTCACCCAGCGTCAGTCCCAGCAGAATGGCCGATTCTTGGGTTCCAACGGTTCGGAGCGCGGGATGTCGCGCGTACTGCCCCTCCAAGTCGCGGATGAACACGCCAAAATCGACGTCGACCTCGTGCACGAACCGTTTGTGTTCGATGGCCCAACGAGCGCCCCCGGGTTCGGGTGGCAACAGGTGCGCCCAATGCACGTCCATCTGCACACCGTCGACGCCGACAAGCAAGCTCACCACTGCGTCGAGCTGGAGCAAGACGAGGTCGGTGAGGTCTTCTTCCGTGAGACCGCCCGGCCTGGTACCGGTGAGGATGAGGCGTAGGCCGCGAAACCTTGCCGCCCCCGCTCGGCGTGGCCCTAGGTCGGGAAGCTGAACCCGGTGTGCGTCGCCCACAACGACGTAGGCGACCGCTCCCGCCCGGTCGATCAAGACCCCGATGCGACGACCGACGTCTCGGGTGACCTCCGCCAGTGCCTTGGCGAGCGGTAGCGAGAGCAGTTCCTTTCGACCGCCGCGGCGACGGTACAACGCTTTGAGCCGTCGCTGCTGGTCGGACTTGAGCCCGGCAGTCGCGCCGTGCACCGTGTCCAACGGCTACCTGAACTCCGCGCGACCGTGGCTGATCACCACCTTGCCGTTGTTGTCCAAGGTCTGGAAGGCGACCTTTCCCGCGTCTTGGTCCCAAGTCTGCAGCGTCAGCGCGGAGCCGGGCAGAACGGGCTTGGCAAACCGAACCCCGAGGAACGCGAGGCGTGCCGGGTCGCCACCGCCAAAGCGGTTGACGAGGTCACGCTGGGCAAATGCCATGGTGCAGAGGCCATGGAGAATGACCCCAGGAAGGCCTGCGGACTTCGCCGTGCTGTCGCTGAGGTGAATGGGGTTGTTGTCCCCCGAGGCGGCGGCGTAGCGCGTCGCCTGGTCGAGGCTGACCGACTGAACGCAGGTCCAGGTGGGGGTCGGCAAGGGCGCTTCCGGCAACGGGGCCGCTTTGGCTTCGCCTTCCTCCTTTTTCTTGGCGCGCACGAAATAGGTGGTGACGCCTTCGCATGCGAGGCCGCCGTCCACGAAACCGAACAGGCCGTACCTGACGACGGTGCCGGATTTCTTCTCTTCGTACGACGTCAGGTCACCGCGAAGCTGCAACACGTCGCCGTGCCGGAGTGGGCGGTGGAAGCGCATTTCGTGTTCGCCGTGAACGAGGCGGAGCAAGTCGAGGTCGAGCGCGGGGTCCGTCGCCAGCTTCATCATCAACGGGAAAAACGGGCGGACGTGGTACATCGGCGATGCCAGCCCGCGTGTCCCACCATAGGCATCGTTTCGGTCGTCCGTGGCTTCTGCGTAGGCCCAATAATCGGCGTGTTTCAGGAGCTGAAACCCACCATCGTACCGTTTGCCCACGGGCTTTTCTGCGGGCGCCGCGGGGCTGGCTGGGGCTGCTGCTGGCGCTCCGCCCAAGGTTGGGTTGTCGGTAAGCACTGCGGCACCGATTTTCTTGAAGTCAAAGGCGGCGCCCATTTTCATCAGGTCGCCCATATTGTCGGCTGTGGCTTTCCCGGTCATGAATGCTTTCGTCGGCTCAATCTCGCCCTTGAACATAGCGAGTAAGGTGACCTTTCCGACTTTGACCGTACAAGTGGGGCTGCCGACGAGGCCCTCGGTGACAATAGCGGTTCCGTCCACGGTCACGGTCTGGTTGGTGCCCCCGTCCACGACCCAATGCAGGACGGATTTCCAACCGGGTACCTTGCTGCCGTCAAACCCCTTGGGGAAGTAGCCGAAGACGAGACTGACTTCGTCTTTCGCGGCCGGCGCTGCCGTGGCCGAAGCCCCGGTGGAGGCGCCGGCGGCGAAGGCGGCAGCCACTTTCTTGAAATCAAAGGCAGAGGCCATTTTCATGAGGTCGCCCATATTGTCGGCCGAGGCCTTGCCGGTCATGAAGACCTTGGTGGCCTCGATTTCGCCCTTGAACATGGCGACGAGGGTGTCCTTGCCGATTTTGACGGTGCAGGTCGGGTTTCCCACGAGGCCAGAGGCCACGGTCGCATTGTCGCCCTCCACGGAGACCGTCTGGCTGGTTCCACCGTCTACGACCCAGTGAAGGACTGCCTTCCAGCCCGGCGCAGCCCCGGGTTTGAAACCGCTCGGGAAATGTGAGAAAACGGAGGTGACGATGTCGTCGGTCGTGGTCAGCGCGGTGGCGTCGCGCGCAGAGCTCCAAGACGTGATCTGGGCGAACTTTTCTCCGATTTCGTCCAGCGTCCAGATTTCTTTTCCTTCTTTTTCGACACCGTCATTGGTCTTCACTTCGTACAAATGGATTCGTTGCCCCTGTACGCCGAATACCTGGCCGGTAACGCTCTTCGCTTTTTCGGTGGCGAGGTAGACGACGATTGGCGAAATCTGTTCCGGCGCCCAGTCGTCTGCCACCATTGAAATATCTTCGGTCATACGTGTCTTTGCGACAGGTGCGATGGCATTTACCGTGATTCCCGCTTTGCGAAGTTCCAGCGCGAGTACGCGCGTGAGCCCGTAAATTCCAGCTTTTGCAGCCGCGTAGTTACTTTGGCCAAAATTGCCGATCATACCGGAGTACGAAGTGGTGTTGATGATGGCGCCGCCCTGCACCTTGAGGGCATCCAACGCCGCTTTGCACACGTTGCGTGTACCTGTGAGGTGGACGTCGATAATGACATCCCAGTCTGCGGGCGTCATCTTAGTAAATGTCCGGTCGCGCAGGATCCCAGCATTGTTGACGACGATGTCGAGTCGACCCCAACGACCCAGCGCGGCGTTGACCATGCGCTCGCACCCCTCGTAGTCGGTAACGGAGTCAGCGTTTGCAACGCCGTCGCTGCCCATCGCCACGATTTCCGCGACCACGGCGTCGGCCATCGTGCCACCTTGGCCGGAACCATCCCGGCTACCGCCCAGATCGTTGACCACAACCCGACAGCCTTCCCTTGCCAGGGCCAACACGTGGCAGCGACCGATCCCGCCGCCGGCCCCGGTGACGATTGCAACCTTGCCTTCTAGCTGGCCCATGTCTGTGCTCTCTTTTTGGGGCGGGCGCCTATCGCGCGGCTTCGGCCACTGCGAGGGGCGATCGAGGTGCAACCGCCGAACGACCAGCATAGGAGCGCCGTCATGGTGTTCATACTGTTGGCAGGTTTCTTCGCGTGCGCGGGTGCGCCTCCCGCTCCCCCTGTGGGCTCCGCGACGGCGTCGGTCGTTGCGGGTTCCTTGCCGTCGGGTTCGGCGGTCGCAGGGTCGGGCGTTGATGAAGGGCCCGCAGGCGCGTTGCCCGATTTGGTACCGCTCAATTGCCCAGCCGGAACCCAACTTGCGTCTGGCAGGAACGTCAACGGGATCGAGCAATGGTGTGAGCGCTACGGGGTCATGCACGGACCGTATGCAAGGTACTACGACAACGGTTTAAAGGCGGTTCAAGGCGACTACGTGCGCAACTTGCCGGACGGCGACTGGTCGTGGTGGCACGAGAACAATCAGAAAGCGAGCAAGGGCACCTACCGCAAGGGGAAGCAGGCCGGCGCGTGGACCTGGTGGCACCCGAACGGGAACCGCGAGATGGAGGGAGACTTCTTGGCGGGGCGCAAAGAAGGGAAGTGGACGAGTTGGTACGCCGATGGCCAACGCGCCGACGAAGGCCTGTACCACAACGGCGCGAAGGACAGTGAGTGGCTTTACTACCGGGAACACGCAGAGGGTGTGGTGGAGCGTACCGAACGTTGGGTCCGCGGTATTCTGGTGCCAAATGAACCCATCCCGATCGAAGGTGAGGGGGTAGCCGGGGAAGGAAGTGCGGTCGAAGCGGCGTCGACGCCGTAGGCGCTACCGCTTGACCGCCACGATCCGGCCCAGCCCAAACCTGGCGATCTTTTGGGCCAACGTTCGCCGTTGCACGCCCAGCGACGTAGCGGCATCGCCCACATCGCCATGGCAGCGTCGCAGTTCAGCGGCAATGATCCGTTTTTCGAAACGTTCCACGCGTTGCCGAAAGTCGTCGAATCCCTCCTCTCTCCCAACGGCGGCCTGCGGCGTGTCGGAGCCGTCTATCCCTTGAACCTGACGAAGTTCGTCCGGGCTTAGGTGGAGGAGGGCTGCGGCCCGATCGGCGTCGCCGCCATGGGCTTCCAGGGCTTGCCGGATCAGATTCGCCTCGAAGGCAGAGACTCGCCGGCGCAGGCTGGTGTGCTCGAGTTCGTCCGCTACGGACTCCGCGTCGGCTTCCGTACGGGCAATGCGGGCGCGACCGCTGCCTTCGGCTGGAACGCGGATGCGTACGGGCAACTCGTCTGCGGAAACTGCCGTGCTACGCGCGGCAGCCACGGCGCGATCGACGACATTGCGCAACTCCACCAAGTTCCCGGGCCACGTCCACTGTTCGAGCAGCGTCAGGGCCTCGGTCGTCAGCCCATCAATGGTCCGCCCGCTAGCCGCGGCAGCTTCGCGCACGAAGCGCATTGTGAGCGGACGAACGTCTTCGCGGCGATTTCGGAGCGGCGGCACCTCTCCGACCCAAGCTGTGAGCCGGTAGAGTAGTTCCCACCTGAATTGTTGGTCGGCACAGAGCGCCTCGAGATCTTTGCACGTTCGCGAAATGACTCGAACATCTACCGTCTGGTCGACGGCGGTTCCGGGCGCGGACCACGTGCCCGTGTCGATGAGGCGAAGGAGCGTCGATTGGGCAGTTGCACCCAAATCGGCGACCTCTTCGATGAACAGGGTGCCACCGTCTGCCTCCCGCAAGGCGTCGTGCAACACGGACTCGTGTACCTTTGTGCCAAGCAACGCGGCGCTGATGTTCGCGAAGCGTCCAATTCGGCCACTGTGGGCATGCATATGTTGCGCGAGCGTGGCGAGGCCCGAGCCGGGTTCACCGTGCAGGACGACCGGGACGCGTGTTTGCGCAACACGCTCAGCCTCGTCGTACAGGACCGCCATGACGGAATCTGAAACAATTGGAGCCGGCGGAAACGCCGCCGAATTGGAAGTCTCGAACAGGCATACCCGCTCTGAGGCCGTGGTTTGACGCAGGGCCAAGGTGGCCGACCGGTACAACGCCTCGATGCCTGCGCCGTGGTCGGGTGCGAGCGCAGCGCCGATGGACACCCGTGCACCTTCAGGTGCCGCTGCAAGAATCGCCTCTAGCAGCGGTGGGCACGCCTCTGGTCCGTGGACCGGGATGGCAATTTCTAGGATTCGATCGGCGTACAAGCCGGCCAAGGCGTCTGCTGGCAACACATCGCGCAGCGGTCCGACCCAGCGATTTGGCAACCACACGCCGCGAACGAGCACCAACAACGTGTGGCAGGCGACAACGGTTCTTTGAACAAGATCGCGTTCTGCACGTGCGTGAAAACGATCGTGCGACACAACCATCAACGTCGAGGGTCCCGCCGGCACATGCGCAGAACAGGCCACACTGCCCAGCGTCACTTCGTCTTGTGCCCCCAGTCGCAGGGGGGTTCGAACCGGTTCGCCGTTGATAAATGTCCCGTTGGTAGACGCTAGATCGGTGACCCACACCCCATCGGGGCGTCGTTCGAACTTCGCGTGACGTCTGGACAAGCGCCGGGAGCGGGGTTGAAGGTCGGACGGCGGGCCTCGCCCGATGACGACGGATTCGCCTGGATTGAGTTCGACGAACTCCAGACCGTCGCGGTGGTAGACCAGGAGGATCGTGGCGCCGGTAGGGGACGCGAGCATGCGGGGACCTAAGTCGATACTACTGCGGTCAACCGCGATGTCGACTGACTGTGAGGGTTCTCGCGCCGATGCCCCGCTCGTCGCCGCTGGTGTGCGGCGCGGCGGCGCGCTGTATGCTGACGAAACTCGCGTGATTTATTCGGGGTGGGAGGTCGAGACGGGCCGTCCAGCGCTGCTTTGCTTGGCGCGCGAGCGAGGCGGACTTCAGGACGATTACGATTCGCTCCGCCCCGTTTTCGATGTGCAAGGAGATGGGAGTGCCTTTGCGCTCGTCGTCGCGCCAGCGGGTGATCCGCTTTCGGTGTTGGTTGCGACCGCGGTTGGGATCGAGTTGCGTCGCCGACACGGCCTCGGTCAACCGTTGCCGGTAGCAGGCGAAATGAGTCACGCTGGGCCCGCCTGCCTTCGCGCAAGCCTGGAAGTTGACGAGCCCGCGGTTTGGCGCGCTGTCGCCAAACTCCTACCGCTCGAAGGACCTGCTGCGGACCTCGTGTTCGCTTGGCGCGAGACGCCGCCGGTTTCCACCCTCGACGGGGTGACCACGCTGGTTCGATGCTTTGTGGACGACCTCGTAGGTCGACGGTTGGCGTTGGTGGCCCGGCAGGACGCCCTGGTTTGGTTGGGGCGACGGTTAAGACTGATGTCGTGCTTGGACCGCTTGGGTCGTGCGGTTCGCCCGCCCAACGCTCCCTCGGCGGAGACGACTGCGCTTGGACTACGTTGGGAGGGCGACCTGTTGTGGACGGCGTCGGTGGGTGTGACCAACCCCGCGCGCGCGCGTCAATGGATCCGCTCCCACGCAGATCGGCAAGACTCGGCGGAGCTGCGACGGTGGCTTGCAGCGACGTTGGCGGTTCGCACATTGACGTTACTCTTGAGGACGGCAGCATGACGGTCGGACCGTGGAGGTTGCTGGCGGACTGCCCGCATTGCCGCACCGCGTCGGCGGTGGTGGAAACGTGCGACCCTCAACATCCCGCGTGGCTGTACGGGCTACCCGTGGAGCGGCGATGCCGCGCTTGTGGGTGGGAGCAGCATGCGCCGCAACTGGACTTGGCCTTGGGTCCGGACGCACTGCCGCGGTGTCCTGTCTGTTTGGCAGGTTTGTCGCCAACACCGCCTTGCCCTAGCTGCGCGTTCGACCCGACCCCAGTGACGACGCTGGAGCCGACGTCGATGCGGGACGAGGCGGCCTCCATGGCGCGCCTCCGGCTGTGGGCGGAAGAGGAGTCCGCAACCGACGTCGATGCTTTCGTTGATGGTACCTTCGGAATGACCGTGGCGCTGGTTCTCGGGCGTTGGGCGCGCGGCGAGCCTGTGGACACCTCGCTCGACGCGGTGGCCTGGTTGTTTCCTACGGAGGAGGTTTCCGTGACCTCAGAGGTCAACCGGACCCCTACGCCGGTGCCGGTGCGGCGTCTGGACGCCGCTCCAATCGAGGACAACCGGGCCGGCGTGCGCATGTTGGTGTCGGTCATGTTGGCCGACGGCGTGCTTCGTGCGGGTGAACGAACCTTTATCGATCGATGGTTGATCCGGGAACGCCTAGCGCCGCTCGTGGCCGACGAGTTGCGGGTGTGGGCGCCACATGAAGCGGGCCGATCTCCGAGCGACCCCGATCGCTGGATGGAAGCCGCCGTCCATATGATGCACCTCGATCGCCTCCGAGATGACAACGAATGGCGCGTCATTCTTGCGTTCGCGCGCGCTTGGGCGGTGGAGGAGGAAAAAATCATGGCCTGGGACAAAGAATGGGACCGGCGCAACACGTCGGCCATGGGTCGCCTCGTTCGCCTTCTGTCCGGCCTCGTGCTTGGCAGATAGGGCGCCGAATGAACGTCAAGGCTGTCATCGTCGCTGCGGGGTACGGAACGCGGTTCCTGCCGGGTTCTCGCGTCGTCCCAAAAGAGTTGCTTCCTATTGGTGGGCGGCCGGGAATCGATCTCGTGATCGACGAACTTCGGGACGCCGGAATTCGAGACGTGCTGATCATCACGAGTCGTCGGAAACGAAGCATCGAAGATTGGTTCGACCGAGACCCAGAACTCGAAATGGCGTTGGGTGCACAACGCGTCGCACCCCCTGACATTCGGGCGACGTTCGTTCGCCAGGCCCAGATGACGGGGACCGGGCATGCCTTGCTGCTCGCTCGTGCGTTTGCGGGCAATGACCCGGTGATCGTGGTGTATCCAGACGATCTGTTCGTGGGCGCCAATCCTACCGCGGAGTTGATTGCGGCGTGGGTTGCTACGGGCCGGTCCGCTTTGTTGGCGCGCGATCTCCCGGGCACCGATGTGTCCCGGTATGGCGTTCTCGACCTCGAATCTGGAAGCGGTTCGGTCCGGCGGGTGCGCCGCCTCATTGAAAAGCCGCCGAAGGGAACGGAGCCTTCGACGTGGGTTTCGCTCGGACGGTACCTGCTGCTTCCAGAGGTGTTTGACGCCTTGGAAGCGGGGGCGAAGGCGCATGAAGGTGGCGAGTACTACCATGTGCCTGCCATCAATTTGCTTGCGGAAAAAGGCGCGGTGGTCGCGGTCGCAAGCGCGGCGTCCTACCTGGACACCGGAACCCCTGAAGGGTGGATTCGGGCGTGCGTACAGGCCGAGATTCGCCGCGATCCAACGTTTCTGACTTGGCTAAAGGCGGAAACGGCGCCATGATTCGTTTTGCTGCGGTTCTCGGATTTACTGGGGTTTTGTTGGGCGCTTTTGGAGCTCACGGGCTTCGGAGCTGGGTTTCCGACCCCCACCTGTGGGAGGTGTGGGACACAGCGGCTCGTTACCAGCTGATTCATGCCGTCGCGTTGTTGGCGGGTTCGAATGTGTGCGGGCGCGCAGTCGCGGTTGCCTGGGGGCTGGGCGTGTTGTTGTTCAGCGGGTCGCTCTATGCCATGGCGCTGACCGAACTTCGCGTGTTGGGTGCCGTGACTCCGCTCGGCGGCCTCTGTTTTCTCGTCGGCTGGGCGCTGCTGTTTCGTCGCGGTGCAATGTCCGCGCGGTCTGGCGCGTAGGAGGTCCGATGCTTGCCGTCTACGTGGGTTCGCTCGCCTTCGGGGTCGTGATTGTCGCGCTCTCCGTGATGGGCAGCCACGACACGGGCGACGGCACCAATCTAGATCATCACATCGAGTTGGACGGCAACCCGAACCACGACAGCCCGATTGAAGGCGCGTTGGAGACTGTACTCTCCGCGGGGAATATGGCCGGGCATGCAACCCAGGCGGTTTCGGACGCCCCGAGCGCATTTTGGCTGTTGGCTTCTTTTCGATTTTGGGCGTTCGGCTTATTTTCCTTCGGGCTCATCGGCGTGCTGTTGCAGTGTCTCGGGGTTCCGTTGGACGCGCTGTGGTCCACGCTAGGAGGCCTGACCATCGGGGGTGTTGCGGCAGTCGCGTTCCGACGACTCCGCGAGGAAACCGTCACGTCCCCGACGACATTTCAGCACTTGGCAGGCCAAACAGCGGTCGTCGTCGTCGCGGTTCGGCAGGGTCAGCGGGGACGGGTGGCGGTCGTGAGCTTGGCTGGCCGAACCGAGTTGCCTGCCATCACGTCGGATGAAGATCCCATACCCGCGGGGCACTCTGTGCATATACGTTCCCTGCGCGGCGGCGTAGCGGTAGTGAGCCGTACCTCTTGAGTCTGGAGTAGCGATGGACGTCGTTGGTGCTTTGTGTCTTGGCCTGACCCTCGGTCTTGCGCTCGTCGCGCTGCTCTTTGTGGGCCGGCTGTTCCTGTACGTGGGCCGGCCCAATGAACTCCTGATTTTTGCGGGTCGTCAGCAGCAACTGCGCGATGGCAGCGTGGTGGGCTACCGCGTGATCCATGGCGGCGCGGCCTTTCGTGTGCCGATGCTGGAGACCGTGGATCGGATGAGCCTTTCCGAAATCCCGATCGAGCTGACGGTGACAAATGCCTACAGCAGAAGCGGAATCCCGTTGGTAGTGCACGCAATTGCGAATGTGAAAGTATCTTCGGATCCGCGCTTTTTTAACAATGCGATTGAGCGGTTCCTTGGCCGCGATCCCTCCGAGATTCGTCGCGTAGCGAAGGAGACGTTGGAGGGTCACGTTCGAGGAATTCTCGCGCGGCTGACGCCAGAAGAAGTGAACGAAGATCGCTTGAAATTCGCGGACGAAATGGTGGCTGAGGCGGGGGATGATTTTGAGCGTTTGGGTCTGACGCTCGACACGTTGAAGGTGCAAAGTGTGTCGGACGAAGTCAGCTACCTCGACAATATTGGGCGCGAACGCCTTGCGAATGTGCTGTCTGCGGCGGAAGTGGCGGAGTCCAACGCGAAGGCCGACGCCGAGGAAGCACAAGCCAAGGCGCATCGCGAAGGTCAGGTGGCGTACGAACAAGCAGAGAACATCATCAAGCAGAGCGAGAACGACCTGCGGCGAAGGGTCGCAGACTTGGAGGGCACGGCGAAGTCTGAAGAGGAGCGCATGGAACAAGCTGCGTTGCTCGCGCGCGCGCAGGCCGAACAACGCTTGCAAGACGTCCGGGCGAAACTCGAAACCGTGAGGCTCCAGGCAGATATGGTGCTGCCGGCGGAAGCGGCTCGGCGCGCAGCCGAAATGCGTGCCCGCGCGGATGCGGCGTACATCGGTGCCGACGGGGACGCGCTCGCGACCGTTCTTCGCGAAATGCACGCCGTGTGGGCCAAAGCCGGCCCGGATGCGAGAGACATTTTCCTACTTCAACAAGTAGAGACGCTGATCGGAACCGTCACGTCGCGCGTGCAAACGCTGCAACTTGGCACGACCCACGTCATCGACGGTGGAGACGGCACTGCCCTCGCAGCCTACCTGACGTCTATGCCATCGGCCGTTCAAGCCCTATTGGTCGAACTCGCTCACACCACAGGTGTGGACATTCCCGCCTTGCTCGCACGCCGCACTCCCCAGGAGTCCAAATGAACATCGAAACCATTTTCGCCCTTGGGGCGGTCATCGTTTTCGTCGGGTTACTTTCGCTGTTCGCGCTGGTTCAGGCAGCGAGAAATCTGCTCTTCATTTGCGAGCCGAACGAGGTGCTTGTCTTTTCCGGACAGCGTCGAGCCGTGGAAGGCGGGGAGGTCGGCTACCGCATCATTCGCGGCGGACGAGCTTGGCGCGTTCCGCTGTTGGAGCGCGTGGATCGGCTCGATCTGACCAACATGATCATCGACGTGTCGGCCCACGGCGCCTACAGCAAGGGTGGGATTCCGCTCAACGTTCAAGGCGTAGCCAATATTAAAATTGCGAGCCATGAACCGTTGCTCGCTGCGGCCGTGGAGCGGTTGCTGGGCAAACCCCGCGACGAAGTGGCCAAGATGGCGAAAGAACTGCTGGAAGGCAACGTCCGAGGGGTGCTCGCGCGGTTGACACCGGAAGAGGTCAACGAAGACAAGGTCGCTTTCGCGGAAAAACTTCTGGAAGAGGCCGAGCACGATATCGGAAAATTGGGTCTGTCGCTGGACACGCTCAAGATTCAAAACATTTCGGACGAGCGCGGCTACCTCGATAGCATCGGACGGAAGTCGTCTGCGGAAATGGTCAAGCGAAGCCGAATCGCTGAGGCGCAAGCCAAGGCGCGGGCGATTGTCAGTGATGCAGAAAACAGGCAACGCGCTCGATTGCAGCAGATCCAGGCCGACGCGGCGATTGCCGTGGCCCGAGCCGATCGGCGGGTGCAAGACGCACGAACGAAGACGCACGCACTGGTGGCGGAGGAGCAGGCCCGGGTGCTGGCGGAGGTCGCAAAAGCGGAGGCGTCGTTGCTCGCCGAAGAAGCCCGCGTCGAACAGGTTCGTCGCCAGTTGGAGGCGGATGTCATGGCGCCTGCTTCGGCCGCGATGGAGGCGGGAATCGCGGCGGCTCGTGGACGGTCCGCACGAATTCTCGAGGATGGGCGGGCGAGAATCGGCGCCCTGGACGAAATGATTGGCGCATGGAAAGAGGCGGGACCCGCGGCGCGAGACCTATTCTTGATTCAAAAGTTGCAACCCGTCACGGCAGCACTGATGTCGACGGTGGGCAACGTCAAGATCGACAAATTCACGGTGTTGCCGCCGGGGGACTCCGGCGGGCGGGCGCTCGTGCGGCTCAATGAGGAGGTCAAGGGCGCGCTTGGCGTGGACCTCGCGGCAGCCGTGGATCGGTTCGGCCGGTGATCTGGCTGTCGGCGTTCGTAGGGGCGGCAATTGCTGCGGGTGTGGGCCTGCCCGGTGTGCCCGTCCCGTTTCTGGTGGACGGCGGCGGAAGGTGGACGCTTCCCGCCGAGTTGCCGTCGCAACTGGCCACAGCCGGCTTGGAGCCGGGGTGGGTTCTCACGGCCGTAGACGACGCACCGTTCGATGCGACGAACACGCCCCGGGAGGTCGCGGCGGGTCCCTCCCGGCAGCTGAGACTACAGTTCGTCGATCCGACGCCCGCCGCGGGTGGGGACGCGTCTGCGAGCACGTTGGTGGTCATCCGTCGCAGCGAACTTGTCGGGGTGGTCGAGGTCAAGCGAATCCCCTGGCCCGCGGGCCTGACCGCCCCCGTGAAGTCGTGGAAGGAGGCCGGCGCCGGGCCGGTGGCCATCGACAGTGCCGGCGCTGCTTGGCAGTTTGTGTCCGCGTCGGCCACCTTTGTGCGCGTGGACGTTCCAACGAGCGAACAGTTGGCGATCCCGGACCTGTTGTGGTCGCTGACGGAGGCGCAGTGGGCGATTTCGCGGCCAGCTGGCGTGTCGTCGGGGGATGCCTCCTGGGCCCGGCGGGCGCTGGGCGATGGTGTCCGGGTGCGCGGGGTGTCGGGCCAGGCCGGGGACGCGTTGTTGCACGCGGAGGTGGAGGGCCTGGCTGTGCTCCAAGTGGGCTGGCCTTATGGCACGCCGAGCCTGCCAACATGCGCCTCGGACGTACCTGAGACCTGTCTCGCTTCTGGGCGGCAGATTCTTGCGGAGCTGAGTGACCGAACCGGGGCGCGCGATGAAGCCCGTCGGCAACTGACGCTTGCGTGTTCGCTGGGTGTGTATCGAGCGTGCTACGAGGTGGGAGCGCTGGACGTGCCCGCTCAGGCTCAGCGGGCGTCATCCTGTGTGTCAGGAGACCTGTTAGCGTGTCAGGAAGTCTCGCAGCATCGGTTGTCGATGGAATCGACGTCGACGGCGAAACCGGGGCCGGTTGCCATCGGGATGCTTGAGTTCGCGTGTGGTTTGGAGGGGTCGGGCTCGCTCGGGGAACGGCTCCGGCGTCTCGACAACCTGGGAAGCGCCTGCATGTCCCTCAGTGAGGCCTACGACCGGCTGGAGCGGCCGGAGGCGGCCCTCCTGGTGTTGGACCAGGCCTGTGTGCTGGGGCGTTCGGACGCGTGTGAACAAGCGACGGCGCGACGGGAGTCCGCCTTTGCGGCGAAAACGGTTCGCGAATGTGAAGACGCCGCTCTTCCCAACGCGGCGTCGTGCGTAGAACTGGGTCGCCTGCTGCAGGTTGGCCCCGTCACGAGTGCGAATTTGGACGACTTCGGGGCCTTCCTGCGAGGTTGTTTCTTTGGCGCGTCGGACGGTTGCCTGAGTCTTGGCGACTATGTGGATCGGTGGGGTGTAGAGCACCCGCGGGTCATGGAAGCGGAGCAACTGCTGTTGAGCGCTTGCAAGACTGGGGAGGCGTTGGCGTGCCTGGGTGCGGGTGATTTGCTTGTGCGGCATGAGCCACGGACGGACGGCTACGCGTCCGCGCTTCGTTTGTTCGACCAGGGTTGCGATTCTGGCCTCGGGGCGGCCTGTGTGGATGGCGCTCGTCAGCGGCGAATCGGTCGTGCGCGTGCTGTGGAGGCTCCGACCCAGGGGGAGATGTGGCGTTCGGCCTGCGCGTTGCACAGTGGGCCAGGGTGCGCCGGGCTTGGCGTCGAATTGGTCGACCACCGGGCCGGCTGGCCGGATGCGTTTGTTGCCTGGACCAAGGCCTGCGAACTCGGAAGCGCGGCGTCGTGCACGGAGCTGGGTGCCCTGGTTCTGCGCAAGCATGACCCCATTTGGGAAGGTGAACTGACGTCCGATCTTTATTTACAACGCGGCTGCGATCGTGGGGACGCGGAAGGATGTTTTGGTCTGGCGGAGCAGACGTGGCCGGACGCCGACGTGCCCGACGAATCCACCTACTTGCTCCTGGATCGATCCTGTGAAGGCGGGTCGGGGGCCGGGTGCAACCGATTGGCGGAAGTGCATATGGACCGCGACACGTCATTTGACGATGAAATCGCCGCCCGTCATTATTCATCCGCATGCGACACGGGATTTTTCGAGAGCTGTAAGGACCTCGGCCTCATGTACCTTCGCGGCGAGGGCGTAGACCGGGATCGGGCCCACGCGAATGAGTTGTTGGACCGGTATCGCCTCAATGCCGCGCTTCGTTACGTTCGCCTAGGCGCGATTGTCGGATTGCCGATGGCGGTTGGGGGCGAATTGGAATTGATCGCACCCATTCCGGTGGGCCCCGCAATTGGGCTGAGCGGGCACGCATCGTATGTGCCTCAGGGTGCCGGATTGCTGATCGCGATTCAAGGCGATGATGTGCGCGGGACGGCCCCGGATCTGATTGTCAAGGGGGCCACGGTACGTGTGTACCCCAATCACCAGGCCAGGGGAATTTTCGTCGCTGGCGGTGTAGACTCGATTGCCGACGACGTCGAAAAGGGTCGCGAACGCGATCGGACGGGTTGGAGTTTCCGGTTCGGAATGCGAAATGACAGCGGCGCGCTTTTCGCCGGAGTGGAAATGGGGTTGGGTTATTACGGCACCGTAGAACTGGTTGACTTCGACGAGGAAGAAAGTGGGAGCATCCCGTTGGTGGTGCCTGCGTTCGCACTCACGTTTGGACTCGCGCCGTTCTAGATTTTCTTCGCCCCCGTCTTGGGTTTTCGCACCGGCGTTTTAATCTGGGGAATCGCGGTGAGTTCTGTCATCGTCAGGCTGCCCGCTTCGGAAACGAGGAGCCACAGACCTCCTTGGTGCGACACATAGGCGGCGGAGAAATCGGGGAAACGTGCGCGTAGCAGGCTGAGCATTTGCGCACGAGTTGCGTCGGTATGGAGGGTGCCCAGAATCCCGGGCGGAAAACTGGCAGGAATAACAAACTCCACGTCGCCGCCAACCGTGACCCAACTCGTTTCAAATCCCGAACCCGTACTGGTCTGGAACAGATGAAGTCCGGGACGCACGCTCATCCCGTCGGTCAGGACAATCCCGTCGAGCCAGGGACCGCTCGGGACCCCATCTGGGGTGACGGCCAGCGCCACCCGGCCCGCTTCTGCCCGCACAACTTCGAGATCCTGGGCCCCGGACACTGGGTTGAGTGACGACCACAACATGTCCGGACGGAAGTTGAGGGCAGTGCGAAGTTCGTACCGTGAGGCGTCCACATTCCCACTCGATGCGGCCGCCGCGCCTCGAAGCGCAAAGACTTCGGACGCCACACCCACGTCTACCAGCTCATTCAGACAGCCAAGGGTCGCGACCGCCAAATCGAGGTGGTCGTCGGTGGCAAAAGCGTCGGCGCGCGCGGACCAAGCGGCCGTGGCGCGCACCCACTCGGCTTTCACTGCATTGTTTTGAGTGCCAGAACCCTCTGTGCGATGCGGCGGTGACGTGCATCGGCGCAGGACGGCGTCTCCCAGGACCATGGGCGGTCCATCGAGCAATCGATTCAGAGGCCATGCTGTCAGTGCTTCCAGCGGCAGACCGGTGCGCGCGGCAACGAGCGCTAAGACCGCAGTCTCTTCTCCACCGTCGTAGAGCACCGGAACACCGGCAATTGCGGACACAACTGCGGCGACGGCGATCATGGGGCGCACCCGAGATTGTTATCGAAATCGTAGCACAGGGACGTTTCCTGGTCTGCCGTGAGCATCACAGGCACCTCATACGCTTCCCCGCTTGTACTGACGATTTTCAGCAAGTGTTTTCCCGGTTCCAGCTTGAACGTGCCCGAAACACCGACGAGTTCTCGGCCGCCTTCGAACACCTTCGCCCCAGTGGGAACAGTGCGAATTGAGATCCTCCCCATCACCGGGGCGTGGACAAAGTTGGGATCGGACGCGATGTCGGCACCGGAGATCGGCCGACTCGGCGGGATGCCTTCAGAATCACTGATGACGATGATCTTCGGAGACCGCGGGGTTGGCGTTTCCACGTCGACTTCGGCGGGGGCAGGCAAGGGACTTGGCAGACTTGCGGGCGTTTCAGGCCTTTCATTCGTGGCCTCGGGGTCGGGGGCGCCGGGAGCTTCGTCGGCACGCCACAAATACACGCCCGCGGCCCCGAGGCCAGCGCTGACGAAACCGGCGAAAAGCACCAACGTCAGTCCGGTCCCCAGCATGGCGCCGAGAGCGACGCCTCCAGTGCCACGGGAGACGCGAGCTAGTGGTGCCTTCGTACTGTGAAGCAGGGCGTCGTCGGTGACGGGCGCGCGTTCGTAGGCGCCCGGCTCGGTGGTTTGCGCGAGGACCTGGCCGACAAGTCCGTCGGGCGGAAGTTCGTGGCGGTGGGGCACATGCGTCTCCGCCCAGTCGCGAAGCCAAGGCGCAGGCAGCGTGTTGCGAAGTTGGCGGCAAAAGTCTTCGACCTCCCTGGGTGTGGGCCGGAGGGTCGGGTCTTCGAGGCGCATACGCGCTGCCAACTCGAGTACCGCCATGGCGTGCGGGTCCGCCCAATGCAGGTCGGGCACTTCGAGCCGGGGCACCACGACGCGTGCCTGTCCGGAATCATCGACGAACGCTGGCTGGAGCCGCGGTCGGACACGGGTCACCGCCTCGTGCAGGACCACCCCGAGGCTGTAGACGTCGCCCGCTGGAAGCTCAATTCCATGCAGGCGTTCAGGTGCGATGTAGCCGGGCGTTCCGCCCAAAGCGTGGCGGGTTTGGTATTCCCGCCCTTGGAAATCTGCGCGCGCAATGCCGAAATCCAATATGCGCATTTCCCCGGCTGGTGTAATTTGGATGTTGTCGGGCTTAATGTCTCGGTGAAGCAAGTGCAGCGGTTGACCTTCGGGGCCCTCCTGGTGCCACGCGTGACCGAGTGCGCGGGCTACTTCCCCGATGATTTCGAGCGCGACTCCCGGAGGTACCGGTACAGTGTCCACGAGGGCGCCGAGGGAGACGCCGTCCACGAATTCCATCACGACAGACCAACGGCCACCGATTCTGGAGGGAGGGTCGGCCTTGACGATGGCCCGGTCGCGCAACAAGCCGAGTATTCGGGCTTCGTCTCGAAATCGTTTTAGCAGGCCTGGAACAGGGGACTCGTCCGTCAGGATCTTGACCGCTACGTCTTTCGAGAATCCGTCGCTTGTTTCGAGCCGTGCTCGGTAGACGCGGCCAAAGCCACCTTCGCCCACGAGCGCCAGCACCCGAAAACGCACGCCACTCGTCACCGAACCTCCGCGAGGCGTCTATCAGAGCCTGTAGCGCACGAGCACGGCTCGATGATCGCTCGGCCATGGGTCGCCGGCCCACACGTCAGCTGACGTCGGCTCGAGCACGGCGTCGGTCCCCGGACGATGGTAAACAAAATCGATTCTGTCGTGAACTTCGTTTTCATAATCGACGAAACCCTTCGGATATCCAGGCGTCCACGTAAAGCCTCGATCCACAGTCGGGTCCGGGTGAAGGTCACGATAGGCATCGATAAATCCCGCGTCGGTCAGCAAGCCTGTGGTCGGCCATGCGATTGCAGTTCCAAAATTCTGGTCCTCGTTGCCGGCCGCCCAATCGAGCGCGCTTGGGCTGTTGAAGTCGCCTACGATGAGCGCGCCGATTGCGCTGTCTTCGTCTTCTACCAGCAGGCCAACCACGTCTGCAATCTCTTCGGCCCTCGTAGTTTCTTCGGTGTCGAGCACGTCGGAGACGCTGTCGCCGTCTCGAATTCCGTAGGGTCCATAGTTTAGATATTCGAGATGAACGTTGACGATGCGGACCTGTTTGCCATCGTCGGTTATGAGCACGGCACCAAAGGCCACGCCGTGCAACGAAGGCGCGGAAAGGGTGTGGTCCACGGCGAGTCGGGTCAAAATGAAGACGTCAGCTTCACCAAGCACAGAAGCGGAGGTCCAAGTCAGGTCTGCTGTAGCCAACCCGTTTCGAAGGGACTCGGCGGCCTCGAGTGAACCCTCCTGCAGGGCCAGTACATCGGGATTGACGGCGAGGACCGCGTCTACAGCCATCGTCTCGGCATGAGGCACCCCCGTGAATCCAACCCAACTATTCAACGTCATCACGGTGAGGTCGCCAAGGTCGGCTGGGTCTTGGGGCGTTGGCGAATCTACGCCGCCATCGATGACCTCAAACAGCACACTGGCGAGTTCTTCGTAGCCGTCGTTCGCGAACAACCGGGCTTCGTACTCGCCGGGCGGCAGGCTCGACGGCAATACGACCCGGTCTCCCGACTCGCCTTCCACGTAGACCCAAGAGATCCAGGCATTGTCGAACCACTGGTCGGCCTGAAATAGTGCGATCCAATCTGAACCGGAATCTGTAGCACCGGAAAACGTGAACCGCAGCCGCTCGCCCATTTCGTAAGGCGTGCGGTCCACGCACAGTTGCGCGCCAGTCAGGCCGACGGGTCCGCACGGGTCGGGCGGAGGTTCGATGGGCACGGTCGGCGTGGTTGTGAACGTCGGCGGCGTGGGGGTTGGGTCCGTCGGAACGGTCGGAACCGAAGTGTCGGGGAGTTCAGTGTCCGAACCAGGGCCCGTCGACCCGTCACTCTCGTCGAGCGCACGGTCGGGTGATTTTGAACACGCGAGCAGCAACCACACGAGTGCCTCCGTGGGGACCAATATCGCCTAGTCCCCGGAGACGATGTCGATCTTGGGGCGAACCTGTACCCAAACCCTCACCGTGTCGTTCTTAAGCGCCACGCCGTTGAGTTCTTCGCGGTGCACGTAGCCGGCCCCAACGTCGAACAAGGGGACAGCATCACGCCAAGTGGCGCCCGCGGTGATCCGAGCGACGTCGCCGTTGTCCTCCCGATGACCGGCGTCGTCAAAGCTGTCCCACCGGGCCGCAATCTCCACGCCTTGGGCGCCTTCGATGGGCACGAACCCAGACAGTTGGCCCCATACCGCCATCTGTTCCGTTTCGGCGGGCACCGTCGGACTCGCAAATTGGGTGTCGGCAGGCGACACCGTGGAACGCGCCATTCCGCCTGCAAGGGTGACCCACTTGCATCGACCGAGGAGGTCGACGTCCCACAAGAAAGCCTCGGTGGCCACGATGTCGTGAAACGCGACGCTCGACCCGACGCCAAGTGCACTCTCTCCGTCCGCCGACCAGGTTTGGTTCACTTCACCCAGGCCATATTCCAGCCGTGCAACTGCCAACATTCCGCCACCAGCGTTGTCAAACAAACTCTCCGTTGCGTTAAAGGCCCCGAGTTTGACCGCGAACCAACTGGAATCATCGCCGCTGCCGAGGCGAAGCGAAGGCGCCGTCGTCAATCCCATGGAAGTGGTCGGCAGCATCCATTCTGTGCCGATCGTACGATCCTGGAACACGAGGTCGGCGCTTGGAATCGCGTTGTCCCGGCCAAAGAATACCCGCTGCAAACCCACCCGGGTCACGGATCCGTAGCGACCGGACCGCGCATGAATACCGACGACGGCACTCTCCAGTGACAGCGTTTCGTCGGGCGCGCTAAGCCCATCAAACGGGGCGTCCGTGCCGGCGGTGATGTCCCAACTCAGGGTCACGTGTTCCAGGCTCGCCGGCGAGGGGAGGAAGCCTCCGAGGCCGAGGCGGGCGCGTTGCAGCGTGAAGCCGACGTCGTGCTCCGGATCACCGTAGCTGACGGGGTCGGCCTGCGGATCCTCGTCTTGGTCCCAAGCGGTGAGCCACGTTTGTAGGAGCGCGTGCGCTTCCAGCGTTGGTGGTTGGGCGGCGGCTGGGAGGGAGAGCAGGGCAAGCAGCAAGGGCACCTCGCGTCGGTCCGCAGGATACGCCGCCCGCGCGCGGAGGTCCAATGTCAGGGTTGTGGACGGCCATTTTGGTTGGCTGTGCGACCAACGAGCCCTACGCTCGAGCGCGTGTCATCGGCGGTTTGGATGAAGCGATCGGCGGGCCCAAGGCGCTGGCGCAGCCGGGTGACTTCGTGTTGGAGAACGACCGCGTGCGCGTTGCCATTTTGGGCGCGCGCAACAGCCTGTCGATGGGACTGTACGGGGGGTCCTTGGTCGACGCGGACCTACAGCGCACAGACCCAACGCTGCTTGGCGGACACGGGCTCGACGCCTTGGCGGAGATCATTCCGACCGCCAATCTCAACATCGCTTGGCCCGGTGCTCCCGACGCCGCCGGGCTGCCCCAAGGCGGCGTGAGTATCGTCTCGGACGGGTCCGATGGCGGTGCTGCGATTATTCGTGTCGAGGGCCCAGCTGCGCCTTTTCTCACTGTATTAGACGCCCTGGAAGCAATTCTAAACGCACCGGATCTGTGGCTGGTGACCGACTACATCGCGGAACCTGGCCAGCCCTACATCACGATTGAGACGCACGTCGTTTATGGCCCGCCGGAAGGTGCCTCGTCTCAGAGCCTACCCATTCTTTATCATACGACGTCGGACAACTTTCCGTTGTTGGACATTGCGCTGGAAACGGGCGTGATCATCGGTGACTTTGCGCTTCAAGGGGGCTCGGTGGACGTATTCGCCCCAACCTTGGGGTTCGACGAAGATGGGGCGGTGAAAGCGGCCAGCGATGTCGGTCGAAACCTGTTCGAGGACCCGTTCGTGTTGGACTTTGTGGGGGGTACCGCCGACGGCGTCTCGTACCTACTCGCGCCGGAGAAGGGCAAATCGTTCGTGCCGTTGTTTACCGCCGCGCAGACTCTGGTGGTCCACGGAGGACGCGAGGGCCTCGGGACGGAGCGATTCCCCGAGGGCACGGTCGTCGCTGCAAAACGTCGGCTGTTCATTGGCGAAGGCGACATGGCATCGGTGGTGAGTTCTTGGGTCGAAACCACCGGTGTGAACTCCGGAACGCTTCGCGGAAACGTGGTGGAGGATGGCACCGGGTCTCCCGTTTCGGGTGTAGATGTGTTGGTGTTTCAACCCGGCAGTTCGGCGCCGTGGAGCCAGTTTCGCACCGATGTTGCGCACGAGGACCGCAACCCTGACGGGTCGTTTCAGGGTGTCCTGCCCACCGGTACCTGGGACCTCGTCGCGCGCACGCACGGTCGGCCGGCCTCAGAACGCCTCCAAGTGACCGTTTCCGACGGGTTATCGACCGAGGTTCGTCTGGTCGTGGGGCGAGGGGGTGCCTTGAGTTTCCACGTCCGCGATGAAACAGGGCTGTTGGTCCCCGCCAAGGTCACACTGTACCCGGCGGGCGGCGCAGCACCGTCGCGTAATGCGGCGTATGGAGACGGATTCTTGTCTGGAGGCGCCGAATTGGTGGTCTTCTCGCCTGACGGGACCGGAAGCGTGAATTTGCCCGACGGCGAATATATCGCCGTCGCCAGTCGGGGGCTCGAATACGAGATCGACCAGTCCAAACCGTTCACAATTCGCGAGGACGTCGGCGCGACCGTGGATTTGACCGTGGTTCATAGCATCGAGACCGATGGATGGATTTCGGCGGACCTGCATGTGCACGCGATTCCGTCTCCAGATTCGGGGGTGCCGCTGGCCGATCGAGTTGTGACCATGGCCGCGGAAGGCGTTGAGTTCTTCGTTTCGACAGATCACGACGCTGTGACGGACTACGCACCCGTGGTGGAGGCGCTGAACCTGGAGAATTGGGTACAGACGGCAGTGGGGGTCGAGACGACAACGGTTGAAATCGGCCATTTTCTGGGATTTCCTCTTCACCACGACTTCCTGGGCGAGAACGGCTCCAGCGCTTCTTACTTGGATTGGACCGGGCGCGGTCCAGACGAGCTCATTTCCAACATACGCGCGATGGGTGATGACGCAGGCACCCAACCGCTGGTATTTGTCGCGCATCCGCGGGACGGGATGCTCGGTTATTTCGATCAATTTGGTTTTGAACCTTATGGCGGTCAGCCCGGACTTTCTGGCGAAGTGGGCGTTCCGGATGTCTCGCTACCCCTGCTTTCCAGTACGAACCCCGTCCTGACGTCCAATTCGATGAATTGGAGTTTCGATGCACTCGAATTGTTGAACGGAAAGCGGCTTGACCTCATCCGTACACCCACGCAGGCCGAGATGGACGACTACGCCGCCGGCGGGGCGACGACTGCCTACGCGATGTTGGAACGCACCTTGGCGGAACAGGAAATGCTGGTTTCGGGGGCGACGACGCTCGGCTACGGACCGCAGGGGCAAGTGGATGATTGGTTCACGCTTTTGAACCTGGGCTTTCGATTTACTGCAATCGGAAATAGCGACACCCACGGGTACACGAGTGTAGAAGCGGGTTGCCCACGAAACTACGTGATGTCCGAGTCGGATGACCCGGCGGTTCTCGACGATCAGGCCGTAGCTGACGCCGTCCGCGCTGGGAATGTCACGACGAGTTACGGGCCCTTCCTGCGCGTGTTCGGCAATGGCGAGCCGCCGGGGTCCACGTTGACGGGCAATGGGCCTGTGAAGCTGTCCATTGAGGTTCAGGCCCCGACTTGGGTCCCTGTGGACCGTGTGGAACTGTATGAAAACGGGACACTCGTACAGGAATGGGCGGTCGACGCGGCGCCGGACGAAGCCCTGCGGTTCTCAGAGACGGTGACCCTTGAGCCCGTCGTGGACGCCTGGTACGTGGTGATCACGTCTGGGGATGGCGACGTGGGGCCCGCGTGCTCACCGGTCGAGGTGCCCTACATCGACCTTCAGGCGGTTGTCGAAGGGGCGCTTGCCGGCGTCCCGGCCGTGTCCACCCTGCTCTCGCCCACGCCACCCGTGCCTCACGAATATTCGATACCGGCATTCGCGTTGGCCAACCCGATTTGGGTGGACCTGGCCGGAAACGGGTTCGATGCGCCGGGGGTCCCGGGGTGGGTCACCGCCCCGGTTTCGCCTTAGGGCCCGCGCTTTTAGAGCGTTTCGAGGTAGGCCACCAAGTCTAAGACGTCGTCCAGGTCCGTCACGACGCTGTGCACTTCGACGGCACAGTCCGGGTTCATGAAGCGGCCCACCAAGGTGTCGGCACAGCCATCGTGCATATACGGGGCCCGGTACCCAATCCCGATGAGGTGGGGGACCTTCAGCGGCTCGCCGGTGCCGACGTCGACAATGCTGTTGTCGGTGAACAACTCACCGTTGTGGCAATCGGCACAGCCTGAATCGGCGAATATGCCCGCGCCCCGCAGCACGTCGCCGGAGAATGGTGTGACTTGAACGGGCGGAAGGCCATCCATCCACAGGCCGAATGCATCGATCGACGGGTCGTCGGGCAGCAGCCCTGTCATGCGGTCGACGAAGACGTCTTGCATCAAATCGCCCAACGTCGGCAGGTCGCCCGACCAATGGAAAGGCGTGCGGGACATGAGGTGTCCTGCCAGAGATTGGGTGCGCCGGTTTCCAGCCTCGGAGAAGAACCACACATGGCCGTCCTCTGTGCCGTCTGGGTGGCAGGCCGCGCAGGAGATTCCCACGTCCGTGCTCGCATGGAACAGCTCGATGCTGGGATCCGTTCCATCGGACCAAGCGAGAACTTCCTCAGAGTCAATGGTGATGACGGTCGGATTCGCGTACACGACGATCGTGGCGCCCTCTACTTTCGCCAATGCGACCGGTCGTGCGATGGGTATTAGCGTGCTTGATTTGTCCAGGCAGTCGTCGTCGTGGTCCACGAACAAATTGGTGAACAACGGAAGCGTGTCAAGTTCGCCCGCCGCCTGGCCGGACGAGACAAAGTGCATTTCCGAGCCTTCGCTCAAAAAGTCCAGGGGCAGCACAACGTTGTTCAGAGAGTCGGACGTCGTCACCGTGATCGTTCCCTCGGCGCTGACTGTGATCCGGCTGACGTGCGCAGAAAGCTGCTGGTTGCAGCCATCGGTAGGTGCGCCCCACGGATTGGGCACATCTCCGCTTGAAAAGCTAATCAATTCGGTCGGGTTGGCGCCAAATTGGTGAGAAATCAACACGCCGCCGCCGCTCGACGGAATCATGCGCCAAGCCAGGTTGGCGGTGGCATCGACATCGACCGGAACCACGGGGGCGACTGTTCCAAGTACGGCAAACGAAGCCCGGTCAAGGACCATGACCTCTGCGGACTTGAAGCGGCTGACGAATACGTTTTCGCCCTCCACGAGGATGTCGCGAAGGTCGTGCGCGATGAGGCGGCTCGACAGAATATTTCCACTGAGGTCCAGACTGACGATTTCGCCACTCGCGCAGGCCACAAGAACCTCGTCCTGATCGACGGTGAGTCCCCGAGGCTCGGGGCAACCCACCGGAACGCGGGACACCGTGCGATTCTCGCCAATCGCGTTGATATCGTAGATCGCCAAACCGGCGGACCCGCGAAGTGTGGCGAATGCGACTCCGTTGTGCACGTCGACCCGGAATGGACCGTCGCCAAGATGTAAGTCAGGAGTGGCTGTGACCATTCGCCTGTCAACGTCTAGGACGACGAGCACGTCCTTGCTGGGATCCGCCACAACCGCAAGGTTCCCTTCGGTCGCGATTGAACCTCCCCATAAGGGTACCGACACGGGCGCGGCGTCTGGCAGTTCCGCACCCGAATAGGGAAGCGTCGGGCTAGTCACCGGGTCGGTTTGTGGGTCGGAGCCCTCCGGTGACTCCGGCTGGGCCCCTTCCAGGATCGGTGGGTTGGGGTTCGGTTCGTCCGCCCCCCCTAATTTGCTGTCTGATCCGGCCAGCTCGACGACGCATGCGAACAGGGAGAGGATGACAATCATGGGAGCCCTCACGGGTGTAGTGCATCATGGTGTAAAGGAATCGCTCGGCTGCGCAACGATTTTTTTTGGATGCGACTCGCTCAAGACCAGAGATTGCCTTGGCGCAGCGTTCCCCACCGGGTCCGGACGAAGGACGGCCAAGGGGTTCCCGATGCGATCATGTTGGAGAGCCACCGCCTGGTGACGGGATCGGAGGGGTAGCCGCTGCCCATGACCTGATGCGGATCAAGCGCCGCCAATAGGGCGTCTCGCGTGGTTTTGGCGAACACCGAGGCGGCGCCCACGATCGGGTGGTCCCGATCCGCCTTCGGGGCACAATGGATGGGCCCCGCGTAGCCGCTGGCTTGGGCCAGCCTCACGAGCCGAAGCGGCAACGAAAGAGGAGCGCCCAGGGCATCGATGACCACGTGGTCGGCGCGGGCCTCCCTCAGAATCTCAGCGATCGCGTGTTCTTCGAGGCGATCCATGTTGCCGCCGTCGATGGCCGTCGCGGGGATGATCTTGACGATCGCCGTGCCCAACGGTTCGAGCAGCGTCCGCGCGGCTGTGCGGCGCGCGGGGCTCAGGGTCTTGCTGTCAGCGGCTCCGGCCTCGACGAGCGCGCTATCGCCCACGTCGTCTACGAAAAACCCGGCCACCACTAGGGAACCGAGCACGCACCCCCGCCCTGCTTCGTCAATTCCAAGCCGTCTCATCTGCGATCCAATATCCCCGCGGCATGGTCCTGTGGTTGTGCGCGTGTGTCGGGGTTGAGCGACACGAAGCCCACGGGCAACATCGGGTTGGGAACTGGTCCGTGCTTTGGTTTGGCGTTGACGCCGAACTCGACACGGTCGTTACGCCCATCCTCGAGGAGGTGGATCGAGCCATTAGCAACTTCCGGGAGGACAGCGAAGTCTCGCGTGCGTCGCGGCTCGGCGGCGCGGAACTCTCGCCGTTGGCCGCGGCCGCCGTCGCCCGAGCACTTGGGCTCGCTGAGGAGACGCACGGGGCCTTTGACCCGACTGTGGGGCCACTGATGGCGTTGTGGGGCTTTCGCGACGAAACAATCTGGGTCCAGCCTTCGGAGGCTGCCATAACGAGCGCGATGGCAAGGGTCGGCTGGAAACGCGTCCGGTTGGAAGGGCATTTCCTCGATCCGGGACCTACACGTCTGGACCTTAGTGCCGTTGGACAGGGATTCGCAGCGGACCTGGTGTCGGATGGCTTGGTTGCCGCAGGTCTGTCCGTGCACTTGGTGGAAGTCGATGGCGAGATCCGAGTACGCGGGACACCCCCAGGCGGGTTGTGGCAGGTACAAATCGACTCACCTCGCCCAGAAAAGGGGTTGGGAATGGCCACGCTGGGCCTACGGTCGGGCGGACTTGCGACCTCTGGGAACTACCGCAAACGTCGGAATGTCGCGGGCGTCGAGGTGACCCACATCCTCGATCCACGAACAGGGCGACCCGCAATAACTGGGGTCGCGTCTGCGACCGTAGTTGCGCCAACCGCCACCGAAGCGGATGGGTTGGCCACCGTTTGTGTGCTGCTCGGCCAGTCTTGTTTCCCGGTGATCCTCGCCCACGGCGCGGAGGCCTGGCTCGTGTTTGACGACGGCGAAGAGGTCGCGACTGTCGGGTTTCCGGTCCGCCAAGAGGTGGATCCGGGCTGAGGCAAGGCAAGGGGTTCGTCAATCCGACGGTGATTCCCCGGCGTCCGCGGGGATCCGGAGTAGGAGCCCCGTGCTACCGGTGAAACCATTGGCTCAATGGCTCGTCACACAAGGTGACCAACAGTTCTCTGTAGATGGCATGGCGCGGCTCAAGAGCCTTGCGCAGCAGGGGAAACTAGCGCCGGGGGATATGATCCAGCCACCGGGCAGTACCGAATGGGTGTACGCGTCGGAGGTGCCGGAGCTGCGCAAGCTCATCGAGCAGCACCACCAAGCGGAAGAGCCGAAGCGGACTTCGGCTGTGAACCCAATCGTGCTCGGACTTTTCGCTGTCTCGTTCGTCGCAATTCTTGGGTTCGGCGCGTTCGGAATGTTCGTGTACGCCAACGAACTGTCCAAAGAGCAGAGCGGCATTCTGGGCGAGAAGGGTCTGACGTTCACCGAGATGATCGTCACGAACGAAGGGGTTTCGTTGATGGACGACGCGTCCGCTGGCGCTCGGTCCGTGGCCTCCTTGCCAAAGGACGACGTGCTCCACCTCATCGCCAAACGGGGCGATTATTACAAAGCCCGAACACGTGCGGCGGTGGAAGGATGGGTCCGCGTGGATCAGGTCGTCGCCATGTACCAGTATGGCGGCGCAGAAGTCAGGCGCGAGTTCGATCCGTTGTACAACCCCGATCGGTACCTGGAGGTCAGCAACGCGAGTTGGACAGAACTTCCCGACAAGGTGGAAGGCACGGTGACCGTCTTCCGGTTTCAGCTCGAGAATCCGACCAAGTACGACATGACGGAGCTCGTGCTCCGGGCGACGATCAAGGATGGCCAAGGCCGCGAGATGGAAAAGGTCGAGTTCAAGGTTGAGGGCTTCGTTCCTGCCAACGCTACGGCCATGGTTGGCACGCTGGCGCCGGAGGGGGACAAGCGCACGGCGCAAGACGATCCAGAAGCCGAACAGGCTCGCGTCCTCACAGACTACAGCTTCGCGGAACTGGCGGCGGAAGACCCCGAGTTGCAACTCCGGTTTTCAGACGGTGTCGAGGTCGCCTTGCAGGCTGGAGACTTCGTCTCGGCCCAGATCGACGTCGTCGAGTTGCGCGCCGTACCCAAGTAGGGCCCTTGGCACGATCGCCAGGGGAGATCGTTGTCCTTGGGGCACGCGAGCACAACTTGCGCAATGTGGACGTTTCGGTTCCACGGGACGCGCTTGTGGTGTTCACGGGGGTGTCCGGCTCGGGAAAATCCAGCCTTGCGTATGACACCATCCTTAAGGAGGGGCAACGGCGCTTCTTGGAGTCGCTGAGTTCCTATGCCCGTCAGTTCCTCGGTCGGATGGAGCGACCGGATGTGGACGCTGTCCATGGCGTGTCTCCCACACTGGCGGTCGATCAGAAAACGGTCAATCGCAACCCGAGATCGACGGTGGGCACGGTCACGGAAGTGTACGACGGGCTTCGCCTTCTTCTCGCTCGCCTGGGGACGGCGCACTGCCCGGTCTGTGGGCGCGAAGTTCGCACCCTGACGGTGGATCGAATCGTCGACAGGGTGCTGACCGAGGCCAACGGTCACCGCGTTTCGATACGGGCGCCGGTTGTGTCCGGGCGAAAGGGCGAGCACCGCGAATTGTTGGAGGGCCTCCATCGGGACGGCTGGACGCGGTTGCGGGTGGACGGGTTGGACTGCGCGCCCGACTCGGCACCCGCCTTGGGCCGCTATGAGAATCACACCATTGAGGTCGTCGTCGACCGCGTTTCTGTCCAAATATCGGAAAGAGGGCGGTTGGCTGAAGCGGTGGAAGCAGCGACCCGACTTGCCAGCGGCGTCCTGGTGGTCGCTGGGGACGACTTCGTATTTACGTTTTCTACGGTTCGCGCGTGTCCGGAGCATCCCGAGCACGCCATTCCCGAGCTTGAGCCGCGTTTGTTCTCCTTCAACGCCCCGCAGGGTGCGTGTCCCTCATGCGCCGGACTGGGTGCGATTGAGGCCTTTGATTGGGACCGTATTTTAGACGGTCGTCGGTGTATTCCCGAGGCATTTCGGGCGGTGAATGAAGAGGGGAGGTTGCCGTTCGCGTCTTTTGGTGGCGACGACCTTCTGCAGGTCGCGGTCCTTCTGGGAGCGCCGCTAGACACGCCTGTCGGCCAATGGCCTCCAGAAACCCATCGCCGCCTGGTGAGTGGTGATCCGACGGTGACCTGGGTGTCTCGAATCGAGCGCGCGGGCCGGGAGGAGGTGCGTGAGCGTCCGTGGAAGGGGCTGGCCGACCTCGTAGAGATCGTGTGGAAGTACACGAAATGGGCCCCGCTCGGTGCGTTTCGCACGCAAGCGCGTTGCACGACCTGCGATGGCGAACGACTCAACCCCAGTGCCCGTGCTGTTCGGTTTCGAGGGCACAGCGTCGTGTCGCTGTCTCGAATGAGCGTCGCCGAGGCCCGGGTCTTCTTTGCCGACCTGAAGTTGAGCGACACTGAGGCGCACATCGGGGCCACGCTGGTGCGCGAGGTGCGGGACCGCCTGGACTTTCTGGACGAGGTGGGACTGGGCTATTTGGGGCTCGAACGAAGCGCGGCCACCTTGTCAGGGGGGGAGGCGCAGCGCATCCGGCTCGCCGCCCAGGTGGGGTCGGGTCTGCGAGGCGTGACCTATGTGCTTGACGAGCCTTCCGTCGGCCTTCATGCGCGCGACAACCTGCGGCTGCTCGGTGCGCTGCGCCAGTTGCGGGACCGCGGGAATTCGGTGCTTGTCGTTGAGCACGACGCGGAAACCATTCTTGCGGCGGACTGGGTTGTGGACGTCGGACCGGGTGCGGGACGAGAGGGTGGGCGGGTGTGTGCGGCTGGACCGCCCGAGCGCATTCTGAAGGACCCCGAGTCGCCCACCGGCCGGTGGCTCCGCGGCGAGTCCGTCATGCACGTTCCGACGACGCGACGACCGGTTCAAGGATGGATTCAGATTCGCGGCGCGCACGTTCACAATCTGCAGCAGATCGACGTCGACCTGCCCTTGGGGGTGTTGCTTGCGGTGACGGGTGTCAGTGGGTCGGGGAAATCCAGTTTGGTCAGCGGCGTCTTGGAACCGTCGGTGCGAGCCCTGCTACGCGGCGCGGAGGCCGTCGGTTGTGCGTCGTGTGCTGGCGCCGATGTGGACGCGTTGATCGTGGTCGACCAAGCGCCCATCGGCCGTACGCCCCGCAGCAACCCAGCGACCTACACCGGTCTTTTTGATACGATTCGCGACCTCTTTGCTGCGACGCAGGAATCGCGTGCGCGTGGCTACAAGAAGGGCAGGTTTTCGTTCAACGTCGCCGGCGGACGGTGCGAAGGCTGCGAAGGAGCCGGCGTTCGCACCATCGAAATGGCGTTCTTACCGGACGTGGAAATCGTCTGCGAGACCTGCAATGGACGCCGCTTTGATGCGGAAACCCGCGAGGTGACCTGGCACGGCTTGTCGATCGACCGTGTGTTGGAACTCACCATCCAGGAGGCGTTGGCGCTGTTCTCCGCTGTGCCGAAGATAAAACGCATTCTCAGCGTGTTGTGCGAGGTCGGGCTTGGGTACGTCAGCCTAGGTCAGCCAAGCACAACGCTGTCTGGAGGCGAGGCCCAGCGGATCAAACTCGCGTCGGAGTTGCACCGCCCAGCCGGCCGACGGGTGTTGTACATCTTGGACGAACCGACCACGGGACTGCATTTTTCCGATGTGGAGCGGTTGCTCGCTGTGCTCCATCGGCTGGTCGACGCAGGTCATAGCGTGCTCGTTGTGGAGCACCACCTGGACGTAATTCGCGCCGCGGATCGGGTTGTCGACCTCGGACCGGAAGGCGGCCCCGCGGGCGGATGTGTCGTCGGTTTTGGGACGCCGGAAGAAGTCGCGCGCGTTGATACTCCGACCGGAAGGGCGCTTTCGGCTCCGGCGCTGCTTGCGGAACCTGCCACGGTCCGGCGAGGGGACCGGTACGGCGGCGCGGATCAGTTGGTGATTCGGGGCGCGCGCTGCCACAACCTGCAGGGCGTGGATGTCGAACTGCCGTTGGGCGGATTGTCCGTGCTCACGGGCCCGTCCGGTTCCGGAAAAACCAGCCTTGCTTTCGATACTATTTTCGCCGAAGGGCAGCGGCGCTACGTGGAGTGCCTGTCGACGTACGCTCGGCGATTTCTGGGGCGCTTGGAACGCGCCCCAGTAGACAGCATTGATGGACTGCAACCCGCAGTCGCCGTCGATCAAAGATCCAGCGGCAATAACCCCCGTTCTACGGTGGGTACCGTCACAGAAATTCATGACGTTCTGCGACTCTTGTACGCGCGCGTCGGTGTTCCGCATTGTGTGTCGTGTGGGCGAGTCCTAAGGGCCTTCGGGCCTGTGGAGGCGGCGACCGCGCTGGCGGAGACCGAGGAAACAGGCTGGTTGTTGGCGGACCTGAGACCTGCGGAAGGCACCGCTGCTGCGCGACGTGATTCACTTGTCGGTGACGGGTGGAGCAAGCTGTGGAGCGAGGGCGTAGAGTTGGACCTCAGTTCGGTTGCTGCGGTCGAAAAGCTCAAGGTTGGGGCTTCGCTGGTAGTCGACCGAGGGCGACCCAAGACGATGTCGTTGTCTCGGTTGTCCGAGGCCATGGCGACCGCATACCGCTTGGCGGGTGTGGCCCGTTTTGTCACACGAAACGGCGATGAACAACGGTTTACCGATCGTTTCGCTTGTCCTGAGCACGGTGTGGTCCATGAGGGCGCGTTCACGCCGCGCCACTTTTCGTTCAACGCCAACATAGGCGCTTGCAGGGGTTGCGAGGGCGTCGGGGTAACGCGGCGTGCTGACCCTGCGCTGCTGTTTCCAGGTGAGGGGCAAGCCCTGGAGGCCCTGGACCCGCGGGCGCGGGTGGCGCTCGACCGGTCGCCCAAACTCCGCGCGCAGTTCGATAAGGTGACCCTTGCGCGAGGGCCTGTTTCGGGGTGGCCTACGGAGACCTGGTCCGCTGTCCTCGAGGGTCTTCCGGGCCCAATGAGCGTCACGTGGCGGCAACCATTCGGTCGTTCGATGCGGGAGATTACGGAAGTCGCGGTGTGGCAGGGCCTGCGCAGTTGGCTTTCGTCATGGACTCGAAGCGCGGACTGGGTCATGCGCGAGTCGAAATGCCCGTCCTGTGCTGGAGGCCGGCTCAGGCCCGAGTTGTTGGCGGTCAGGATCGGAGGACTGGGAATCCATGCGCTTTCATCAGCGACTGTGTCTGAGGTTGCTGGGGTCGTTGCGGGCTGGCGTTTTGACGGGGGCACGGCACGAATCGCAGAGCGGCCGCTTCTAGAGTTGAGGCGGCGGCTCACATTCCTGGAGGACGTCGGACTCGGATACCTGGCACTCGACCGCCTCGCGTCGACATTGTCAGGTGGCGAGGCGCAACGAATTCGGTTGGCCTCACAACTCGGCGCAGCGTTGGTCGGCGTTACGTACGTCTTGGACGAGCCCACAGTGGGCCTTCACCCTCGGGACACGGATCGGCTCCTTACCGCGCTGTTCGCGCTTCGGGACGCTGGAAATACGGTCGTCGTGGTCGAACACGATTTGGAGACGATTCGGCGGGCGGACCACGTGGTCGATCTGGGACCTGGCGCCGGTGTGCATGGCGGCCGCGTGATGTGTTCCGGCACCCCAGAAACGCTGATGAAAGCGGGTTCACCGACGGGACGGTGGTTGACGGGATTGGACCAATTACCGCCGCGGACGCCCCAACCCACGGCGACACAATGGTTGACGCTGCGGGGAGCGTCGGGCAACAACCTGCAGGGGGTAGACCTACGCGTGCCGGTAGGTCGATGGACGGGCGTGACGGGGGTGTCCGGGTCGGGCAAGTCGTCGTTGATCAACGATACGCTTGCGCCCGCGCTCTTGAACCGGTTGGGCCAGACCGCGGAAGCGTTGCCATTTCGCTCCCTGGAGGTCGACGGACCGCTCGATGGCGTCGTGATTGTGGACCAATCTCCGATCGGCAGATCCTCGAGAAGCACGCCTGCGACCTACGTCGGGGTGATGGACGCACTCCGGACACTGTATGCCGAGACTGCTGGCGCGCGGGCGCGCGGTTGGGGGCCGGGTCGGTTTTCTTTCAACACAGCAGGCGGCCGGTGCGAGGCTTGTGAAGGGCGGGGTGCCACACTTGTCGAAATGCACTTCTTGCCGGACGTGTGGGTCGGCTGCGAGTCTTGCGGGGGCCGTCGGTACGGGCGCGAAACGTTGGAGGTGCGGTGGCGCAACCACAGCATTGCGGACGTGCTCTCGATGCCCGCTGAAGAGGCGCTGCCGTTGTTTTCAGCCGTGCGATGGGTCGCTAAGCCGCTGCAGGCCTTGGTCGACGTCGGGCTTGGCTACTTAAGTCTCGGCCAGCCGGGACACACGCTGTCCGGTGGCGAATCACAAAGGTTGAAGTTGGCTTCGGAGCTGGCGAGTCGAAAGGGCCATGCTGTGTACCTGCTCGATGAGCCCACGACCGGCCTGCACCCCTCGGATGTGTCCTATTTGGTGCGTGTGCTCGACCGCCTTGTCAACCAGGGCCATACCGTGGTGACGGTAGAGCACCACCTGCCCCTCTTGCGGCAGGTCGACTGGCTTATCGACCTGGGGCCGGACGCGGGCCCTGCTGGCGGGCGTGTTGTGGCGGAGGGGACGCCGATTGCGGTGGCCGCAACGTCGGGCTGGACGGGACGCGCACTCCGCACGACGGAGCGTTAGCAGCCCCTCTGGAGATTGGTATGCGTGGGTTTGGAATCGCGCTGATGGTGCTGTTTACGGGCTGCGACGGGAAGTTCGCGGGCCTATGGTGGGTGGAGCAGTCCTTTACCAGCTTCAGTGACGTGGACTGTGCGGCCGAAATCGGGGAGAACTTCACCGATGCGTCTCCCCCGGATGATGCGACCGGAACCACGACCACGTGGATTTACGACTTCACGCAGGAACTGAGTGCCGATGGTTACTTCATCGAAATTCTCGAGGGGAAAGGCGCAACCGCTTTTGTCGTCGTCGAAGATTTCGTGTATCCGGCGACGATTACAGACGGCGTCATTCACGCAGAATGGCTCAACTATGACGACACCAACGACGTCCAGACCCATTCCTCAGGCTACGAGTACAGCGCGATTACCAGCGCCGAAGTCCTGACCGTGATCGACTTCGCGCCAGGCGAGGCCGGCGCATTGACCGGGACGGTGTCGGTCACCACGGTGAACGAGTCGGTTTGGAAAGAGACCGACAATTGGGACTCGGTGGCCTCGGGTCTGCCGTCCGGTCAGATTCCTGCGTACCTGTACCTGGACGGAACCGGGGTCGCGAACGAGCCCGACGCTTCTCAGTGCACGTCTGAGCCGTGCGAGTTGAGCGTGAACGAGACCTGCTCATTCTTGGCAGATGTCACCGCAGAATCAGTCGAAGGCAGCGATGCGGCGTACGACGCAATCGAAAACGCCGGCCAGAATCCAGGCGTTCTGTAGTCCCGCGCTAAGTTGGGCTGACCTCGTAGAGTTCTAGCCCGGGACACTGCGAGGCTGCGTATTGCAGGCTCCAAGGCGATGTGGACAGCACGACGGGCGCACCGTGCCGGTCTGTGACCACCAGATAGTCTTCCCGTGATTTCAGCCACGCGAGGCCTTTTGGGTCGCCGCCGACCCATCGCGCCGCGGCGAACGGGGCAGCCTCCAAGTCCGCCTTTGTGTTGTACTCGTGCTCCAGCCGGTAGCGCAGCACTTCGAACTGGAGCTGCCCGACGGCACCCAAATAAGGGTCCGAGGCCGAGAGCCCTTCGCGCGTGAAGAGCTGGATGGCGCCTTCTTGCGACAGTTGTTGAAGGCCCTCATTGAGCTGTTTTCGCCGCGTGGGGTCGCGCAATTTCACCCGGGCGAAATGTTCGGGTGCGAATCGCGGGATGCTTCGAAAGGTGACAGGTGCGCCTTGGTACAGCGTGTCGCCGAGCCGCAGTTCTCCTGGGTCGTACAATCCTACGATGTCTCCCGGAAACGCCGTGTCTACAATCGAACGCTCGTCGGCCATGAACGTGTGGGGTTTGTTGAGCCGCATGACCTTGGCGCTTCTCGCGACGGTCACGTCCATGCCGCGTTCGAAGATACCGGAAACGATGCGCAAGAACGCGATTCGGTCCCGATGGCGAGGGTTCATATTCGCCTGAATCTTGAATACGAAGCCGCTGAAAGACTCGTCGGACGGGTCGCGGGCACCTTCTACGGCGGGGGTGGCGATGGGGGAGGGCGCATGTTCGCTGAGGGCTTCGAGCAGGAGCCCGACCCCTGCGTTGGTCATTGCAGAACCAAAGAAGAAGGGTGTGACTTCGCCGCGAAGGTAGGCGGCGTGGTCCCATGTGTCGCCGGCGGCGTCGAGCAGCTCCAAATCGTCCCGAAGTTCCGAGAGCCGCTGTGCCCCGATTCGCTCCAACAGGGCCGGGTCGTCGAGTTCGTGCTGCGTCTCTGGAGAAACAGCCGTTCCACCCGCCTCGCGGGCAAACAGAATCACGCGCGCCGTGGCCCGGTCAAACACGCCGACAAAGGTGTAGTCGGCATCACGGACGGGCCAGTTCAGCGCTGTCGTACGAATGTGCAGGGTTGATGCGACTTGGTCCATCAAGTCGAGTGGGTCCAGGCCCGGCCGGTCAAGTTTGTTGACAAAGGTCATGACCGGCAGTCTGCGCAGCCGACACACCTCAAACAGTTTGAGGGTGCGAGGCTCTACGCCCTTCGCTACGTCGATCAGCATGACCGAGGAATCTACGGCAGAAAGGGTCCTGTAGGTATCCTCTGAAAAGTCCGCGTGACCCGGCGTATCGAGGAGGTTGAACCGCAAGCCTCTGTGGTCGAATTGAAGCACAGAACTGGTAATGGAGATTCCTCTCTCTCGCTCCAGCGCCATCCAATCGGAAACCGCATGCCTTGCGGTCTTTCTCGACTTCACTGCGCCCGCCACGTGAAGCGCGCCTCCGTAAAGAAGCAGCTTCTCGGTGAGCGTCGTTTTTCCCGCATCGGGGTGCGAAATGATCGCGAACGTCCGACGCTGCTCGACGGCGTCCATAGGGTCTCCGGCGGGCAGGGTCTGCAGTTCGTCGACCGCAGGCCCTGGCGCACAGCCTGAAGGTTTTCAGTTCATCTCGAAGATTATTTCTTCGCCTTGAGCTCGTCGTAGTTCTTTTGTTTGCGCTCGTAGCGCCCCTCAAGGATCCCAACATATTCGTCGAGCTTCTTGCCGGTCACCTGTTCCTTTTTACCGGGCTCGCTCGCCCGCAACTCGACGAGCAGGTCGCGCAGATGCTCCATTTTCGGCTTTTCGTCTTCTTCCAAAGGCGTTTGATCGGCGATTGCGTGCTGCGGATGCTGAGGAAGCTCGATGGGCTCCTTGGTCGGCACGCCGTGGTCGCGCAACCACGCGAGGTCCGAATTGTAGTGGAAGGCCAACTCTTTATCGAGTTCCTTCGTGTCCTTGTCTTTCTCGGCCGCCTTGTGCCACTTCTTGGTGAGCTTGCTGACCTCTTTCAGCGTGTCCTCCGCCGACGCAGCTTCCGCTTTCCAGGCGTCTAGTTTGGCGTCACTGGGTGCCGCGTACGCAGCGCCCGCGAGGGTCAAGGATAGGGCAACGAATAGGGAACGCATGTACTCTCCAGCGTGCCGGTGGTTTACGCGAAGTGTGGCACGCGTCAAGGAGACGCACCGTCCTAGGGGCTTCGTCGTCACAAAAGGACACAGTTCGCCGTGACCGTTCGGGACCGCTCCACGGCGTTTGCGCTGTCCTACGGAATGGCTGGGAGCGTGGGCGTTTCGGCGAGCCAGTACGCTGCAATCGTCATCACCGCGGCGTTGGCAGACAACTTAGCGGGGTCGACTTTGTCGATGGTGTCGGCCTCCGTGTGGTGGATCGGCCAATAGGTGCTCATGTCTTGCGAAAGTCCCATTCCGAGCACGCCCCCTTTGTCCACTGTTGGACCGACGTCAGCGCCGGATCCTCCGGGTGAAAAGGCAGTTGCGCCGTAGGGGGCGAGCAGTGCGGCCAAAGGCGCAAGCGCTTGCGCCAGTTCTGGCGTGAGTACTTGAGCCTCCTCGGGAAGTCCCGCATCAATGTGAAAGCCAAGGGGCGTTCCGGCGCCGGTGTCGGCTTCGATGGCGGCTACATGGCGCTCGTTCGCGTGCAACGAGGCATAGCCCTTGCCGCCTCTGAGGCCGTTCTCTTCGTTGGTGAACAAGACGCCCCTGACCGTGCGGCGCGGCGCAACAGGAAGGGCCCGGATCCGCGCGAGCGCCTCAAGGACAAGCACGCATCCCGCGCCGTCGTCCTGTGCGCCCGTTCCGACGTCCCAGGAATCCAAATGACAGCCCAACAGAACGATTTCATCGGGTTTCTCGCGACCGGTCACTTGGCCAACGACGTTTGCCGAGGGTCGGTCCGCCTGGGTAGCGGCCCCAAGCTCAATTTGCACACGGACGGGGCTCCGCAAGGACAGCCGCCGAATCAGCGTGGCATGCTCTACGGACAAGGCTGCTGACGGGATCCTCGGGACATCGTCGGCGTAGTACATTGCACCCGTATGGGGCGTGGCCAAGCTGACGGGGGTCACGGAGCGTACGAGGGCCCCGACCGCACCCAACCGGGCCGCCTCAATGGCGCCACGTCCTCGGTACGCGACGGTGGTGCCATAGTCGGTAAACGGCACGTCGAAGAGCACGATCTTGCCTGCAACAGCCTCGCCAAGCCTTGCCAGGTGATCCCAGTCGTCTACGACGACCACCTCGGCCGTGAGCCCGCCCGGCGGCGTGCCGATGGTTCCACCCAAAGCCATCAAATCAAGCGGGCGAGAAATCGGATCGAGCAACACGCCCCGCTCCGCACCGCGGGTCCACGTCGGCACAGAAATGGCTTCGGTCCAAGCGTTGAGGCCGTCCGCTTTCATGTGTGCAAGGCCCCACACGATGGCGCGCTCCAAGTTCGCGCTTCCAGAGAGCCTATGCCCGATGGTGTCGCAAAGTTCGGTCAACTCCTCAAACGGTGCGGGGCTGAGCGCCGCGGCTTTACCAACTAGCGTTGCCGTTTCCGCCAAGGGTGGGGCTGGCTGGGGACGGGCAGCGAGGGCGATGACGAAGAACGTGGACCACATTCCCGCGCCCTAACGCCAACCACGTGGGGGCCCACCAGCGAGCTATGGCCGACGGCGATGCGGGGCTCCGTCTCCATGCGTGCGGGTTTGACCGTGGGTGCCCTGGTCGGCACCCTGGAAGGCACGCGGCTGGTGTTGGGATGGCCGTCCGCCGCGCCGGCCGGGCTGTTGGCGCCTGTGCTCGATGGGGCGGTGGGCGCCGCCTGTGGTGCCGTCATGGGTGCCCTCCTTGGGGATCGGGGTGTCGCCTGGGTGACGGCGGGGTTTGCGGCCCTCTTGCTCGGGCCGAACGTAGTCGCAGCTTTCGCTCAGGAACGGTGGCTGGTGGGCGTGGTGACCGTTCTATTCAGTGGCTGGTGCGCGCTGTTCAGCGGCTCGCTGGCGCCTCGGTTGGCGGAGATAGCGCCCAGGGTTTTGTGGCTGCTCTGCGTTCCGGTGCTGGCGATGCTGCCGCCTGACCCGGCACCTGCACCTCACACAGCGTGGTTGTGTCTTGTGGATGGTGTTCCGACGCTTCGCGAGAGGGGTACGGTCTTCACGCAGGTGGTGGCCCCGTCGCTGTGGATTCCGGCCACCGTGACTACGGCCGTGACAGGCTTGCATCCGCTTCGACACCAACGAATCGGGCCCGGCGACCGCATTCGTCCGGGCACGGAGACGCTGGCTGATTGGGTGCATGGCGCTGTTCTGATCGACTTCGACGGTTGTTTGGACGGGCCTGGCCTCTCCGATTCGTTCGTGTACTTGGGGCCGACCTGGTACGGCTTCGAGCGCCTCGCCATGTTGGCTTGGCTGCATCCGCCCGCATGGACTGCCGAGCGAGTCCACGTGGCATCAGACGCCGTTGCTGGGGCGCCGCTGGTTGTGGTTCACTCACCCGCTGAGTGCGCCGTCATCGGTATCGGTCCACGCGTTGTGGTCAGCCTTGGGGGCGCAGGTGCCCTCGGGGACGCTGGGCCAGTGGGTTCGATGTCCGTGTCAGGGGCAGAGCGCGGTGTCGGACGTGTCGGCGCTGCCGTCCGGGTGGCCGACGTGGCGCCGACCCTGCTCGGCCTGATGGGGCTTCGGGAGGACACCGTGTTGGAGGGCGTTGACTTACAAGATTGGCGGCGGGGTACGGCCACTGCTTCGATGGCGACGTCGATCATCGACCCGTTTGGGCCGGCGTTTGCCTTCAGAACCGCGGACGCCACGTACGTTGTCGGTCCGGACGGAACCGAATCGTTGCTGCGGAACGGTGTCGCCGGTAGCGAAGACGTGGCGCTCGAAAACCCGGCGTTATTGATCGAAGCCCGTCGAATTTCTACCGCCGAGCGTGCCGCATTCGATCGCTGGGTTCGGGAGCACTGATGCGGGTTGTGACGGTGTCAGCGCTCACGGAAGAACTGGCGGAATTGTTGGAACGCAGCTTCGCCCACATGTTGGTGGATGGCGAGTTGCGAACGCTTCAACAACCCGCCTCAGGCCACGCCTATTTCTCGCTCGGCGAAGGAGACACTGTCCTGCACGGCGTCGTATGGCGGGACGACTGGCGTCAAATCAGAAAGAAACCGGTGGTCGGTGAGCGCGTCCGGGCACGGGGACGACTTCGGCTGTGGGCGCCCCAAGGGCGATACCAACTGTATGCCCATGAGCTCCGCCCCGTGGGAGAGGGCGAGGCAGCGCGTCGCCAGGCGTTGGCCAGGAGTCGCCTGGCAGCTGAAGGGTTGCTGGACCCACGTCGACATCGTCCCCTACCGGTTCATCCGCGCTTTGTCGGGCTTGTGACCTCGTTGACCGGGGCGGCGCTCTTCGATTTTGCCAGGGCTAGCCGCGAACGATTTCCTGCCGCCCGCATTCTGATCTCCGCCGCTACGGTTCAGGGTGTGGACGCGCCGAATTCCGTGAGACGAGCGGTCGAGTTGCTGATCGAAGACGGGCGTTCGGAGGTGATTGTTGTGGCGCGTGGCGGAGGGCATGCGCTCGACCTCGCGGCCTTTCAGGACGAAGATCTGGCGCGGTTTCTCGCCACGGCGTCGCCAATTCCCATCGTGACGGCCATCGGCCACGAAATCGATGAAACACTGTGCGATGCCGTCGCCGATGCCGTGGCGGCCACCCCGTCCGCCGCTGCAGTGCTCGTGCTGCCAGATCGAGCGCAATGGGCACAACGGGTCGATGTGGCCTCAAGGCGCGGTGCAGTTGCGATGACGCGTTTGTGTGTCGCGGGTCGCCACCGGGCCACCGCGATGCTTCGGCGCCTTCGCCACCCGGCGGAGGGCATTCGCTGGTCCAAAACGCGGCTACGGGTTTCCGAACGGCTGGAACCAGCATTGCTGCGATTCCTGGAGGTCCAACGTCAACGCGTCACGTCCCTGGAGGCGAGGCTGATTTCGCTTGGGCCGGAAGCGGTTCTTGCCCGAGGTTTTGCCGTGGTCACCCGCGGTTCCGCCGTCGTTAGGGATGCAGCGGGTTTGTGTCCTGGAGAGGCGCTAGGCGTGCGTCTGGCGCGGGGGCACTTATCGGTGAGGGTGACGTAGTCTCTGCGAATCGGTACAACACGTCCCCCTTGCGCCCCCAACCCAACTCGTCCGCAACGGCCCGTTCCAGTGCGCGAGGGTCCTCCTTTAGGATTCGCACGTCCCTAAGCAGGCGTTGGTTATCGCGCTCGATGTCCATCAATTCTTCGTTTTGGACCCGAAGCTGGTCGATCAGGCCGCGGCGGCTGAACAGACCGGTGTCGCCAAATGCAGCGTAGGCGGAGACGGCCGCAAGCAACACTGCAGGTAGGACGGTGGCGACGAGGCGATGGCGGAGAATGTCGAGGTGCATTGGGGAGTAGGAAATGTTCATTACCATGGCGCGATCCGCGTGGGAAGCGGATCCTCATATTTTTTCCTCTTTCCGGCCTCAGGGTTTGGCGGGTGACTCGGTGGCAATCGCAAATCGTTGAACCCCAGCGTCTCGGGCGAGGTCCATGAGCCAAACGACGACACCGTGCGCTGCGGCCGCGTCGGCTCGGAGTACGACAACAGCGTCCGGGTCCCGGGCAGCGTTCTTGAGCGCGATTCGTAGGGCGGGCTCGTCCAAGGCCTCATTGTTCATCCACAATTCGCCTTCGGCCGACACCCAGATCGGGACTTCATGGGGGTCGGGTCGCCGCGCGTCCTGGTCCACATTCGGCAGGTCGATAGGAATGAGCGGCCGTTCGATAAATGTGCTGGTCAGCATGAAGTAGAACACGAGGTTGAACAGAACGTCGACCATGGGCGTAATGTTGAGCTGCACCTCTGCCTTTGGGCGTGTGCGACGAAAATTCACGGGCCCGGCTCCATCAAATCGGCTGCGGCGAGCACGACCTCTTCGAGCTCGATGACTCGTTGGTCGGCCGTGGACTGCAGCCAGCGATGCGCCAGCACCACCGGGATCGCGACCACCAGACCCCCATAGGTCGCAATCAGCGCCTGTGACAGGCCTCCCGCGAGGTTTTGGGCTGTGCCTTCCCCTTCAGACTTGAGGACCTCGAACGTCAGAATCATCCCGCCAACCGTGCCCAGCAGGCCGAGCAGCGGAGCCACGGTGCCGATGGCGGCGAGGAAAGGAAGGTAACGATCGAATTCCGCGGCTTCGCGGCGCCCAGCCTCTTCGACACGTTGTTTAAGGGCTTCTCGGGAAAGCCCTCGGTTCGCGACGAGCACTTCGCCCAGTCGCCCAGCAGCGCACTGCCGCTTTTGACACAACAGGGTCACAGCTTCCCACCGTCGCAGGCGGATCAGCTCAAACATGAGCTGGGCGAATCCCTTCGGAACGACGCGCGACCGCCTTAACAAAATCGCGCGTTCCACCACGACAGTGAGCGCAACCACAGAGCAGATGAGCAGCGGGTGCATCACGGGCCCGCCGGACATGTAGTACTCGAAAACGGTCACAACGGTGCTCCTGGTTCGAATCTACTGGTCTTGGAACGCGGCGTCGAATGAAGCCCGGCTGTCTCAATTCTTCGGACAATGTCGTGACTTTGGCAGGCACGTGTCGCCGAACGTCCGCGGGGCGTGACAAGACGAGACGCCTGGGACCACACTCCTTTTACAGCGGGTTCGTTGGTACGGCTTTTGCATGAAGGAGAGAGGCACGTGGGCTTGGGAGCTTCAATGTCAGCAGCGGTTGCGACGCGGCGTAGGGTACTTCCGGTGGAACCGGGGGACTTGTTGGAGCCCTACCTCGACGGCATGGGCGCCATTCCGATGCTCTCTGCGAATGACGAAATCGTTGTTGCGAAACAAATGGAAAACAATGGGCCCGAATCGCTCTGGGCGCGTGCGCGACTCATTGAAGCGAACCTTCGGCTCGTGGTGTCCATTGCGCGCCAATACGCTTGGCGGGGCGTACCGCTGGCCGACCTCATTCAGGAAGGAAACCTTGGCCTGATGCGTGCGGTCGAGAAGTTCGATTGGACGCGTGGCTGCAAGTTCTCGACGTACGCTTCTTGGTGGATTCGCCAAGCAGTGGTGCGCGCGCTTGAGGCCCAAGTGCGGCCGATCCGCATTCCAATGGGCAAGTTGGACATCGTCTATCGCGTGGGCCAGGTGCAGAAACACTTGCGGCAGCGCACCGGTCAGGAGCCCACCGTCGCCGAAGTGAGTCGCATTTTGGACCTGGAACCCGGGTTGGTCGACGACCTGTTGAGCCTTGTGCGGGAGCCCGTTCGGCTTGACGCCCAGGTCAACGAAGAATCGGACGCCTCGGCTGGGGAGTTCATTGAGGATCCGACGGCGGAACTGCCCGACGATGGCCTCGAAGTCTCTCATCTCCGGGCACGAATCGAAGACGTTTTGGCCCAACTTTCGCCACGCGAAGAAAAGGTGCTGCGGATGCGGTACGGCGTCGGCGAGCCCTGCGCGTACTCGTTGGAAGAGGTGGGCGCGCGCATGGCGTTGACCCGCGAGCGCATCCGGCAGATCGAAATCAAGGCGCTTCGGAAGCTGCGGCATGTTCGTCGGCGGAACGGCTTGCAGATGCTGGAAGCCTGATCCGGTGCCCTGAGGGGACATCGGGCCGCGGATGACATAGGGGCTCGCTGAGGGGTTCGCGGTGCAAGCAGCGTTGCTCATCGGGTTGAGCTGTCTGTGTGGGCTGTTGTCGGTCGTCGCGCTGGCGGCCTTGGTGGTTTTGATTCGTCGTCAGAATCAGACGTTTGACGTCGATGACGAAATCCCGCCGAAAACGACCCCCAAGCCTTCCGCTAAGCCGGAACCCAGGGTCGAACCGCGTCCGTCCGTGTGGCCACCGCCTCCTGTAGTTGTGCGCAACGACGAGGCGGCTACCGTGTCCAAACACGGTGGATCTGGCTTTGGTCCGGTGCCGGTTGCGCCGCTTCCACCGCCGCCCCCGAAGCCGGGAGGCACACTTCCGCGACCCGGTGACCTGCCGGACCCCGGTTTTGTCAAGGTCCCGCAACGGTCGTCCGGCCAGACGATCATCGCATTCGACGACGACCTGGACGACGACGACAAGTGAACGTCCGGCTCGAAGGGCTTGTGGGCGTGGCTGCTCATGGCGCCGACGCTGCTGAGTTTCTCAACCGCCTGCTGACCCAGGACAACCGCGAGCTCGCGGTTGGGGCGAGCCAAGCGACGGCGCGGCTCGACGACCGGGGTCGCCTGCAGGCGCTTTATTCGCTGTTTCGGGTCGAGGATCGGACCTGGATTCTCGTTGCCGAGAGTGGGACCGGCCAGGCGCATGCAGACTGGCTGGACCGCTACCTCTTTTCCGAGGACGTCGTCCTTCGCGCCATCGACGGCGGCGGTTGGTTTACAGACGAGGCGCCAGACTCTGCCGCACAGGGCCTTCGTTGCCCGCGACTTCGATGGGGACGGGATGGCTTCGACGTTCTCGAGAGCCCGGTTCCAGCAGATGCGGTGGGCTACGAATCGCTGGACGCCATGCGTATCAGATTGGGCGAGTTGGCCTGGCCGGATGACGTTCCGCCCGGCGCCTTGTTGCATGACGTCGGACTCGGCGGTGTGGCTTCGTTGCACAAGGGGTGTTTTCTCGGCCAAGAAACGGTCCACCGAGTCGTGGCGCGAGGCGAAGTTCGGAAGGCGTTGGTGGGCCTCGTCTTGTCCGAGAGCGCCTCGTCTTTTGCCTCCATTGAACGCGACGGGGCAGTGATCGGCAGGGTCGGGCGGGTCGGGCTGGACCCGAGCCTGGGTCGTATCGCGCTGGGTGTGGTTCGAAAGCCCTTCGATCAAGTGGGGACCCAAGTTGAAGTCGGGGCGGCGCGCGCGGAGGTGGTTGCGCTCCCAATGTCGGGCTGATGGAGGACCTGGCTGCGAGCCTCGTGCGTGCGGAGGGGTCCCTTCGGGAGCGGGGTGTCACCGGGCGACGCGCCTTCGAGGCCATTGTCGCCGCGCTGACTTGCGTGTTGGAGGGTGGGGAACACGAACTGTGGCCTGGGCCAGCTCATGGCGACTTGTTCGGACTTGCTTGGGAACGGTTCTTTCCGGACCTGTTTCGCGCGCGGTTGGGGCAGTTCTTCACCCCGGCTCCGCTCGCGGAGTTGTTGGTCGAGCGCCTCGGAGACCTCGGTGGAACCACGGTGTTCGATCCCACCTGTGGGGCAGGCAGCCTGCTGGTCGCCGCCGGGAGGCGTGGGGCGCTTGTGGTGGGCGTCGAGGTCGACCCTGACCTCGCATCGTTGGCACGGCTCCACCTCAGGCTTGCGGGCGTGACGGGCGTGATCCATACCGGGGACGGGTTTGAATGGTCCGGAATCGCCGATGTGGTGATCGCCAATCCACCGTTCTCCCAGCCCGTGCGGGGTTCATCAATCCAAGTTCCGGCTCGTCGGGTCGTGTCGGAGGTGCGCCTCCTGGAGCGTCTACCGGGCTGGCTTTCCGATTCGGGCCGTGCCGCGGTTCTGCTGCCGTGGTCGATTGCGAGCAATCCGACGCGCCAAGGGCTGCGCGATTGGTTGGGCACTCAGTTGCACCACACGGCGATTGCCCGGCTTCCTGAGGGCACGTTTCGACCTTTTGGCGGGGCGGGAGGTCGCGTATTGGCGGCGTGGTTCAGCCGCGTGCGTCCGGACGCCGTTTCCTGGACCGACGTGGTGGACCCAGGTTGGGATGTGCGGCTGCGTCGGATCGTGCGAACGAGTGCGGATTTGCGGAGTCTCTCGTGGTCTGATCTCCCCACAGGCGCTTGGGCTCCCGAGCCGAAACGCGGCCAACGCTGTGTGAGGGATGTGGCAAGCCTCGTTCGGCAACGGTGGCAGGGAAGGGGACCGGCGAGGTTGTTGGAACTTAATGACGTTGCGGGGGGGGTGGCGCGACCGAGAGACGGACAAATCGCCCGCCGAGGGCGATGGCGGCTGGCGACGGGCGACGTGGTTTTTCCGCGTTTAAGACCCGCACACGCGGCCTGCGGCGTCGTCTTGGAACAGGCAGTCGCCGGTAGCCCGGAGTGGGTCGTGTTGCGGTTTGTGCGCGGCCCCAGGTGGGCGGTGCACGCCATGGAGACCCCGTCCTTTCGCGCGTCTTTGCCGTCGACGGCGGGTCAAACCCACCCCCGGATCACGGCGCGGGGCTTATTGGACACGCCGATTCCGTGGGCCGACGAGACGCTCGTGGACCGAGTCGACCGCCTCTCCGAGAGGCTGCACGCACGTCGTCAATCGGCAGAGCTCGGAATTGCCGCAGTTCAGCAGGCTGTGGACGTGTGGGCATCCTCAGGCGACGATGATGTGCTCGCAGAAACGATTGCGCGGTTGGAGGCGGAATGACCCCGGTATGGGAGCGCGTGGGAGGCACCGTTGGCGGCTGCCTGATGACGTGCGAACATGCATCCAACCAGCTCCCGACTGGATGGACGTGGCCCGAGTCGGATCAGTGGATTTGCGGCACCCACTGGGCCTGGGATCCGGGCGCTGCGGAGGTGGCGCGGGGCGTAGCGACGGCGATCGGGGCCACCTTGGTGCTGTCCCGTTTTTCACGGCTGCTGTGTGACGCAAACCGGGGTCCTTGGGAGCGGTCCTGGGCCAGACCTGAGGCCGAAGGCCGTGCCATTGGGCTTAATCGTGGACTTGGAGCCCCGGAACGGGCTCGGCGGCACGACCTGGTCTGGGCGCCGTACCACGCGGCGGTCGAAACGGAGGCGCACCGGCACGCAGGATTGCCCGTCGTATCCATCCACAGCTTTACGCCGGTGTACGAAGGCGGGCCTCCTCGCCCGATGGTCTTCGGTGTCTTGTTTGACCGAGCGGAGCCCGTTGCGCGCCGGATTGCGTTGGCATTGCAAGTGAGCGGCTTGCCCGTGGCGCTCAATGAACCTTGGTCCGGGCGCGACGGCCTGATGTATGCGCCAGAACGTGCCGCGCGTGTCACCGGTGGTCCGTGCATTGAAATCGAGATTCGAAATGATGTTGCGGGCGACCCCGTTCAACGGGCAGCGGTCGTGACCGCAATTGCGTCGGCGCTGGCGGCCGTAGGCTGGGCTTGATCCGGGTCGGGCGAATCAGCGTGGGTCGAAAACCAGGTCCCGTGGTGCGATGACATTTACACTCGTGCCGCGAGTCCCCTGAACGAGGGTTTCCTGGTCGAGTTGAACCAACTCGCCCGTGCCATTCTGCGGCTCGTTTCCGTACCAGACTGAGCCGGCATGGTCTATGGCCAGTCCCGAAGGAAGGTCGAGCACGTCTGCGCTCTTGATGGCAGATGGAATGCGATTTCCAATGTCGGTCGGATCATCGAAACGGGTCACGGTGGCGGCGGTGAACCAATTCACCCACACGCGGCCGTTGTCGTCCACGTCGACTGTGGTGGGTCCGGTGAGGGTATGAGACCCGGTGGCGTCGTAGTAGGTCGAATGGAATGTGTCCGACGGTGTCCAGGATCCGGCCGCGGCGCCTTCAATACTGCTCAGCCCGACGTTCACCAGCTGATCGCCGCCGAAGTCAGCGATCCACATCGAGCCATCAAGGTCGAACGCGATGTCCTCGGGCGCGACGAGGCCGTCGACCGTGATGCGAACGGGGTCGCCGGGCAACGTGCCAAAGGCAAGAAACTCGCGCACCGCTGCGGCGGAGAAGCCCCAAAGGCCAACGAATGCCGTGTTGCTGTGCCGGATCAGCAGCCAGAGCTGTTCTTTGTCGTCGAATGCGATGTCTTCGATTTGTGGGGCGTCTTCGTCGAAGGCTGGTCCCCCGAACGCCACCGACTCGCCGCCGAGCACGGCGCCCGGCTCGAACTTCACCACCCTCGCCCCGTACGTCGGCGACGTGGGTGTCCACAGATTGCCATACGCGTCCACCGCGAACCCGCGCAGGTCGTTGGAAAGGTCTACGAACAGGTCGCCGACGATGGGCAACTCGTTGCCGACGAGAAGCGCTGCCTGGTCGAATCCGAACACGTGCTCGCCGTAGGTGACCCACATCGCGCCGCTCGACGGCTGCTCCTCCCACGTCGCTTCGAACTCCGTCGTTGCGTCATCTCCTACACACACAACGGCATGTGTCGTCCCGAGGCTTCCAAACGCGGACTTCACGCCGAGGCCAGCCACATCGGTGGGAGGTGCGATTCCCCGACGCATGGCCAAAACGTACATCCCTCCGCTGAGTTCGAGACTGTCGGTCGGCGTCGTCACGGTTGCGACGACGGTGCCGGCTTCGTTGTACACGTCCAGCGCGGGCGCCGTGATCCAGGTCTCTTCGGGGACCACCAGGCTAACGGACAGGGTACCCAAACCCGCCCCGGTACACAAATCGACGGCGACAGGGGGGCCTTCGCAGCCGACGAGGGCCCACAACGCAAGCACAGAAACCATCTCGACACTCCAGCAGCGGTCCGCCCCTAACCTGAACTGCTATGCGTTCAGTTCGGTGAGCCAAATCCGAGCAGGGCTACGCCCACGCCTTCGTCGTTCACGTCCAAGTGAAGCACAAGGCGAATTCGCGTGGGCGCGGTTGCGAAACAGGCGACACCGGCCTGTGCCAGGCGCGAAACCACGGACGCTGCGTCCGGCGTTTGTACGTACACCATGTTGGTGAACACGGGCTCCACCGTCCAGCCGCGATTCCTTAGGCCGTCTGCCAGGGCCGCCGCACGTTCATGATCCTGGGCGAGGCGCTCGACATGGTGGTCCAACGCGTACAACGCCGCCGCAGCAATCACGCCCGCTTGTCGCATGCCGCCGCCGAGCAGCTTCCGCATCCGTCGAGCGACGTGGATTCGTTCCGAGTCGCCACACAAGATGCTGCCAATCGGTGCGCCCAGTCCCTTGCTGAAACAGAACGCGACGGTGTCAAAGCCGCGGCATCGACGCTCTGCGGAAATTCCAGAACCGACAACGGCGTTGAACAAGCGTGCCCCGTCCAAATGCGTCGCCAAACCCCGAGCATGGGCCACGTCGGTCAGCTCGTCGAGCAATGACAACTCGTAGGCGGCTCCGCCACCTCTGTTCACGGTGTCTTCGGCACACAAAAGGGTGGCCGGACAATAATGGTCGTTGGGGGGCCTGATGGCCTCGATGACGTCGCTGGTCCGGAGAAACGGGTGGCCCTGACAAAGGGGCCGAATTTGCACGCCGGCAAACGCTGCTGCGCCCCCCGCCTCGTAGTTGAAAGGATGGGCGTCGGCGTGCATGAGCACCTCGTCACCGGCACGTGTCGAAACCCGCATGGCCAACAGATTTGCCATGGTGCCCGACGGCACAAACAACGCTGCTTCTTTGCCCACTCGGTCAGCCGCGGTGGCTTCGAGCTTTTGTACGGTGGGGTCGTCGCCAAGCACGTCGTCGCCCAGTGGCGCATTCATCATTGCCTGCAGCATCGCGGCAGACGGTCGGGTGACGGTGTCGGAACGCAGGTCTACGCGCATCAGTCTGCCATTCCAGCAAGATGAACCTTCATGAGGTTGGTGGCGCCCTGTCGAGGCGCCCGACCGGCAAGGATGATGACCTCTTCGCCTCTTTCGACGTAACCACGGGACAGCAACATCTGCTCCCCCACACGAATCAGATCGTCGATTCCTTCGACGTTCGCTGCGACGAGGGGGGTGACGCCCCACACGAGGCTCATCTTGTCGGCGACCTCCCGATGCGGTGTAATCGCGAGAATGGGGCCTTTCGGCCTCGCTTTGCTCACGAAACGGGCCGTCGCGCCGGACCAGGTGAACACAACGAGGGGGCGCCCACTGGTTCCGGCCGCCGCACAAGCGGCGCGGAGGATGACACCCGAGGTCCCTTCCATCGGTGGAAGAGCGTCTAGCGGCGTTGGCCGAAGGAACGCGCTCGCTTCTACTTCTCGGGCGATTCGGTCCATCATGCCGACGGCTTCCATGGGGTATCGGCCAGTCGCGGTTTCGCCCGACAACATCACGGCGTCGGTGCCGTCCAAAATGGCGTTTGCGACGTCGGTCGTTTCAGCCCGTGTGGGTCGCGGATTGCGCTCCATTGAATCCAACATCTGCGTCGCCGTGATGCACAATCGCCCTTTGCGGTGTGCGGCGGCGATGATGGTCTTCTGGTACACAGGGACTTTTTCGATATTAACTTCGACCCCGAGGTCACCTCGGGCGACCATCACGCCTTCGCTGACGTCGAGTATGTTCTCCAGGTCGTCCACTGCTTGCGGCTTCTCTATTTTTGCGATGATCGGCAAGACTGTTCCCAGCGCTCGCATCGCCTCGCGAAGGAGCAGGACATCAGCCGCGCTACGAACAAAAGAAAGGGCGACGTAGTCACAACCGACCTCCAGCCCCACTGCGAGGTCCGCTCGGTCTTTGTCGGTGAGCGACGGAATGGACATCGATACGCCGGGAAGGTTGATTCCCTTGTGGCTGCCCAACTCGCCCGCCATGTCCATGCGGATGTCCACTTCCGCTGGGCTGATGTTGCGTCGAACGGCTTCAATCCGGCCACCGAGTGCGCCGTCGGCAAACAACACCACCGCACCGACGGGCGCATCGTCTGCCATCTGTGGGTAGGTCGTACCGACACGTTTGCCCTCGCCCACGAGGTGTTCGTCCATGACGATGGTCAACAGGTCGCCGACCGCAAGCTCGAGCGGCTGGGGTACCTTTCCGGTGCGCACCTTCGGGCCTTGAAGGTCGAGTAGGATGGCGGTCGGTTTGTCCAAACGCGCGGCGGCACGACGGACGCGCGAAACCTGTTTGCGGATGCCGTCGTGGTCTGCGTGGGAGCAGTTGATTCGGCACACATCGACGCCCGCGGTGAGCAGGTCCGACAGCATCGGTTCGTCCCACGAGGCGGGGCCTAAGGTAGCGACGATCTTGGTCCGGGTCTCACGCATGCTTCGCTCTACCGGTGAAGCGTGCCTTCGACCAGTCGCGCGGTGCTGCCGACCACCCAACTGCGGTTGGCGGCGCCGTGTCCGATGGGCAAGTTGAACGCGACTGGAACAGCGAGTTCCGCCACGCGCTCCGAAAGCAGGTCCGACAACGTCCACCCGGGCCCGGCGCGGCAATCGTCGAATTGGCCAAACGCAATTCCCGCGACGCCCGTGAGGGCCCCGCTCAGTACGAGTTGGGACCACATCCGATCGATTCGATACGCGGGCTCGCCGACGTCTTCGACGACGAGAATCGCATTTTTGGCGCTTACTTGCCACGGTGTGCCACACAACGAGGCGAGCAGCGACAGGTTGCCGCCAACGAGCGGGCCAGACGCGGTTCCCGGCACCATGACTTCGCCGCGAAGTGGGGTGAGCGGGCGTCCTTCGAACAACCCGAACAGGTCTTCGATGGACTCTGGATCGGCGCTGGGAAGGCTGTGCAACATCGGTCCGTGGATGGCGGGCCCTGCCTGGGCCTGATGGACAGCGGCGAGTAATGCCGTCGCGTCCGAAAAGCCGATGACGGGGCGCGGTGCTGCCGCGAGGGCAGGAAGACCCGGCAGAAGTCGCAACATCCCTTGCCCGCCTCGCACCAGCCAAACCGCGCCCCACGCGGGGTCGGCCAAGGCTTCGTGCAGATGGGCGAGGCGCCGAGCATCGGGTGCAGCCAACCAAAAGTGGGGGTCGAGCGAGCCTTCGAACAACTCTACGTCGTACCCATGGGCCTTTGCGACGGCGATTCCAGCTGCCAGCCGAGCGGGGTCGTAGGCTGACGACGGCGCAATTGCCGCAATTCGGCGCTTCGGATCGACGATCATTGTCGTTGGCCTCAGTGTGCTACACAACCGGCGCTGCAGCTAAGACAAAGGACTTGGCTGGGTGCGTTCATCGAAACAGTCGTACCGACCTCGGAATAACCACTTGAAAACGCACAAAAAATCCCACCTCCGATGATGACCGCATCGTTGTTTTTGATTTCGTCTCCGTCATGCGTAACGCCAGTGACATCAGAATCGACAATACCGCCGCCAATCTCACCGACGTTGTTGTCGCGAATGACGTTGTCCAACGTGAGCACGTTGGCGGACGTGCTGAATGCCAGCGCGGCGCCGCTGTCGCCGACAATCTCATTTTCTTCGAACGTACTCGTCGCCACGAGGATGTTTGCCGAATCCAAGAAAGTAAGTGCACCAACCAGACTGCCAACATTGTGGAGAAATGTGCAATCCTCTACGACGAGGTCGGTGCCGCCGACCATCTGCGCGGTGCCGAGCGACACACTGACGTTGTTGTCGAACGTCACGGACCTCATCACGATGTTGTTGCTGCTTTCAATGGCCACTGCCGCGGCGGAGGTCACGCTTCCGTTGCTCGTGAAGACGCTGTTGAGCAGGGTCGTACCGTCGCTGAACAGCTGGTGGAAGGCACCGACTTCTGGCGCCGTAGAAAAGGAGACGTCGAGCCCATCAAGAAGAATGTTTGGCGACGCATCGACGTACACGGCGCCGGCCGTCGTAACAGCCGAATTGGCGACGAAGATGTCGCCTGTTGCCGTCCCCTCGCTGCTCAGCAAGGCGAGGCCACCGCCGGCGTCCGCATTGTTCCCTTCAAAAAGGTTTCCGCTTGAGACGAAATCCACGACGGTGTGAAGGCGCATGCCACCGCCCTTGGACGTGGCGACGTTGCCTTCGAACACATTGTCTCGGACCGTGAGCCCGGTGGCGTCAAAAGCCCACAACCCAGCGCCGTAATTCCCGACATTATCGCGAAACGTCGTGTCTCGCACGGTCGCACGCGATGCCGCAATCCGTACGCCGCCGCCATCGACTCCCGGGTCGCCGTTGGCTTCGATGACACTGTCTGACAGAACGAAATCGTCGCCGCCTGCGACGCGGACACCAGATTCAGGACCGTCCCGAATTGTGAAACCCTGGATGGAAACGCGATGGCCGCTCACGACGACGACGGCGTTGGCCCCGCCCGTTCGTTTGAGGGTGGTGGACCCGGCGCCGCTGACCGACACCAGTTGAAGTTCATCGACGTCGATTTCGATCGGCAGACTGTCGCTGTAGGTGCCTGCAGAGACGCACAGGACGTCACCAGCGACGGCGACGTCCACGGCGTCCCGAACAGTGGGTTCGTCGGCCGGGACGCTGATGTTTGCGTCCACGCCGGTACACGATTCGACGACGCCGCTGCACGGGATCTCGATGGCGCCGGGGTAAATCAACGCGTTGGAATCGTCGCAGTCCCCACCCGGCGCCCCTTCGTCACAGGTCGGCACGAGCGTGCCACCGAATCCGTCGCCATCCATGTCGATGGCACTGAGCGACAGGCTGAGCGGGTCGATGCTCGGGTCCGCTTCCTCCACAAGGTTGTCGCAGTCCTCGTCGGCGTCGTCGGGGTCACAGACTTCTGTTTCCGCAGGGGACACGTCGGGGTCTTCGTCATTACAATCGCCGGCCACTTTCGCACCATCGAGCAGGAAACAGGCAAATACGCCAAGGTCGGCATCGTCCCCATACCCATCGGCATCGTTGTCTGCGTACCAAAGGCTAAAGGAAAGGCCGTCAGAACTCGGGTCTTCGTCGTCTACGAGACCGTCGCAATCCTCGTCCACGTGGCCATCGGAACACAGCTCGGGCGCGCCCGGGTTTACGGCGGCGTTGTCGTCATCGCAATCGGTGTGGTCCGTGGCCGGATGGTCGATCGTTGCATCGCATCCCGATTGACCGGGGTCGGAGAGGTCGCCGAAGCCATCGGAGTCGGCATCGAGATAGAATACGTTCTTAGTAGGCGGTGACGTGTTGGGGTCGGCGTCGTCGGCAACGCTGTCGCAATCCTCGTCGAGATTATCCGGGTCACAAACCTCCACCGCCCCTGGGTTTCGGTCCGCGCTGAGATCGTCGCAGTCCGTTGAATCGTCTTCCGGATAAAAACCGGTGGAATCACAGAGAAGCACGCCCGGGTGGTTGGCGTCGCCGTATCCATCCCCATCCAAGTCGGGGAAATACCGGGTGCCGGTCGCCAGGTCGACGTCGATGTCATCGTTGTCTGCGAGAAAATCGCAGTCTTCGTCCACATCGGCCGCATCGCACACCTCGGTGGCCCCCGGGTAGATGGCTTCGTCTTGGTCGTCGCAATCTGCGCCTGCATCAAAGCCGTCGCCGTCGGCATCCACGGGTCCTGTGCCGCCTCCTCCGCCACCACCGCTGCCACCCGTCCCGCCGCCGCCGGTTCCTCCTCCGCCCGTGCCTCCTGTGCCCCCGTTCCCGCCCGCAGAGGTGGCGCCGGTTCCGCCAGCACCGCCCTCGCCACTGCCCGCTTCGCCCCCGTGCCCAAGAACGTCTGTGCTGGTGCCGTCGCTATCCGCAGGTGCACAGGCCATCAGAACTACGGTCAGGAACCCCCACATCCATCCTCCGCAGGCACCGCTTGATCGTACTCGAAATTGCCCGGGGATGCGACCATTTAGGCCTGCCAGGCAAGCAGGGCCGATTTGTGCTCTGTCGCCGTCCAACGGCCGCCCTGTTGGGTGACACGCGATGCGGCGACCTGGGGGTCATGGGTATAAAAAAGCCAGCCCCCGGCCTTGGCAACCCATTCGAGCAAGGCTGCCTTTTCGTCGATGAGACGTTCTGGGAACCGATCGTAGCCCATGGTGATCGGCACATGAACCCAGGCGGTTCCCGGAATAAGATCTGCGACGAAGACGACGGGGCCCTCGGTTGTGGGAACGCTCGCGAGCATCAGGCCGGGTGTGTGACCCTCAGACGGGTGGAACTGCCAGTCAGGAAGCAGGTCGCACCTGTCTCCCGAGACCAGGTGGAGGCGTCCGCTGGCCCTCAGCAGGTCGGACAGACCCGGGATAAAACTCGCTCGGTCTCGGGCGTGGGGTTGGTCTGCGCGTGCCATATGTGCGGCGGAAACGACAAATTGCGCCTTCGGAAATAGCAGGCGAGGCGCGGCGTTGGCAGCCCACGCTGCAAGTAGCCCGCCTGCGTGATCGAAGTGCAGGTGGGACAACACGACGACGTCGATATCTGCGTCGCTGAGTCCCACGGCGGCCAGCGAAGCGAGCAGCACGTGGTGTGGCTCCAACACGCCGTATCGGGAGCGCAAGCCAGGTTCAAAAAACGCGCCGATTCCCGTTTCGCACAACACGAGGCGTCCGTCCGGTTCGCGAACAAGCAAGCAGCGTGTTGCGAGCGGGACGCGGTGTTGGTCGTCTGGCGTGAGCCACCGCGACCATACCGCTCGGGGCGCGTTGCCGAACATCGCGCCCCCGTCGAGGCATTGGTTATTTCCGAGTAGCGACCAAAGCGTTCTCATACGCTTGCTTAGCGCGGCCGCCGGCGCGCAATCGTGTTCTAGGGACGCCAGAGGTTGAGATGTGGGCCTTGCTGTTGGCGTGCGAGACTACGGAACCCAAGGACGGCCCGACGACCACGCCTCCCGACCCGACGGGAACGTTGCCGACAACGCCGGTAGAAACGGGGGAACCAGAGGGCGAGACTGACGGTGAAGACACCGCCGGCCAGGACACGGCGACGTCCGGGGACACGGAAACGCCAAGTACGACGACGCCACCCGTGCCGGGACTCGTAGGCGTGCCTGCACCCCCAGCACCCTTGTTTCCGGAAACGATAGACCAGCTCACCGTCGTCGTTCGTACCGCGCTCACGGTCAATTCCGGAACAGATGCCAACTCGCTATCGTTGTGCCTCAGCGCTGTGGATTGTTTTGCATTGGACGTGATTGACCTCGATGAATTCGAAGAAGGCATGATCGACGTATTCAGCTTCGAAGCTGTCGGGCTGTCTCGGGCCCTCGTCGATCGCGTTGAGATTCGTTCTGTAGACGGCTCGGATCGTTGGGAGCCGTCTTGTCTTGAGGTTCAATTCGACGGCGAACGGGTGTATTCGGCGGACGGCCTGGAAGGAACGTACTTCGGCAACGAAGGCGTCGATGAGCTTGCCTCGTGGATTGACCCTTTGGGACTGCACTTGGGCGTGGACAGCTGCTACGACGCACCTCTTACCCATGGCCCGATCCGCGGGTGGACGGCCGGTACGGAGACGCGCGTCTGGGTGCGCACGGATGGCACTCGGCTGGTGGGGCTTCGCGTTTCCGAATCGGCAGACCCGGCAGACGGTGCCGTCGTCGCTTGGGCCTGGCCGGCTGCGGTGGACGATTTCGGCGCCCAATTGGTCACGGATCAGCTGGTACCTGGAAAATTGTACACGTGGGTTGTCGAGGTGGACGGCTTGGCGCAGAGCCCACCTCGCTTCTTGCAGGCCGGTCCAGCCGATGGCGAGGACGGCCAGTTCTTATTGGCGATGGGAAGCTGCGCCCAGGACGAACTACAGCCGATTTTCGACGCAATTGAGGAGACGAATCCCGACGCATTCTTCTTCCTCGGCGACAATCATTATGCGAACAGTTCCGAACTCGGCGTATTGCGGTGGTTCTACCGCACGAGCCACGGCAAGCCCGACCGGGCATCGATGATGGCCAGTTTGCCCGTCATCGCCGTGTGGGACGACCATGACTACGTCGGGAACGATGCAGACGCCTTTTCGCCCGGTGGCGACGTGGCACTCCGGGCGTTTGGCGACGCCTGGGCAAATCCTTCGTCAGGTACGCTAGAAATTCCGGGGATATTCTTCTCAGTCCGGCGCGGAAATGTGGAAGTATTCGCGCTCGACGACCGGCTGTACCGAGGAACGAGCGGTATCCTGGGTGTGCTGCAGGAGGATTGGCTCGTCGACGCCGTGCTCTCCAGCGACGCGGTGTTCAAGGTGCTCGCTACAGGGTCACAATGGACCAGCGAAGGAACTGCCGACTCCTGGGCATCGTTTCCAGTTGAACGCGCTCGCCTGTTCGGCCGCCTGGCAGGGGTCCCAGGGGTCGTGCTGTTGTCCGGCGACGTGCATCATGCGGAGTTGAGGCTGCTTCCCGACCCAGGAATCGGGTACGACGTCCCGGAATTCACTGCTTCGCCGTTGGCGAATCTGCCGCCCAACGCGTGCGGTTCGGACCTGGAGCTGGTCGCCTGCTACGACGCGACAAATAGTTTCGTGACCGCGAATTTTGACACCGTCTCGCTCGACGCTCATGTGCTGGCGGAGATTCGGGACGACGCGGGGACGGTGGTGGCGTCGTGGTCGGTCGCCTTGGCCGACCTCCAACCCTGAGTCACGTCCTTGTTGGACGGCGACGCAATGCCCACACCACAAGTCCGAGCCCAAAGGCCGGGGGTATAGACACATTTGTTGTCCCGCAAATGCGGGGCACGGAAACACCTCCGCCCTGGTACAGCTCAAGCGTGTCGAGCGGATGTACCACGCAATCGGGGTCTAACTCTTCGCAAAAATCGTCGCAGACGCCGTCGAAATAATGATCGTTGAATTCACAACGGTCGCTGGTGCCGTGCCACAGTTCGACCTGGTTGGTCAGCCAGACGGCGACGCTGTCGGTGCGGGTACTTCCAGACTCAAACAGGCAATATGCGTCGGCCCAAGAATGCACCGCCCATTGCGTGAGCACGCCAGCGTCACTCTCATGGTATTGTGGACCGCCAGAGTCCCCGCTGCAAACCTGCGCGCCGTCTTTGTTGTCTCCGGAATAACTAATCAAGAATGTGGGATCGATTTGGCTGATGTGCAGCTTCGCGGAGCGTTTCACGCCGGAGCCCGCACCCGACGCCCCAGTCACGCCGAATCCCACGCTGGTCACAATGTCGCCGACGGCTTTGTTCTCAGGAATATTCTCAGCGAACCAAATCGGATCGACTTTCTTGATTGGGTGAGCAAGAAATACGAGCCCTACGTCGTTCTCGCCAAGCTCCGAGCCATCCAATGCCCGGTACGAAGGGTGAATAGCGGTGTCGGAGATGGCAATGGCTTGATCAGGGTCCCAGGTGGTATCTCCCACGGCGATGACGCCGAACTCCACCAAATAGCCGCCGTAGCCCTCGAGGCAATGTGCCGCAGTGAGCACAATCTCAGGTGTGATCAGGCTTCCAGAACAGATGGAATAGTTGCCGAAGGCAAGCGATACGGCAGAGGGGAAGCCGGATTCTTCGTCGGCCGCCACGAGGGCGTCTGCGCCCTCGGGGGCGGAGCTAAACGTGGTGAGGGGGCCCGTGCCCGCAAGCGCCGAGGTCACAAGGAGTGCGGCCGTCACTCGCAGGACCCGCCGGCCGCGGCACAGGCCGCTGCCGCACCAGTCACATCAAGATTGTTCGCCCTTGCCCACGCGAACCAGTCCTGGCCAACGCGAAGCAGCTCGGAATTGTTGGCCTCGCCGTTCGCAATCTTCTTTTCAGCGATAGCGACCCGCAATTTGTAGGCGTTGTTCGTCCCCGAACGACCGGTCGCGCCGCCGCCTTTGTTCGTAATGGCGGCATCACACCATTTCGACGCATCCGCGAGGGCGCCGCTTTGGAACATCGAGCCCGCGTATTTGAAGGCCAACGAGCCATTACCGGGCTCAATTTGTTCTAGGTGACGGCGCGCGAGCCGTTGCCATGCGGCGGTGTCCTGGCGTGCAGTCGCATCCAGCAACAAGAGCGAAGATAGCCGGGTGCGATCTGGACCGGCAGCGGCCGTCGAAACGGAGCGGTCCATACACTGCCGCTGCACGTCGGTCAGCGTGCCGCCCTGCGCCCGCGAAGCCATATGGTCGGGCAGGCAGCGCGAATCAAGCCCGCCGGCACCCGCGTTCGGGGGAGGCAACAGGATTTCCGTAGGAGCGGGTGTTGGCTGCACCAAGGCCACTGGGGCCACAACTGGGGCCGCAACCACGGGAGCGGCGGCGGGGGCGGGAACTGGCGCTACGCTGACAGGCGGTTCCGGGCGGGGTTGCCGCGCTGTCGATGGCGCTGGTTTTGGTGCTGGTTTTGGCGGAACTGGCGCCCCGAGCACAGGTGCTGGAACGGCGACCGGCACGTCAGGAGCCGCGAACGACGCGTCCACGGGGCCTGACGGCGCGGGTGCAGGAATGCCCTCGGTCGGCGCCGCGGGTGGCAAGCCCTCAGAAGCGGGGTCAGGCGCAGCGTCGCCTTCGGCTGGTTCAGGCGCGATCGGCGGTACTGCTACCGTCGGCGGGGCCTCAGTCGGGGCGGAACCCGCCGGTACGGCCGCGGGGACGACATTTGGGCCCGGCGTCGTGGGTGCGAGACCCAATACCGGACCGACGGTGGCCCAGTTTACCCAAGCAAAGAATGCCACCGCCAGGACAACGCCGAGGGAAAGCAGCCGCGTGCGGTTGACGGGGCCTGTCGTGGGTCGAGGGGCTCCGACTGCCCCGGGGACTCCGGCAGCGGGTACCCCGATCGCGATTGGGGCGGCCGGGACCGTGAGGGAGTCAGCGGTGACGGGGACCGGCAACGTCGGCGCGATGGGTACGAGCGGTGTTGCGGTCGCGGTTGGAAGCTCTGCCGTTGGCGCACTTCGTTTGAATTGGGGCGTTGGGCGCTTGAAGAAGCCCGCTTCGGGCGGTGCAGAAGCGACTGGGGCGGGAATGACGGACACGACCCGCGAAATGGGCGGTGGCGTGGCGTTGGGGGGCGGCATTGAGGGCGGCGGCGGAGGGCGGGCCGCATCAGAGGCCGAAACACTCGGAACAGCGACGAACGCGTCTTGCGCAGGGCCCGCCGCACCTGAACGGCCGCTCGCTTTCCGCGGGGGTGCCGGATCGGGCGAATCCGGCGGAAGGATGGTCATCGCCGTGGATCGTCCACTGCGCTGCGTTCCGGGGGCAACCTTGGGCTGCGGTGGCGGTTGGGGCGTTTCTGCAGGGGCGGCCGGACCAGCACCGCGACGAGGCGTGGGACCTTCGCGGATCTCGATGTCCAGCCCGAAAACGGACTCCTCGTCTGCGGGCGGCCCAACGGCAACCGACTTGACGGCGCGATCTGGCGGCCGGCTCCGCCCCTTCGCTGCAGGAGGCGCCACGACAGGAGAGGGACGCGGTGTTGCAGGCTTCGGTGTTGGCGGAGGCTGATGTCGGGGCGCGGCTTGTGGCGCCGCCGCTGGCGTACGGGAAACCGCTTGTCGTTGGGAGGTCGGCGAAGGGGTCGCGGTCCTGGTTGCGCCCGCGGTCGGGTCAAGGTGCCGGTCCAGTCGGAAATGGCTGGCGGTAAAACTTGGGTCCCAATCCGATTCGTCCATGCCATCGCCGCCGAGTGCGGCGTAGTCCTGGCCGTCGGTGAGATCCGTCAGGCGTGTGATATTGACGGCGGCATCGTTGTCTTCGTCGAATACCCAACGGTTGCGCCGAGGGGCCGGTACGTCAAACGGGTCTGCGGCGGGTTGAGGCGGGAGGTCTGCGGCCTCCGCCTCGCGACGAAGCGCATCCGCATTGGTGAGCAGCCAACGCGCCTCTTCAGAGCGCTTGGGGTCACGCGTGGCGGTTCGCGCCCAGGCAAGCCTGCGGCGCAACGAATCCGCAACTTGGCCCTCGGTAGCACCCACGTACTCCGCTAGTGTCCGCTTTCCAGCCCGCTGAAGGAACCGTTCCAGCTCCACGCGATCCATCCCCACACTCCGACGCCGTGCATCCTACACCGTTGCGGCGGCTTGCGCCGCTGCATCTGGGTTAGCTCCTGCGGCGGGGCGAACGCATGTGGCTGTGGTACTTAGTGGCGTGTGCCGAAGACGCAGCCCCTGTGGACACAATGGCCACAGACGTGCCGACCACGGAAACCGCCCCGGCGACCGACTGTTTGGTGGACGAATACCTGGAAGTCGCGATCGGCTTGGGGCGTGATGATACCTGGGTGCCCCTGTCCGACGGGGATCCTGTCATCGTGGTCGATCTCGGCGCTTTGGGACCCGCACTGCAAGTGTCTCCCGTGATTTCGAACGCGCATCCGGAGGTTCAAACCACGACTGTGGTGACCGACCCTGCAACGGGTGACGTGCTGGCCGGTTCGGGCGAAGATGGCACCGTGCGCTATCCGCTGGCCGAAATCGATGGGTGTAGCGGCGCGTTGTGGGACCTCACCGTTGTTCTCAACGACGGCCCGATCGTAGACATGGACACGGCCTGTGTCTTGCTCGACCTCCCGATCACCGTGGACGTGGAGGTGTTGGATACCCGTGACTTCAGCCTGGGCCGCGCAACACTTGACTTGATTCTCGCAATCAATCCGGTCGATGACGATGGGGACGAAGTGTTCGACGACTGCGATGTGTGCCCACTCGTCGCCGATCCGTACCAACTAGAAACTGACGGTGATGCGGTGGGGGACGCGTGCGATCAGTGCCCCGGTCGGGACGATCGGCTGGATGCGGACGTCAACGGAATTCCGGACTGCGCTGAATGAGGCGGCTCTTGGATTGGGCGCTAGGCGCCGCGATTCTGGCCACACTGAGTGGTCTGCTATGGCAGCGTTGGAGGGCCCCTCCGGTGTCGCCACTGCCTGTGGCCGCCGTTGCGGTTGTGGTGCCCGAAGCCGTTTCCCCTTCCGTCGAGCCAACCCCCGTGGACGTAGAATCCGCGGGCGCCGCACATATGCCGACTGGCGGCCGATTTGTCGGGGGCCTCGTCGTGATCACGACCCCGGCCGCGTTGATCAAAACGGTTGGAATCGATGAATTCGCGACGATGCATATGGGGAGCCCCATTGCGGGTGGATGGACGTGGGAGGTGGTGCCAAATCCGGGCTCTGCAACAACGCTTAAGGCGATCGGCTTCCAGGGCGGCGTCTTAGCGGTGGGGGCCGCGGCCGCGCGGGTCGTGGCGTGGCGTCCAGGGACTGCGCTGGCAGAGCTGGGCTCTTGGGACTGGCCATCGGAAGCCGACGGATGGATGGACATCGCGGCCGCGGACTTCGATGCCGACGGAGACTCCGATTTCGCCGCAGGTGGGTACGATGCAGGCGTCGTCATGTTGGGGAGGTCGGTGGACGGCGACGTGCAATTTGAGATTTTGAGGGCTCGGGATCGCACACGGGTGTCCAGCGTGCTGTGGGCGGACCTCGACGCCGACGGACGGGTTGAACTGGTCACGGCAGCCGCCCAGGGTCTTCGCGGTGAATCTGGGGAAATCGAGGTGTTCTCACGGGTTGGCGGCGCATGGATGTCAATGGTCACGTGGTCAAGTACCGAGTTTTTTACCCGAGAAATTCGCGCGGGTGACTCGAATGGCGATCGTGTGCCCGAGGTTTTGGGCCTGCGGCCGGGCTTGGTAAAAGACGGGGTCACAGCGGGGGCGGTCTTGGTAGAGTTCGACCGTTCGGTCGTGCCGTGGCGTCCCAAACCGCTGGCCACGATTCCCGCGCCGGCCTGCCACAGCAGCACCTTTGCTGACGTGGACGGGGATGGGCGCGACGAGTGGGTCGGAAGTTGTGTGAAAAAGGGCGTATGGACCTTCCGGAAGGGTTCGGTGGAGGCTGTAGACGCCCAGTCCGATGGGATGATGCATGCGATGGCGGCGGGAGACCTCGACAACGACGGAAGGGATGAGTTGTACGTCGCGGACGAACCGTCCCGTGAAGTGCGGAAGTATCGACTGACCGATGCGGGTTGGACCTACGACGTCGTTGCTTCTTTTCCGGCTGGCGCAACTGTGTTCGCGATGTCGGTGATTGGGGATCGCTAATGGGGGAACCCAACTTCATTACGCTCCGAGGTTTGGAACGCATTCAGCGCGAGGTGGCCTGGCTCGAACGCGAGGAGCGTCCGCGGATTGTCGCCGAAGTGTCTTGGGCGGCGTCTTTGGGCGATCGTTCAGAGAACGCGGAATACATTTACGGCAAAAAGAGACTTCGTGAAATCGACAGTCGGCGCCATTTCCTGCTCAAACGGCTGGAGGCCGCTCGGCCTGTAGATCCGCAGGCGGTTCTCGGTACTGCGGTTCGATTCGGGGCCACAGTTGTGGTGGAAGAAGCAGACGGCAGCGAAAGGAAGTGGCGTATCTGGGGCGAAGACGAAGTGGACGTGGCCGCCGGCGTGTTGTCCTGGCGGAGCCCGCTAGGACGGGCGCTCATGGAAAAACGCGAAGGGGATACTGTCGTATTCGAGGCCCCCGCGGGTCGACGGGAGGTGACATTGATTTCCGTGCGCTACGAGGCGCAGGAGCCGCTGCCAGTAGAATTGTCCTTCAGGCGCTAGGGGCAGCCATTAGCCATTAGCCATTAGCCATTAGCCATTAGCCATTAGCCATTAGCCATTAGCCATTAGCCATTAGCCATTAGCCATTAGCCATTAGCCATTAGCCATTAGCCATGGGCGCGATCCCCACAAGCCGGGCCCGGCCCGCTCCCGGTCCCGCTCCCGCTCCCGGTCCCGGTCCCGCTCCCGACCCCCGCTCCCGGCGTCGCCCCTGGAAGCGTCAGCGATCATTCTGGAGCTTCTTCGCCAAGGCTACGAGCATCGCCACGACGCGATCGAGCTGCTCCTTACCGGACCGATGCGTTGCGTCCTCGACGAGGTTGAGGC
>CAMASI010000012.1 GCA_945861065.1 Klebsiella pneumoniae | reverse complement strand
GTACGGTGAGATTGCCCAGCCGACGATGCGCCGCGAGAACAGGTCCATCACTGCGGCGAGGTACAACCACCCGGCTGGCGTTCGGAGGTAGGTCACGTCCCCGACCCACCGTTCGTTCGGCTTCGAGGCTGTGAAGTCGCGGTCGAGCAGGTTCGGTGCCGGGACCGCCGCCGCGTAGCCGCTCTTGGACACGTCCAGCACGCGGGCCATGGCCGGATCGGCCAGGTCGCCTTCCACGCGAAGATGAACGCGAACTTCACGCGTTCTCCTTGGCGAAGAAGGCTGCGGCTTTTTTAGTATTTCGCGCGCCATTTTCAGGACCCTGTTCTCCCAACGGAGGCGGTCGAATTCCTCACGCTCGGTCGCAGACAGCGGCGCCGGCGGTCGGGGCCCACCGCGCCTGGCATCTGCAACCCAGCGGCCGATCATGGACCCGAGATGCCGAGATCCTTCGCAACCCGGGCCGGGCTGCGGCCCTAGCGCACCACGGTCGGCTACGTCCGCCCAGGCGCCACAGCTGCACGCGGCCTGACCGATTCACAGGATGTCAGCGTTATCGTCATCGGATCACCGGGAAGCAGAAACGGGTCCACGCCGAAGTCCTGTTGGGGTTCCAGGGTCGTCGTCATCAAAGGGCCGTCGATGGGTCCATCGACCACAAGGGTACCCGCCGGGCCCGTGGGCGACACGCCGTAGCCTGGGATTCGCATCACGCAGTCGCCGACCGTCAACGCGACATCGTAGCCACCTGCCAATGTCCATCCCGCGGCGAGACGGTGGCCCTGAAGGATTTGTGCCCATATGGACAAGCCTCCGCCCGCCGAATTTGCGTGCAGGTACGTGCCGAGTACGGTGTCGACCGCGACGCAACCCGCACCGAGGTCCATCTCGCCCAAGCCACAGCCCGATTCGGTTCCGGCCACGCCGCCCGCGCCCCCCGTCCCGGCCGAGCCTACCGTACCGCCGCTGCCGCCGACACCGCCAGCCCCGCCCTGCGCTTTCGGCTCGGGCTCGTCGCTCGCCCCGTCCTTAGACTCCGCTGAGGAGCAACCCATCAGCGCAACACTCATCCCAAGAAATTGGCGCACCGTCACCCCCAAACAGCATACCATCGCCTGGACACTGGCGGCCCACGGATTCGTCACCTCGGCCACGCCACAATCGCAACCTCCCCGCGTACGAGGGCTTGCGCCCTATGTGGTGGAAAGGCGCTCTGGCGCTCGTGGGGTCGTCGGGTCGAACGGTCTGGTATCGCCCTGGAGCGAGCAGAGCGCGTGGTTCTTCCGCTTCTGGGTGGTCGGGTTGCGTTGAGCGGACAAGGCTCGCGCAGCCGCGGGGTGCAACGTTTGTTTTCGGGGTTGTCAAAGACCGGGGCTGTTGTCACGGCGGACCTCGCGCAGACGGGAACGGCACGGGTACGAGCGTGCCTCGGAGGCACCGGGGATGCACATCGCCTGCGGCGGGGTGTCCAGCGTCCACATGAGTGGCGTCGGGTTCCGGCTGTGCGCGGCGGGTTTGTCGGCTCATCTCGGCGACGAGACGTTGTGCCACGGCCAGTCTGGTTGCCACGTTCGACGGCGCCGAGAGTCCGGCGTGACGCACTTTGCGAAAACGGAACGGGAGTACGTGCAGCAGAAATCGCCGGAGGAATTCGCGCGGCGCGAGACGTCAGGTCCCGGGCCCGCGCGTCCGGAACACGACGGCATCGTCGTCCGCCGACACCAGCCTCGACGAGGAGATGCCAAGCCTCGAAGGCGGCCGGCACTGCCAGGTCGGCGCTGGTTCCGGCGAAGTGCAACTCCCCAGCCTTCCAGGCCCGTACGAGGCCGTCCATGACTTTGCCACGCATCAGTGCTGACAGGACGCGCATGGGAAAGAGGAAGTTCTTGCGGCAGGCGTTCCATCGCGTGCCGTCCGCTGAGAGACCGCCGCCGCTCACGACGAGGTGGACGTGCGGCTGCAGGCCCATCTGGCGGTTCCAGGTATGCAGAACAGCGGTCACCGTCGGCGTGGCGTCCCATCGATCGCGAGCCAATTCTAGGGGGTGCTGGACGCGACGCTTCGGGTCGAGGGCGCCAACCGGGTGCTGCCGGCCCTGGATGTGGTCGTGCCGTACGAGCCGCTCATCGAGGAAGAGGAGGTGACGCCATGATCGCGCTCCTCCTTGCAGACCCGACCTTCGCCGCCGGCGACGTGTACGTTCGCTGGTGCGTCACATTCAACGACGCCTACGAGGACGGCGGTAGCGGCGACTTCTGGACCGGTCCTCCGCCCTACCCTGGCCGAGGAATGTTCGTGGAGATTCTTGACAACACTACCGGCCATCGCGGCTCCGAACCCCGACGTCGCAGGTCGGCTCCAACGCCTCATCGACGACCACGAAGTGGGCCGGCAAACCCGCGCCGGCACGCCGCTGGAGCCAGAACTGAAGGCGGCGCTCGAAGCGCTTGGCTACGCGGACCCCGGTCAATAGGCGATGGGGTAGGCCCGCCAATTGGCATCGGCGTCATCGATGACCCACACCCGGGAGGCGGCAAAGGAGAAGCTCCAATGCGAGTCGGCAAGCACGCCAGCCGCGAGTAGGTTGGTCGTGTCCAGCCGGGTCCCACTGCGATCCCAAGCGGAGAGCGTGCCCATCGAGTAGGTCAACAGCGTTCCTTCGGCCACGGCAAGGCGACGGTCCTGCGGGAAATTGGACTCCGAGAACAGGGTCCCGAAGCCCGCGAGCGAGACGCTGCCCACCCAGGCGCCCGAAGCGTCCCATCGGTCGACGATTCCATCATCGTCGAGCGCCAGATATTCGCCGGTCGTATCGTCCCACACCACGTTGGAATCCGGGTCGAGCGTGCCGCCCACAAGCGTTGCGTCGGCCGCGAACGTGTGGAGTACGGGGTGAAGCTCAAGCAGTCCGGGAAGCGACTTCACCCGTGCAAAGAGGGGGGTGTCTCCGTCGACGAAGGAGGCGAGGCCACGGAAATCCGTGGCGAGCGTATAGATTGCGACGCTGGTCCCATCGGGAAGGTACTCCGCCATATGTCTGGAATCCACACCCGTCTGCGTAACGGTCCACAGGGACACGCCGTCCCAGGCCATCGCAACCGGAATGTTGTCGAGGTATTCGTCAAAGACGATGTCGGCGGCGTAGTTGCCCGGCCAAGAAAGCGGGCAGATCAGGTCCGCACCGGAACAATCCTGGTCCATGCCGTCCCCGCACACCTCCACGTCCACGGGTGAGATGCCGACGTTTGTATCGTCGCAGTCCTCCCCCAGGCTGAGGCGCACATAGCCGCCGCCCGGCTTCGCGCAGGAGACGATGCTGACGCCTGCGCCGAACCCGTCGCCGTCGTTGTCCTTGACCCAAGGTTCGAGCAGGCCAAGCGCCGGATTGCCGTCGTCACAATCGTCGACGTTGCCCACGGCGCCCACGGGCTGGTCGCAGGCCAACAAGGTCAGATCCGGGTCCCCGAAGCCGTCGCCATCATCGTCTACCGCCCAGACCAGCAGGGAAAGAGGGTCCAAAGAGCTGTCGTCGTCGTCAATGTCTTCATCGCAATCATCGTCCACACCATTGCAGACCTCAAGACCCAACGGACTGATGTCGGGGTCCGAGTCGTCGCAGTCGTCGCTGTCGGCCGCACCGCCGTCGGGCTGGTCGCAGGCGAAGGCCAGCAGGGCTGCCCCACCGAATCCATCGCCATCGGCGTCGGTGTACCACGGGATCAGCGAACTGATGTCGAGGGTTGGGTCCGCAATCGCCGGGTTGGGTTGCGACAAGCCCGGCTGGCGGGATGCACGAACGGTCGATGAGAATGGATCCCCAACCGTCACCATCCGCGTCGTTATACCAATCCGTGGTGGACGCCGGGTCCAGGCTCGGGTCGAGGTCGTCTACGGCGAAGTCGCAGTCGTCGTCGAAACCGTTGCACCATTCCAACGCGCCGGGGTTCACCGCGGCGTTGCCGTCGTCGCAGTCGTCCCCGCCAAGGTCAGCGGACGCGAACCCATCGTCGTCTACGTCGCAGGTTGCGTTGCACTGGTCGTCCAGGCAGTCGATCAACGCGTCGCCGTCGTTGTCCCGTCCGTCGACGCAGTCTTCTGGGCAGCTCCCGTCGCAACTCGGGTCCAGGCAATCCACGAAGCCGTCGCCATCGTTGTCCCGGTCGTCGCCGCACGCCTCCTCGCAGGAACCGTCACAACTGCCGTCGTTGCAGTCCACATCGCCATCGCCGTCGTTGTCCCGACCGTCGTAGCAGTCCTCGGGGCAATCGCCGTCACACGAGCTGTCGTTGCAATCGGACGCACCGTCGCCGTCGTTGTCAAAGCCATCGCTGCAGATCTCGGAACACACCGAGGCACACGCGGGATCGGCACAGTCCGACAGCATGTTGGCATTGTCGTCGACGCCGTTGCCGCACACCTCTCCCGACGGCATGGCCGCTGTGGTCTCCGAGTCGTCGGAACCCTCGCCGCCGGGCAGCAACCCGCAGGCCGCGAGCGTGAAGAGCAGGGGGATCATGGCGGCTCCGATTACAGCAGGAAGCAGTAGTTGAAGGTCGTGCAGCCGTGATCGGTCACGTAGGCCGAGTAGGAACAGCCTACGGCGCCGCAATCATAGTGCGTGTTCTTCTTGAAGGTCTCCGGCTTCGGCGACGTGCAGAACGTGTCATCGCCCCACCCATCCACGAAGGACTGGTTGTCCACAGCCGCGCCGTCGGTCGAGCACGCGTAGTCCGTAGAGAGTCCGCCGAAGACCTCCGCACAGGCTTCGAGGCAGGTGAACGTGTCTGGGTCACCCGTCCAACTCGGCCCGTCGGTGATTCGGAATCGACCGATGAGCGCGGCGACGCAGCTCTTGTCGGCGCCGCTGCAATCCTGATCGAGGCCGTCGCCGCACACGTCCACGCCATCGGGATTCGTCAGTGGATCGGAATCGTCGCAGTCCACGTCGGTACTCACGAGCGCAACGGCGCCGAGACCCCCCTCACAAGCGACCACCGGAGCGAAACCAAAGCCATCGGCGTCCGCATCCACGCCCCAGAAGCTCGGCGCGCCTACGGCGGCGTCGGTATCGTCGCAGTCGGTGCTCCCGCTCACGAAGCCCACCGGTGCCGCGCAGGCGAGCACCGAGACCGCGTCATTGCCCAACCCGTCGGAGTCAGCGTCCTCGAACCAATCGCGCATGCCAATCACAGAAGGGTCGTCATCATCGGCGAGACCGTCACAATTGTCGTCGACGCCCCCGTTGCAAATCTCGACGGCATCGGGATTCACGCCCGCGTCGCCGTCATCGCAGTCGTCGGGGTTGCCGGCGATGCCCGCCGACAGCGCGCACACCAAGCCTGTGGCGCCGTCGATGTCGCCAAATCGGTCTTCGTCCACATCGCGCCAGAACGTGATTCCATCTGTCAGGTCCACCGACGGGTCGGCGTCGTCTTCCAACCCATCGCAGTCGTCGTCTACGCCGCCATTGCACACTTCGACGCCAACCGGCGACACCTCGGGATCGCTGTCGTCGCAATCGAGGGTCGCCGAGACCGGGACCCACCCCACCAACGGGGCCGTGCAGGCGATACCGATCGGGTTGCCGAAGCCGTCCACGTCGAGGTCCTTGGCCCAGGGAAAGGGTCCGAGCACGAAGGCGTCCAGATCGTCGCAATCCGTGTCATCCGCAACGAAACCGAGGGGCGCCAGACAGGCTTCGACGAGCCCAGTTGCGTCGCCGAGCAGATCGCCGTCGGCATCCGGGAACCAGTCGCGCAGCGCCACAGAAACGCCTGGATCCGCGTCGTCGATGAGGGCGTCGCAGTCATTGTCGAAGCCTTCGCAGGCCTCCGGGTCGGCCGGGCTGATGGAAGCGTCGCTGTCGTCGCAGTCGTCGTCGTTGAGCGACCCAATTCCCGGCAGCACACAAGAAGCGTCAGGCGCCAGCGGGTCGCCAAAGTTGTCGTTGTCGAGGTCCGTGAACCAATCGATACCCGTGGACAGATCCGTGGACGCGTCCGCATCATCCGCGAGTCCGTCGCAGTCATCGTCCGCGTTCGCGTTGCAGATCTCGGTCGCGTCTGGATTGACGTCGCGGTCGCTGTCGTCGCAGTCGTCATCGTTGAGCGAGGCGCCGAGCGGGAGCGAACACAACACGTGGATGGCGTTTGGGTTTCCGAAGCCGTCTCGATCGTCGTCATCCCACGAAGTGGTCGCGGTGAGCAGGTCAATGCTCGGGTCGAGCATGTCGAGTAGCCCGTCGCAGTCGTCGTCGGTATTGCTATTGCAGATTTCAACGTCGCCGGGGCTGATCGCGGCGTTGCCATCGTTGCAGTCGTCGTTGTTGTCGGCAGTATTGACCGGCGCCGTACAGGCTGTGGCCACCAAGGCAACACCCCCGTAGCCGTCGGCATCGAGGTCCCGGTACCAGGCGGTTCGGGTCGCCAGGTTCAGGTTCGGATCCGAATCGTCCACGAGCCCGTTGCAGTCGTCATCGACGTCGTCATTGCACACCTCGGTCGCACCAGGATGAATCGCGTCGTCCGCGTCGTCGCAGTCGGTGCCGTCCTCGATGGCATTCACGGGTGCGATGCACGACAGATCCGCGATGTCGCCACCGTAGCCGTCGTCATCCCCATCGACGTACCAGATCGTGGCGGACAACAGGTCGAGGCCAGGGTCGGCGTCGTCGGCGAGCCCGTCGCAGTCGTCGTCCAACTTGCCATTGCACAACTCGACGGCACCGGGGTGGATGCCCTCATCAGCGTCGTTGCAGTCGCCCGGCTCGCCCGCAGAACCCACGGGGGCCGTGCAGCTCAGGTCCACAAAGACGACGCCGTAGCCATCGTCGTCACCGTCGCTGAACCACACAGTCGCAGAGCTGGCGTCGAGGCTCGGGTCTGCGTCGTCTGCCACGAGGTCGCAGTCGTCGTCCACGCCAGAATTGCACATCTCCGTTGCCGCCGGATGAATGGCCGGGTCGATGTCGTTGCAATCCCCAGAAATGGTCGTCCCGTTCGGCGGTGCAGCGCACGCGCGTCCGGCAAAGACCTGGCCGTAGCCGTCGAGGTCGAAGTCCGTGAACCAGTTGAAGGCCGTGCCGAGGTCCACATCGGGGTCCGAATCGTCGAACAGGCCGTCGCAGTCGTCGTCCAGGTCGTTGCACGTCTCCTCGCCCAGTGGATTGACGGCGGGGTCCTCGTCGTCACAGTCACCGTCAACGGGCGTGGTAAAAGGCGGGGGTTCGCAGAATGAGCCCACCGGGTCCCCGCCGTAGTCGTCGCCATCCACGTCGGCCCACACCGCCGTCCCCGTGCTCAGGTCGACGTCGGGATCGGCGTCATCGACGAGATCGTCGCAGTCGTCGTCGATCGTGTTGCACACTTCGATGGCGCCAGGGTGCACCGCGCCGTCCCCGTCATTGCAGTCGTCGCCGCCCCGCGAAAGGGCAATTGCGCCGTCGCCATCGGCGTCGCACAGGGAGGCGCAATCTCCGTCGCCGCAGTCGGTCGCGCCGTCGCCATCATTGTCGTGGTCGTCGTCACACAATTCATCGCAGGATCCGTCGCAGTCGCCGTCGGCGCAGTCCACTTCGCCGTCGAGGTCGTTGTCCCGCCCGTCGATACAGTCCTCCGGACAATCTCCGTCGCAATCGTTGTCGGCACAGTCGATGGCACCGTCGCCATCGTTGTCCCGTGCGTCGGTGCAGGTCTCGGTGCAGGAGCCGTCACAATCGCTGTCGACGCAGTCGATGGCACCATCCGCGTCATCGTCCATCTGATTTCCGCACTGTTCGGCGCAGTCCTCGCTGCACACGGTGTCGGCGCAGTCAGTCAGCCCGTTGCCATCGTCGTCCACGCCGTTGCCGCACAGCTCGGCACCGCCGCTGGCATCCGTCCCGTCGCCGCCACCCGAACACGCCAGCCACGCGCCAAGAACCAAGAACCAAGAACCAAGGCATGGGCGGACCCCTGCGGGGTCCTAACCCTAAGCCCTCACCATGCGCGTGACGCCCCGTCGAGAAGGAAGGCCGCCGTAGGTGGATGAGCGTACGTCGACGTCGGATCCCACGAGCTATCGTGGTGTACCACGGCGAAGTCATCGTAGCCGTCGCTGTTTCGATTGCCGATCCCCGCCATCCAGGCCTGCGCCAAGTCAGGCAGGCCCTCGACGAGGCGCGCATCGGCGCGCTCGTCGATTTCCCACGCGCCCTCCAAGGGCCCGTAGCCTAACGAACCGTCGTGTCGCCCTGCGTACCCGATGTCCACGAACCCATCGCCGTCTACGTCGCCGAGCACGCCTAGGTTGTCGGATCCGGAGAACGAAGAATGCTCGCCGATCTCCAAGGTCGCCGCTGTGACCGGGGATCCATCCGCCGGCCCCAGGCCAATCTCGATGGTCAAACCCTCACATGGCCGTCTTCGCCGGCAAATTCCTTCCTTGACAGATCCGTAGTGACGTCTATGACTGTAAACGAGCGGCGAGCCTACTGACGTCCCGTCCGGCGGTGCCCGGGTGTACCGCTGAAGGCTAGCTTCTCTCAGCATGCAAGCACCCACTTACGGCCAAGGAGCCAGCACCTCGAGTGCCTCATCCGGACTTCGGAGTGGGTGCTGCTGGGGACCCAGAGGGCCTTAGTGACGCCTTGATCCGCGGTGACACGAGGAATCTCATAGGCTTGCCCGAGCGGTCCGCAGCAGCGTGCTCCACCAGAAGGAGGAACGATGAAAGCATACTTGGGAGCGGACTGGAGCGCCAGCAGCGTGGTGTGTGCAACGACGGCGGAAGGCTGTCCGGTGCGCGGTATCAAGGGGGCGGAGCCGAGTTTTCCAGCGTGCGGGAGCTGGTCGCCCGGGTCCAGGCACGGCATCCGGGGCACGATGTCCACGTCATGATCGAGGCGGGCGGGGAGGGCTGGGCGCGGCTCTTCCATTCGGCCGACGCGGTCGTGCACGTTGTGGATCCGAAGCAGGCCAAGAGGTTTGGGGAGTCCCTCCAGTCTTCTGGGGCAAAGGACGATGCGCGGGACAGCCAAACGCTTGCGTTGATGGGGCTGAGCGCGGCTCACCAGTCTTCGCCCTGGGCGCCGGACTCGGAGCTCCGCGCCCAGCTTGACATCCTCTCAAGTGGCCACGAGCAGCTGACGAACGACACCGGGCGGGCGCAGCAACGGCTGCGCGACCTACGCTCACCTTCTACTTGACAAGGTATGAGAGAACTAGCTCCCACAACGCCCCCCACGGACGGGTGGCACGCACCTACCGGGACAACCTGGTGATCCCGGGCACCACATCGAAGTCAGCGTCGAAGCTCATGATCGTTCCGATCGCGTGTCGCCGCATCAGCGCGACGTGCACCGCGTCGCGGGCGGAGAGCCGCGTCGCGCCGAGCGAGATCCCCTTGGCTGCGTCGAGGTCTGCGGCGTCGAGGGCCAGAATGTCATCAACGATTCCCAGCACCGCGTCGAAGGCCGGCTGGATCATGTCCCGGCGCTGGATCGCCACGTAGCGATGGAGGATCTCCTGGAGCACCTCGACGTCAGTCACCAGCCGATCCCCGTTGGCGATACACCGCTGGACCAGGCGGTGAGCGTCGATCTTGTGAGGGTGTGGCGCACCCACCAAGTACATCGGAACGTTCGAGTCGACGAGGACCGTCACCGCGGCAACTCGGTCGGGTACCCGGACTCGATTTGGGCCAGCATCTGGTCGATGTCCGCGGTGGGCCCGTCGAATTGCATCGCAGCCCGCAACGCCGCGAGCTTGCGGTCCACCGCGCGTGTCGGCTCGTCCCGCCGGGCGGCGCGCAGGATCGTGCGAACCCAGTCGGACATCGTTTGCCCGTGACGACGGGCGACGGCCTCGATTTCGGCCCACTCGTGTTCGTCCATGACCACCTGGAGGCGCTTACTCATGCTTGTAGTATAACAGGTGTATGGCGGCGGGCCGCCACGGACGGTAGGCGCCCACACCCGACCCACCCCTGTCACCCGGTGGAAGGCGTGAGCGCGGAGATGTCGAATGCCTCGCCTTTCGACTCCCGCGCCACGGAGGTGTTGGAAGACGGCTTCGTGCTCGTCCCCTTTGCCGTCCGACGCCGGGCCCCATTGAAGCCACCGTGCGCCGCTCCACCCTGCGCGGCTCCACCGTGAAATTATTCCCGGTGTCCGACGCCGGGCTCAATTAGAGCTCCGTGTAGCCGTCTGCCGAGGGGACAGCGCCAAATTGTTCCCTGCGTCCGACGCCGGGCCCATTGAAGCGAACGGGGCGCTCACATGGGGTGGACCAGCGCTCCGCCGCATCCTCCTCGCTTTGGGGTGATCCGCCGGTTCCCGAAGCGGTGGCCGCGGGTTTGGTCGCGGATTTATCGAAGACCATGGGACCGTGATGTGTCGAGAGGCGGACTCCGACCTGCTCATGGTGGTCTTTCCTGACGAAAACGGGGCGGGTAACCAAGGTGGTGGCATTTGGATGAAAGATTGCGACAGTTCAGGCGGCGCCGGAAGTGGATGGCTGGATGATCGACCTGAGAATCGCTTCAGTACACGCTGGGGGGCGGAGGACGATTCGGACGCGGCTCCTCGGATTCGGACGCGGCTCCTCGGGTTGGGGCCCGCCCGCCTGGGGGCTGCGCCGGGTGGGGCGAGGGGCGGCGGGTGGGGGGGTGCTGTTGGCGTTGGCTTCGCGACGGGCGCGATCCCCCAAGCCGGGCCCGACCCGCTCCCGGTCCCGCCCGACCCCGTTCCCGGCGTCGCCCCTGGAAGCGTCAGCGATCATTCTGGAGCTTCTTCGCCGAGGCTACGAGCATCGCCACGACGCGATCGAACTGCTCCTTTCCGGACCGATGCGTTGCGTCCTGGACGAAGTTGAGGCGACGGCACACATCGAGGATCGCCGCGCACTCAGTGGCGGAGCCCGATGCCGACAGGTAGTACCGCCTCTTGTCGCCGGGCGAGTACTTCCCCGCGCCTTCTTCGATATTGAGTACGATCGACAAGGAGGCGCGTGACAGCTGAAGTCCAAGGCGACGGCGTACACATCGAGCTTCTCATGGTCGAACGGCATCGCTGCCCCGGGTCGGGAGGGGGATCGGGATCGGGATCGGGTGCGGGCAGGCGTATCGCGGAGCGGCTTTCGATCATCGCGCCCCTTCGCGACTGGGCACCTACCCTCGTCGGAAGTGACTGGGGACCGATGGCAGGAACGGCGCTCTTGACGACGCGATGACCATGGATATATGACCATGGTGAGGCGTGCCATGAATATTCCGGCGGGAGAGTTCAAGGCGCGCTGTTTGCAGCTCATGGACGAGGTTGAGGAATCGGGGCGAGAGCTGGTGATCACGAAGCGCGGGCGGCCCGTGGCCAGGCTCGTACCTGTCACCGTCGCCGGGGCCCGAGAGGTGTTCGGTTGTATGCGCGGCACCGTCACGGTGGTCGGTGACCTCGTCGCGCCGCTGGAGGCGCCGTGGGAAGCGGATCAGTAGATCTCCTCATCCTCGACACGCACGTGTGGATCTGGCTCGTGAATGGGGGTCCCGAACCCCTGCTCGGAGGCGCCACCGACGCCATCCGTCGTGCTTGCGCCGCGTCGGCGCTGGCCGTGTCCGCAATCTCCATTTGGGAGGTGGCGATGCTGGAAGCCAAAGGGCGCCTTCAGCTCCAGATGGACTGCCTGGAATGGGTGGCCGAAGCGACGCGTCGAGCGGGACTTCGGGTGCTTCCGTTGTCGCCAGAGGTCGCCGTCGCCAGCACCCGTCTGCCCGGCGACCTTCACGGAGATCCCGCGGATCGCATCATCGCGGCGACCGCGCGTCACGAGGGCGCGATCCTCGTCACCCGGGATCGTTCGTTACTCGGCTACGCTGCACAGGGCTACTTGCGCGCAATCGAGGCGTAAACACATTTCAGCGCACAGCCCGACGAAAACTCCGAGGCGCCGACCGCTGGGCTCAGGCCAACGGGGGCAGCTTGGAGCGCAAGAATCGTTTAGAATCGAAAAAGCAGGTCCCCGATCGGGGCGCCCCATGCGTCTACGCCGTCATCTCCAGATTCGACGGTTCCCGCCGCGCCCGCCGCGATCGCAAAGGCCGACGCCGGCCGGACCGCCACCAGTATGCGCGCGACGCCATCCGTGCCCTGCCCGCCAACCTGCACGTGCGCATCTACGGTGAGGTCGAACTTGTCGTCGGCCCAGCCCACGTCAAATACCCCGCGAATCGCAGCCACGGGGCCCTCGGTGACCGGTGCGAGCATGGGGTCCAGGAACCACAAGCCGGTGGGGCGCAGGCTGTCCTCACCCCCCTCGATGGCGCCACGGACTTCCGCGCCCAATGCGCCGGTCACCGATCCGCTGCGCAGGCCCATCACGGCGCCCGCGCGAATCACGACCGCACCGGGAATCGCCGCCTCCTCGTTGAACACAAGCCCGCGCAAGAGCAATAAGCCACCGGTCGGCACGCCCAAGCCGCCGACGACAGCCAGCCCGTCCTCCAGGCGATCGTCGCCGCCTGAGGCGACTGCCCATTTCAGTTCAACGCGGGGCGCCACAAGGGTCGCGAGGCCAGACGTGCTCAAATCCACCGTGTCCGTCAACCCCACGACTACCGGCTGGAATACGCCGAATGCGACTTTGCCCCCGTCGCCACCGTAGGTGAACGGCGTGCCGGCGCGGTTGTTCAGGGGCGCCGCGGCAAAGGCGGTCATGCACCACAATGCGATCATGGAAGCACCCAGTCGGCCAACACCGGGCAGTGGTCCGACAAATCCATAGGGACCGAAACGAGCGGGGGATCGCCGTCGCCTGGCAATTGCAACACCCAACCCCCAGCATTCTCAAATGAACTGAATTGGTAGTCTAGTTTTTGCGTCCACAACACGTCTTTCGAAACAGAATGCGAGAAAAACCGCGATTGCGTGTCGAGGTTGCCTGTCTGGTAGGTCAAAAGCGGCGTCTCCGTGGCCCAGGTGTCGAAGAAGGGCATCATCCACAGGGTCTCTTCCTCTGTATATTCCACGACCGATACGCCGGCTCCGGCGAGGGTCGGCGCCTCGTCTTCAAAGTCCTTGAGTTTCAGGCTGCCTGGAGGAACCTCGTTGAAGTCCCCTCCGAGAACGAGGGGCTCCGGCGAGTCTGCGGCCACGTCGAAAATCTGCTCCAAATGCAGTTCTTTGGTGCCGTCCGACGAGTATGCGTCCGGGTGCACATTCAGCAACGCTACGGGTCCGACGTCGGGCAGGACGACCTCGGAAACCTGAATCGCGCGATGCAGGTAGAACCAGTTCACCAGTGCCGATTGCGATTCGCTTTGAGGTTGGTCGATGCGCGTATTGCGGGTCAATTCGTGTTTGGCGAGGATGACGTTTCCCATCGTCACCTCACCCAGCCCCTCCTCGGGCGCGTAGTTGACATCCCAATTGGGTACCCAGGCCGCGTAGTTGTACGGCGTGTGGGTGAGCAGCCAATCCGACTCGTCCACATGGCTGGTTCGGCGACTGTCCACGTCGACTTCTTGCAGCAGGACGACGTCTGCGTCGATTTCCGCCAGCAGCGCGGCGACGGCCTCCAGGTTGCGCTCGACTTCCATGGAATCTATGCGGTTCTCGTCGCCCCAACCGTCCCAAAAGAAATCCGTCCTGCCGCCACCGAATTTGATATTCCACGTCAATACTCGCAGAATGCCGTTCAGCGGCGCAGGCTCCACGAAGTCAGGGTCCACAAGGATCGGGAACTCCTCCACGTCGTCCCACTGTTTGGCAACCAGGGCGCAGGCGAACAACCCCCACATGAGGCCTCCCTGGCGTCCCTAACCCCGATGTTCCCTCGCCCTCCTCCAATATCCACGTCGATGGTCCGATGGCCGCCGAATTGCGGTACCATCGCGGTGCGGGTGCTCGGTGTTGATGCGGTCGCGGGAGGCCATGATGAGACTCGGTTTGCTGCTGTGTGCGGCCTGCGGTGGCGCACCGGTCGCGGCCACAACCTACGACACGGGTGAACCTCCCGCCGTGTCGGACACCGCCGAAACGGACGGGCCAACAGGGCCTACCGACTCTGTGGCGAGCAGCGGGACCGACGAACCCGTGGAAACCGGCGCCACCTGCAACTGCTTGCCCGCTTGCCCCTGCGACGATGACGGCGACGGCTACACGTCGATTCCCTCGGGCGGCTTGGACTGCGATGACGATTCGGCGCCCGTCCACCCCGAGCGGAGCGACCTCCCCGACAATGGCATCGACGACGACTGCGACAGCGAGACCGATGAACAGGACTGGTTGAACATCGTCGCAGCGTCCGAGGCCAGGTGGGAGGGCCCCTCGGCCGACGACACTGGCGACGGCATCTACCCCCACACCGGCTACGGGACCGTCTTTGCGGCCAGTGTCGAACCCGTGCCCGACGTGGACGGCGATGGGTGCGACGAGCTGATCATGGGTTTTCCGAAAAGATGGGAGGACGAGAGTCGGTTGGACCGGTTGTTTCTCGACGAAACGTCCACGCCCTGGTGGAACGGCGACGACTGGTGGCACCTGGGCTGGGGGCGCGCCATCGGCACCGGTGACATCGACGGAAATGGCATTCTCGATCTGTTCATCGGGCAGCCCAACATCACGGATTTTTCCAGCAAGGGTGCGCTGTCGATCGTTCCGGATATCCTCGACTTCACAGAACAGAATGCCGCCGTGATCGATTCCCAACTGTGGGGAGAAGGGGTCGACGAGGGCTTTGCGTGGAGTTTCGAACCCGGCGACCTGACCGGCGACGGGTTGACGGACCTCGTCATCGGCCGATCCGACAGTGACGGAGGCACCGTGGTGTTCACGAGCCCTTTGCCTGAATCCGCAACGCGTACCGACGCCCCGATGCAGGTGTTCGACGGCGGCGCCGCGGATTCGCTTGGCGAGCAGGTGACCATCGTTCAAGACCTCGACGGGGACGGGGTGAACGAATGGGTGACCGGCGCGCCCACAGGGCAGGGCCGGGCATACTTGTTCTCCGGTGTCGTTGCCGGCGTGCTCGACGCATCAGACGCCCAGGCAATCATTGAAGGCGCCTCCGGCGAGTCGCTTGGCATCACCCTCGCGGCGCCGGGCGACGTCACCGGGGACGGCCTTTCCGACCTCATGGTCGGCGCCGGATTGGCCGCGGCCTTAACCGGCGCGGTCTATGTGTTCGGCGGCAGCCTGTCCGGCGTCGTGGCACCCACAGAGGCCGTGGCCACTGTGTCGTCTGACATCGCGGCGAACATTTGCGGCCAATACAGCCTAGGCGAGGTCGGGGACCTCGACGGGGACGGCGTTGCCGAGGTCGCGGTTCCCTGTAGGGACACCGTCCTTCTGTGGCGAGGCCCCCTCGTGGGTACCTGGCTTACCGGCGACGCGGACGTCACCTACGTCTCACCGGAGGGACGCACGCCGGAGGTCCCGCATCGCGCGGGCGACTACGACGGAGACGGCCTTTCCGACCTCGTCATCTACACTCAGTCGGTGGGTGCGTGGTTGCAGCCATGGCCTTTCTGACGCGGATGCGGAGGCACCAATGACACTCGGAAGGCTGCTACGGGGCCGCCTGCGATGGCGAGCCGGTCAGCGCTCCGGGCGTTGCGGGAGGGGCGCGGCGGGTGTACCATGGTGGCGTGTGCGGCCCTCCTTGCCGTTCGTCCGCCCTATCCTCAGCCTTGGAGGCCTGATGCGCTGGATGGCCATGGTCACCGTTTGTGGATGCGTGGAAAAAGCCGCCAGGGACCGACGAGCAGACGCCGCCCACTCAAGCGGGTGATGCCGACAGCGACAGCGACAGCGATGCCGACGCGGATTCAGACTCCGACGCGGATTCAGACTCTGACGCCGATTCAGATTCCGACGCGGATTCAGACTCGGACGCCGATTCAGACTCCGACACCGACACCGACACCGACACCGGCACCCCCGCGTCGCCTGGACCTTTTTCTGCCATCAGCGGAAACCTGGTGGTGCCGCTGGGTGGCGTCGAGCCGCTGGGCACCTTGGTTGTGGAATTGCGTTTGGTCTCGCAAGCTGGGTTCAGCACCACCGAGTTCGGCGATCCCCGCTTTGTCACCTCGTCTGATGCTTTCGTAGGCGGAACCACGCCCTTTGAAGTACCGGTAGAGGCCGAGCCGGCACTGGCCGACCAGGAACCGATGCCCGGCTACCCCGGAACCCTGATTACCTCCTACGGCCTGACTGCCTTTGTCGATGTCGATTTGGACGGTGTAGCCGCTCCTCCCGACACCTTCGTTGCGGCCCAAGGCGACACGACCTTTACCTGGCTCGGCGGCTACGTCCCTTACGACATGATGGTCGATGGATACGCCCTTGGATGGAATCAAGTTCAATGGGTGGCAGTCGCGCCGCCGGTTGTTTCTCCGATCCTGGGCGACATCGTCGGACACGTCGTGGAGTGCTGGATGCTGCCCGTCTACAGGGGCGACCTCATCGTCCATGTGCCGGACTTCTACTCGGGGCCCTTTGTCGAAGAGACGCGTGTGGCCATGCTACCCGCTGCCGACCTCTACCACCCGGGGCGCGATGCCGGCGACGTAGCCTACGACGAGGCTTTGAGCCCGCAGGATGTCGTCGTGCCGCTCTCCTATCCTCATCCCGACTCCTTTGGATATTATTATTACGGTTTACCGGGCATGGGTCGTGCGATTTTCTGGCAATTCGCCTACCGCGATGACAATTTCGACGAGAAGCTAGACTTCTTCGGATTCGACTCGCTCCTGGGCGTCCCATCGGACTACGGGCCTAACCCCACCTACCTGAGGGCCGAGAGTTTCGAATCGTGGGCCTTGGCACGCGATCAGGGAGGTACGGGCTGGGTTGCGATGGCGCTTCCCGACGTTTTCTATTCTTGGGCCGACGGTGTAACCCTCAGGCAAGATTGAGGCGGCGGGGTCCGCAACACGTGCGCGCAACCCATCCTGCTGCGCAGTGAGAAAGCGTTCGAGGTGCCGTAGCGGTGCGTGCGCTCTGAGGCCCCCTCGTGACACTGATGTGTGCCCCCTGGCGCGATCGGGGGTGATTGCGGGCCGGGCACCTTATGATTCCAAGCGCAACGTTCACCAGCGCTCGCCGCTTCCCCGCGCCGCCCGCGATAGCGCGCCTTTGTGAACCTCCCCGTCGTTGCAATCGTCGGCCGCCCCAACGTCGGCAAGTCTACCCTGTTCAACCGTCTTGTAGGGGAGCGCAAGGCCGCCGTGCATGACCGCCCCGGCGTCACCAGGGACCGCCTGTACGAACGAGCCGAGTTTGGAGGCCGCGAAGTGTTGGTCGTGGACACCGGCGGCATCGAGCCCGACGAAGGGACCGACCTGTACGAAGCGATGCGGCTGCAGACGATGGTGGCGGTGGAAGAAGCAAACGTCATCGTCCTGATGGTCGACGGTCGCGCGGGACACACCCCTGGAGACGACGCGGTCGCTGACCTGCTCCGCCGCGCCGGCCGCCCCGTCGTCGTCGCGGTGAACAAGATCGACGGCGAGCGGCATGACGATCTGATCTCAGATTTCTGGGGCATGGGAATTCACGAGATCATCGGCGTGTCAGCCTCCCATGGTCGCGGCGTCTACGACCTGATCGACGCTGTTTCCGCCCACTTGCCCGCTGCGGAACCGGCGCCCGTCGAAGAGGAAGACACGGACGACGATGGACCGCCTGTCGAACTCCGGGACGTGATCCCCGACGAAATTCGAATCTCAGTCATCGGGCGGCCCAACGTCGGCAAGTCCACGCTCGTCAATCGACTGCTGGGTTTCCCCCGTCAGGTGGTGGACGACAAACCCGGTACCACGATGGACGCCGTGGACACGCCGTTGGTCGTGGGTGGGCAGCGCTACGTGCTGGTCGACACGGCTGGCGTACGCCGCAGAGCACGGATCGACGACCCCTTGGAGCGGTACGTCACGCTGCGTTCCATTCAGGCAATCGAGCGCTGCCACGTCAGTCTGTTGGTGATGGACGCGAGTGAAGGGCCGACGGAGCAAGAAGCGCGGCTGGCAAGCCTCGTGGTGGAACGAGGCCGGGCCCTCATCGTGTTGATCAACAAGTGGGACAAGACCCGCGGTAGCGAAGAGATCGATGCGAACAGCACGGAAGACGCGCTGGGCCAGGCGTTGCCCCATGTGCCCTGGGCGCCGCATTTGTTCATTGCGGCGAAAACGGGAAAGGGCTGCCACCGGATTCTCGCCACCATCGACGAGGTTTTTCGGGCGGCCTGCGTGCGTGTGCCGACGCCCGCGCTCAACCGCTGGTTGGAACGCATTTTGGCCACCCACACGCCGCCTCAGTGGCACCACCATCCGGTGCGTATCTACTACGCGACGCAAACCCGCGTCCGCCCGCCTACGTTCACGTTCCTCACCAATACGCCGGAGGGGATCGACATGGCGTATACGCGGTTCCTTGAGGGACGGTTGCGTGAGGAATTCGGGTTCCTTGGCACGCCTGTGAAGGTCCGGTTCAAGCGTCGGCGCTCTCTCGGCGACTGATGGCGGACGTGGACTTGTTGGCGCTGGAAGCAGCGCGTGCCACGCCGTCGGCGGTGCTCGCCGCGACCGCAGGGACCAACGTTTCGGCCGCAGCGGTGATCCGAACGCTGGGGCGCCTTCGGAGCCCCGATTCATTGCCGACGTTGGAGGCGGCATCTCGGTCCGACGACCCGACGTTGGTGGCGGCTGCGGCTGAGGCGTTGGGCCGCACGCCGGGCGGTTTGGCGGCAATTCGAGCGGGGGTCGCGGGCGTCACCGCTGCCACGCCAACGGCGGTCGCCGCTGCGTGGATCGACGCGCTCGGGCGGTTGGGGGAAGGCAGCGACGTGCACATGCTCGTAGACCTGCTCGACGACCGGGCTGCCTGCGCGAACGTTGCGGCCGTCGCGTTGGGACGCATGGGCCGTCGAAAAGTAGAGGGGATGGATCCGGCACTCGATTCGCTCACGGCCGCGCTTGTGCGTCCAGACGTGGCGTCCGGCGCGGCGTTCGCTCTGTTCCGGATTGGTATGGGACGGGCTTCCATGGTGGCTGTGCAGCGGGCCGCGGATTGTGCGGGCACGTCACCAGTTCCAGAAGCGCGAGCTTGGTGTTCGCGGGCGGTATGGCCCCGGCTGGACGTGTCGGCGCGTGCAACGCGCTTCGTCGACGGGGTGACGGATTCGTCTCGTCTGGTGCGCGTAGCGGTGCTCGATGCGCTGGGTCCGGGGGATTTGTCGGTGGATCTCGTGGCGCCCTGGTTGTCGTCTACGGACACCTGGGTCGCTTCGGCGGCAACAGCCGCCTTGGGTCGGTTGGATGAGGACGCCGCTCGGGAAGCCCTGGCCTCCGTCGCGACCGACACCAAACGCCCTTGGCGTGCGGCCGCGGCGCTGGACGCGATTGGCCGGCCAGACCGGGTGGCCGCGTCAGATGCCAGCGTCGATTCCTGGGTGCGCGCCGCACTCGTCGGACTTGAAACGGACACGGTCACCTTGGTGCGTTTTGCGTTGGAGGACGCGGACTCCCGAGTGCGCGTTGCGGCGGCGGCAGCGCTGTCCGAGCGGCCTTCGGTAGGGTGGCGGTCGGGCTTGGACTTGCTGAAATCGACGGACGACGTGGTTCGCGAAGTCGGCATGGGCCTTGTCGGCGAGCGAGGCGATCCCTCGGCCGCCAAGGCCTTGTTGCCCTTCGTGCTAGGGGAAACAGCGCCCGAAGCCTTTCATCTGGGCGTCGTGGCCTTACGCGACCTTGCGTCTCGCCACGTGCGCACGCTCGACAACCGCGATCCAGCGGTCGGGGTGGTTTTACAGCGCGCAGGGCAAGCGGACACGGCCCGGACCCGTGCGGTCGCGTCGGCCCTGGCACGCTCGTTGGGCCTGACCGTGCCTGTCGTTCACCCCGTCTCGGTTGGAGAACCTGCACTGGACCGACGTACCCTCGCGATTCTCACGTCCGACGGGGAGTTCACCGTCGAGTTGGACCCGGAGACCGCGCCGTTGGCCGTCGCGCGATTCCTGGAACTCGTGACGTCTGACGCGATGGACGGCCTCGTGTTCCACCGGATGGTGCCGGGTTTTGTCGTGCAGACCGGTTGTCCGAGGGGCGACGGTTGGGGCGCTACCGGCACGCCGTTGCCCGATGAAGTTTCGTTGCTTCCGTTCGGCGCAGGTGCGATAGGCATGGCGAGATCGGATGCCGACTCGGGCGCAAGCCAATGGTTTGTGACGCTGTCGGACCAGCCTCATTTGGTGGGCGACTACACGAGGTTCGGGGTCGTCGTCTCCGGCCTACACGTCGTGACGCATTTGGAGGTCGGCGACACCGTGCTGGACGTCGTGGTCTTGCCGTGAGCGACGTGAGGGCCTGGCTGAATGGTGAGCCGTCCCGGGGAGAATTGAAACGGTACGGAACCCTCGTGGATTCCGACGGCGACCTGAGGGCGGCGGTGATGGCGGAGGGGCGGCGACGCGGCGTGGAAATGCCGGCGGACGTCGATGATTGGCAGGGAAAGCGGCTGTTGCGGTGGGTGCTGCATCGCTCAGACGACGCCCAAGTTCTGCGAAACCCAATTCGGAGAAACGACGCATTTTGTTGCGTGCACTGTGGTGCGGAGGTGCCGGCCGCCGCTGGCACTGCGAGGAATCACTGCCCACGGTGTTTACGATCGTTGCACGTCGACGTGATTCCTGGGGATCGCATGGACACGTGTCGCGGCCTTCTCGACCCCGTTGCCGTTGTGCTGCGAGGCGGCGACGAGGTGCTGGTGCATCGTTGTCGGCGATGTGGGGAGGAACGTGTCGTTCGCGTGCTCGACGATGACGACCGGGCGGCGCTTGAGGCGGTGGCGCGGGCGCGAACATGAGAGGCGAAGCAAGCCCCGGAAGGCTCCGGCATCGGGTAGGCGCAAACATCCGAGAGCACGCCTTGTGGCGAGCCGGCGACGACGTTTTGGTCGCCGTCAGCGGGGGCGCCGACAGCGTGGTTTTGTTGGACGTGTTGGTGCAAACGCAGCGTTGGCACCGTGGCCGGCTGCGTGTGGCCACGGTGGACCATGGCGTTCGAGGAGGGAGCGCAGCGGACGCGGACTTTGTCGAAACGTTGGGCCACACGATGGGCCTGGCGGTATCGCGGCTCCGGGTACGCCCACGCGGTCGATCGGAAGCGGCGCTGCGCGATGCCCGGTACGCGGCGTTGCGGGAGTTGGGTGCGACCGTCATCGTCACGGCGCACCACCGCGACGACCAGGCAGAAACCGTTTTGCTTCACCTCGTGCGAGGTGCCGGCCTTGGGGGACTCGCGAGCATGGCCTGGCGCTACAACGGCGTCGTGCGCCCGCTGCTGGACATCCCACGCGTTTCGTTGCGGGCGTGGCTCACGTGGCGCGGCCTGTCCTTTCGGGAGGATCCCACGAACCAGTCGCGAGACTTCCTTCGCAACAGGCTCCGGCATGAAGTCCTGCCGTTGCTGGAGGAAATTCGCCCAGGGAGCACCGGCGCGTTGGCCCGAACCGCGCTGCGGGCCGGTGAGATGCTCCAAGGCCTTGTCCCCGGGGCGGACCGCGCTTAGCGATCGGCTGGGGTGGTGTGTTCATGCGGCTCTTTTCGCGCGGGGGTTTGTTTCTAACCCTGCTCGTGGTGATGGCTTTTTTTGCCCTGCTCAGCCTGACCAACGAGCAACGATCCACTGAAACGCTGGCTTATTCCGCGTTCATGGAGCGGGTGTCGGCGAACCAGATCGCGTCGGTGCATCTCCGTGGCCAAGACGTGACCGGCACGTTGACGGCGGGCGGTCGTTTCCAAACCACAGCGCCCAAGGACACGACGCGGCTGGTGGACACCCTCAACGAACACAAGGTGCCCCACGAATTCGAAAAAGCAGATGATCAGGGCCTTTGGTTCACGGGCGCCTTGTCTTTGCTGACGCTGGTGGTGGCCATCGTCGCCATGTGGTGGCTGATCCGCAGCATCCAAGGCAGCAATGGGCGCGCAATGTCCTTCGGAAGGTCGCGGGCCAAGTTGTCAACCGACGGAACTGCACGTCGCATCACGTTTGCTGACGTCGCTGGCATCGAAGAATCCAAAGAAGAACTTCAAGAAATCGTCGAGTTCTTGAAGGACCCTCGGAAGTTCACTCGGCTAGGCGGTCGAATCCCGAAGGGCGTGCTGTTGATGGGCCCACCGGGCACCGGGAAAACGCTGTTGGCTCGTGCAGTCTCGGGCGAGGCGGGCGTTCCCTTCTTCTCGATATCCGGAAGCGATTTCGTGGAGATGTTCGTCGGCGTCGGCGCGAGCCGGGTGCGCGACTTGTTCGAGCAGGGCAAGAAATCCAGCCCATGCATCATCTTCGTGGACGAAATCGACGCCGTGGGCCGACACCGAGGCGCGGGTCTCGGCGGCGGCCACGACGAACGCGAGCAGACGCTCAACGCCCTGCTCGTCGAGATGGATGGTTTCGAAGGCACAGAAGGGGTCATCCTCATCGCCGCCACGAACCGTCCGGACGTGCTCGACCCGGCTTTGTTGCGTCCCGGTCGTTTTGACCGTCGGATCATGGTTTCCCACCCGGACGTTCGCGGCCGGGAGAAGATTCTCGAGATTCACACGCGGCGGCTTCCGCTCGCTCCAGACGTGCAGTTGTCTTTGGTCGCGCGGGGTACGCCTGGATTTTCGGGCGCAGACCTCGAGAATCTGTGCAACGAAGCGGCCTTGCTCGCGGCACGCAAGGACAAGACGTTTGTGGACAGTGAGGACTTCTCAGGCGCGCGCGAGAAGATCATCATGGGCCCGGAACGCCGGTCCATGGTGGTGCCCGATTGGGAGCGCAAGAACACCGCTTACCACGAGGCCGGGCACGCCATCATCGCCCATTTGTTGCCAGGCCATGACCCCGTGCAAAAGGTCACGATCATGCCGCGTGGCCGCGCCTTGGGCTTGACCTGGGTTCTGCCGGAGACGGACCGCTTGTCCACGACGAAGGGAGGCATGCTGCGACGGATCACCATGATGATGGGGGGCCGTGCGGGTGAAGAGGTGGCGATGAACACCATGACCGGCGGGGCCGCCAACGACATCGAGCAGGCCACGCGTTTGGCCCGGCATATGGTCTGCGATCTCGGCATGTCCAGCCTGGGGCCCGTGGCCTGGAACGACGGCAACGACGAGGTGTTTCTCGGTCGGCAAATGACCCGCATGCAGAGTCATTCGGAAGAAACCGCTCGCCATATCGACGCAGAAGTGCGGACCATCCTCACACGCGCCCACGAAGCAGCGCGGGTCATCCTGGAGACCAATCGCCACGTGTTGGAGGTCGTGGCGGCCGCGTTGATGGACCGCGAATCACTGGAGAGTGAAGAATTCCGGAATCTCGTCGACGGTGCGTCGCCCATTCTCCCGGACAACCTCGGTTGGATGGGCGCGTAGCGCAACGGCTAGGTTCTTCTCGCGAACGCGTTGCTCGGAGCGATGAGGATACACCACGCCATGTGGTTCGTGCTGTCGTGGATGGGGTGCGGGCCGGGGCCTGAACGGCTTGTGGCAGGGCTCGATGCGTGGAGCCTTGACCTTGAGGAGACCTACGTCGTACCTTTAGACGCCGATGTCGTCGCCGCCCATGCGACTGCATGCTCACTCGGTGTGCAGGGTTCGTGCGAACCGTTCACGATGCGGCGACCCGAGAGTCCGGATCGCGCCGCCTTGTTGGCGAGATTCGGGCCCACCTGCGACGACAACGACCTGGTGGGCTGCATGGTCGTCGGTTGGGCGGCCACCCGCGCAGCCCCGGGTCTCCCCTCTGGGGACGCGCTCGACCCCCGTCGCGGCGCGTTGGCCTTTGAAAAGGCGTGTCAGGGCGGTGTCGTCCGGGCCTGTGCGGAACTGGGCTGGTTGGCACGGCGAGGGGTAGGGACGGCCCGGGACCCGGCGTCGGCTTTCACGGCCTTCTCCATGGCGTGCACCCAAGGGTCTAGCCTCGGTTGTCGCGAATTCGGCCGGTTGGCTTTGGAAGGCGTGGTCTCTCCGACCAATCCGCTGGAGGCCAGACGGTTGCTCGGCCTCGGGTGCGACGGGGGTGACCACCTTGCGTGTGTCGACCTGGCCGGCGTGCTGATTCGTGGCATCGGCGGTGAGGCGGACCCTGTTGAGGCGGCGCGCCGGTTGGAGGGGAGTTGTGTCGCAGGCCACGTAGACGCCTGCCTTCGTCTCGGTGATGAACGGGCTGCTGGGCGGCTTCCTTCGGGCGTTCCGCAAGGCGCATCCGTTAGATTCAAATCCGCCTGTGACAGTCGACGGCTGTCGGGGTGTGCGGCCTACGGTGTGCTGTTGGAGCGCGGATTCGGGGTTGGCGAAGACGATGAAGCCGCCCTCGGCGTCTTGCGAGGCTCGTGCGAGCTCGGTCACGCCGGGTCGTGTCGGCGCTACGGCGACACCTATGATTTTGGGGCAGGTGTAGACACCCTCGATGCGCAGGCGGCGGCATTGTACGCGCGCGCCTGTGACGGCGGAGACGCCCAGAGTTGCCACGAACTGGGCCGCTTGTATGTCGAGGGTCGAGGTGTTGCGCGGTACGCGGTCGCTGCGGAGCAATACCTCACGCGGGGCTGTACCGGGGGCATTGGGGCATCGTGTAACGACGTTGCGAACCTGTACCGAGACGGCGCCGGCGTGGTGCAAGACGATGGAAGGGCGAATGCACTTTACGGGACTGGCTGCGAAATCGGGGACCCGACAGCATGCACAAATCTTGGACGGCAACTGAGTCGCGGTGCGGGCGGGCTCGTAGACCACGTGCGCGCACTCAGCCTGCATGAGCGCTCCTGCGCGGTTGGGTTGTCGGCCGGTTGCAACAACCTGGCCATGATGATGGAGACGGGCCGTGGCACGACCCCGAACTTGACCCGCGCCGTCGCCCTGTTCACCCGCGCCTGTGACGTGGACGACGATCCGGCGGCGTGCACGAATCTCGCGCGGTTGGCTCGCAACGGAACTGGGATGATTCGGGACGACGTGCGCGCGGTGTCACTGTACGATCGCGCCTGCGCCCGTGGCCTTGGCGTGGCCTGTAGCAGCCTTGCTTGGATGATCGACAATCGCGTCGGTGGGGAACGGGACCCCGAACGTGTTGCCGTGTTGGTGGCCAAGGCCTGTTCGTTGGGCGACATCGCAGCTTGCCCGGTACCCGGAACCGAGGCCGCAACTGCTCAGTCCCCGTAAGCGGACTCGACGATGTCTACCGCGCCGTCCGGATGGATGGTCACGGTCCACAACTGCCCGTAGTCGACGATGGCAGGCACCTCCTCGACGCCTAGCGTTTCGAAGAACGTGCCAAGGGTATAGGAGTGACCTGCATGCAATACGCGCTGTTCCGAGTGCGTTTCGAGGATGTGGTTGGCCAACTCCGCCTCGGCGTCGAGTTCGGTCTGGATTGCTAAGCCATGGCTGTCCGCAGCGGGCTTCACCGTGAGTTGGGTCCGCTGAAGGTCCGTCGCGTAGACGGCCGCCAGGGGCACGCCAACCAGCATGACGCCCAACGCTTCGGCCCGTTCGAGCCCCTCAGGCGTCAACCCTGGGTCGGCGCCCGTGTCCCACTTTTCAGCGTGTCGAACCGCATACACGACGATGGGGTCTGCATTTGTCAGGGTGGGCGATGTGACGGTTGCGGTGTCCGTCGCGGTGTCCGTCACGGACGCGGAGTCGCCGTTGCTGTCCTCGGGCGTGGGCGTTGCCGAATCGAGGGTGGAATCGTCGACTGAATCGTCGCTGTCGTCTGTCGTCCCTGAGTCGTGCGGCGGGATTTCGTCGTCGGTGCTCGTGTCTTCGTCAGGCTGCTCGCCGTCCGTGCTCACGGTGACGAGGACGTCGGTCTCCACGGGTTGTGCGGAACAGCCGAACCAAAGTTGCACCCAGATCATGATTCTTGGCTCTTACGGACAGTTATCTCGCACGATGCGGTGCAGTGCGTCCTCATTTGATTGCATGCAGGGTCGCCTCTCGGTACTTGACGAGCGTTACGGGTTTTGTCGCGTGCTGCTGTTGTTTTTCGCTTGTGGCCCGGGAGCCTCACCGGAGCCCGGTGTGGCCAATATCCGTGCGGTTGTTCGAACCGCGGACGACGTCGTTGTGTCCAACGGAACATTCTACGTAGGCTCTGCCGCTCACGCAGAGCCCGATCTCGCTGGGTTCCTCCGGTACGACGACATGCCGCCCGGTCGTTTGGTGATTCTGGGCTCGGCCGACGGATTCGCGGATTCCAAGACGACGATTCAATCCGCGCAGGGCAGCTCAGGCGTCGGACTTGTGACGTTGCTGCCGACGGCCACGAGCCAGGTGGACGTGTCAACGGGTGGCACGTGGACCGATCCGGACCATGTGGAATTTTCGTGGAACGGCGGCATGTTGTTTCGCGATGGGTCGCCCGCTGCGGGTGTTGCCGACCTGCGGTGGGCGTGGGTGATCGACGGGCAGCGCACAATGCCGGGGGATTCCGAGTCCTTGGTGGATGACGTCACAATCGGACCCGTCAAATTGACCGCGGCGGTGTTCCTGGGCGCGCCTAGCGTGGACGACGAGTTGCTCACGTTGGCCGATGGGGGAACCCTGACCTTCCTAGGCGAACTCCCCGTGGACGCCTTGCTCTACAGTTTTGATTCGTCGAACGGGTTTTGGCGGGAGCTCGGCCCCCTCGTCGACGGTACTCGCACCATCCAGTCCTTCGGGTGGTTCGCCGTGGGTCAGGCCGTTGCGCCGACGGCCTGCGTCCGCGGTCAACTGAGGGATGTGCGCGGGCGGCCCTTAGAGGGGGCGGAGGTGGAGGCTGTGGTCCCGTTCGGGTTTGCGCCGCATCGCGGCTGGTCCGACTCGTCTGGGAAGTTCTGCGTTGACCTGGCTGGACCTGCGCCGGTGGTGCTCCATGTGCTGGGCGCGAGTCCGCACGGGGAACTGATGTACCATGCCATCATCGACGCCGGTGAGGCGGCTCTCGGTGGGTGCGGCGGACAGTGTATCGACCTGGGCGCAGTGGTTCCGACGCCCCACGGAGATCTCGACCAGGACGGCTACCTGCTAGGTCTCGGCGATTGCGATGACCTCGACGTTGGTGTCAACCCGTCCTTCGCCCTGGGCGATGGCTCGATCTGTGCGGAGCCGTTGTGATCTGGGTGTGGGCTGCGTGCAACCGATACGATTTCATGCAGGTGGAGGGACACCTTCAGGGAACTGTGTCCGATGAGGCGGATGTTCTCTTTGTCGTGGACAACTCGAAATCCATGGTGGAGGAAGCCACGTCGTTGGGGGTGCATTTCCGAGGCTTCGTCCGTGACCTGGAAGGCGATGATGCTCGCTATGGGACGGACGGGCTCGCCGACGCTGTCGGCTCCTATGTGGACAAGGTTTCCGACCCGGCCCGGTTTGCATCGTTTCAGCTGGCCATCACGTCGACAGACGCGACAACGGATCGGGGAGCGCTTCTTGGACCCTCACCAGTACTGGTACGAGATGAGCCCGACATCGCGGCCCGTTTTTTGGAAAACCTTTTGTGCGAAACAGCGTGTTTTCCGACGCGGGATTCTTTGCCGTCCGACCCGGAGTCGGCTTGCGGGGACGTGACCCAAGAAGGGCTCGATTGTGCCTGCGGCGTTGGCGCATGGCTGGGCAACTGTGGCGCAGGACGGGAGGAAGGGCTGGAGGCCGTCTTTCTCGCGCTGTGCCGGGCCGTTGAAGAACCACCGGTCGAGTGCTTCGAACTTCCCGAACTGTTCGGTGACGCGGACGTCGGCACGAATGTCGGCCTGTTGCGCCCAGGCGCCACGTTCATACCGGTCATTGTCAGCGACGAAGGAGACAACTCGCGGCGCGAAGGTGAGGTCGTCGCCGTCCCCCGTAAGTATCAAGAGCTTTTTCGAGCCTTCGACATCCCCGTCGCTTGGGCTGTGGTCGGCCCGATGATCAATGACGCCGGTGAAGTGATTTGCGGTGGGATCACCGCAAGTTGGGGTGTCGAACGGTACGACGTGCTGGTCGACGCCAGCGGCGGCGTGAAATCATCGATTCTTGCGGACAATTGCCTGCCCGCCGACCTCGAAAAGGCCCTACGCAAGATCGGGACGTTGGTGGGTGGAGGTCGTGGTGCTGTTCCTTTGTTGGGAGACCCGGATCCGGAGACGTTGTTGGTGGCCGTGGAATCCCGTAGCATTCCGCCTGCTGAAAAAATGGGTCGGGATTTGTTCGGTGTTCAGCAATGGGGAGACGGTTGGACTTGGGAGGAAGCGGATCATCAGGTGCTGCTTCATGGCACCGCGGTACCCGATGCCGGAGAGACCGTCACTGTGTGGTACCTACCGCTGTGACGTGGGTTACGCGCAGAACCACCGCGGGGCTGACGCGTGACTACGGCTAGGCTGATATTTGAGGGGAAGGAGTACGACTTCCCGGTTGTTGAGGGCACGGAACACGAACGTGCGATTGACATTCGGAAGCTTCGGGATCGGACGGGTTTGATTACCCTCGATCCGGGCTACGGAAACACCGGCGCCTGCACGAGCGGCGTCACGTTCATTGACGGGGATCTGGGGATTCTCCGTTACCGCGGCTACCCGATCGAAGAGATCGCCGGCAAGGCCAAGTTCGTCGAGGTCGCTTACCTGCTCATCTACGGCCACTGGCCGACGTTGACCGAAATCCAAGCCTTCTCCAGGGACCTCACGCGGCACACGTTGCTGCACGAGGACATGAAGAAGTTCTACGAGGGCTATCCCCGCTCGGCCCATCCGATGTCCATCATGGCGAGCATGATGGCCTCCATGTCGGGTTTTTACCCCGACGAAGCCGATCAGGACCTGAACATCATCCGCTTGTTGGCGAAAGCCAAGACGATTGCTGCCTTCGCGTACAAGAAGTCGATTGGACAGCCCTTCATCTACCCGATGAATCACCTGTCCTGGCCCGCCAACTTCTTCCGCATGATGTTCGCGGTTCCGAGCGAGGAATACGAGGTCCCCAAGGTCATCGAAGACGCGCTGAATCTTCTTCTCATCTTGCACGCAGACCACGAGCAGAACTGCTCAACGTCTACGATGCGCATGGTCGGCTCGTCGGAGGCCAACCTGTTTGCCTCGGTTGCCGGTGCGACGTGTGCATTGTGGGGCCCTCGTCACGGGGGAGCCAACCAGGAAGTGATCGAGATGCTGGAAGGCATCCAGGCGAGCGGCGGGAACTGCAAGCAGTTCATTGACGACGTGAAGAACAAGAAAGCGGGCGTCCGGCTGATGGGTTTTGGCCATCGCGTGTACAAGAACTTCGACCCGCGGGCGAAGCTCCTGAAAGACGCCGCGGACAACATTTTTGCCTCTCTTGGCGTCGAGGATCCGTTGCTGGATCTCGCCAAAGAAGTGGAAGCTGCGGCGCTTCAGCAAGACTACTTCATTGAGAGGAAGCTGTATCCGAACGTGGACTTCTACAGCGGCATCATCTACCGTGCGATGGGAATCCCGACCAACATGTTCACCGTCATGTTCGTGCTCGGGCGAATTCCTGGCTGGATTGCACACTGGAAGGAGATGCGCGAGGACCCGGACGGCTACCGCATTTGCCGCCCGCGCCAGATCTATACGGGAGAACCGCAACGACCCTTCGTCGGTCGCGGGAGCACCTGATCCTCCCGACGTTCCTGGTGGCCTGCGGTCTGCTGGCTCCGAGGCGCGGGTTGGAGGGGACCTGGGCGCTGGTCGGCGTGGAAGTTCACGGTGAACAGACGTCTCCGGAGGCGTTTTCAACGCCCATGCCCGGCTGCCCAAGGAGCCGGACGACCCTAACCTTCGAAGGGGAGCGGCTGACCGTCTCGCACGAAGCACTCTGTGAAGGTGCGGGCGGGTGGTGGACCTGTGGCGCGCACCTCCAAATGGCCGTTTCTTGGAACGACGGTGTGGTGACGATACCGACCGGTGGCCAGGGGTGGGGCCGGCTGATGCCCTTGGAGGTGCGGCCGAGCGAGCTCGATGAGCTGGCACCGCCAGACACAAAGTGCACCGTGGAGGTGGGCGCTGCCGACTTCATTCAAGGGGAACGAGGCGACGAGTTGCTGCTGCGCGATCGGAAGACTGACGCCGTGTTGGTGCTCACGCCCGCACCAACGCGCCCTGATTTAGACGCTTGGCGCCGGTCCTTGATGGAGGAGGGTACGCCATGATGTGGCCCTGGTTGATCAGCGTCGGTTGGACGGCGCCTCTTGAGGGCTTGTGGATCGTGACCCATCGAATCACGCGGGGCGCGGAGCCAACGACCACGGTGGCTGAAGATTGTGAAACGGATCGGCTTGCTGCCCGGTTTTCCGCCGACACCCTGGACTTGACGCGCACGCGGTTGTGCGACACTGGAAGTGTGGGTCGCGCGCTGTCAGAAGTGGGTCTGCGGGTATCGTTACGCTGGCTCAGCGATACGGTCGTGACCATTCCGTATTTGCGGGTGGATGGCGACGCCGCTTGGCTGGATGAACGGAGCCGACAGGACCCAGGCGCGTTGCCCGCGGCCGTTGTGCGTGACGCACCCGGGTCGACGATCGAAGTGCGTGGTGGGAACTGGGTGTTGGACGGGCCCCGACCCAACGTCTCTGGCGTGCTGACGGCTCGGCTCATTGCTCCGAACGGAGAGACCTGGGTGTTGCGGCCAGCCGTTGCCAGTTCCGCAGCGCCATCGATGCCGTGAGGCGGACTGAGGGCGCATCGATTATGGCAGAATTGCTCGGAGGTACTCATGCGTCTACTGTTGTTTGCGACCCTAGGTTTGGCTGCTCCTGCATTTGCGTGTCCCGGTGCGGCTGCCGCTGATGCCGCTGCGAACTGCGCGTCCAAGGCGGAGTTGGTCGGTTCTGCCTGTAGTTATGCGACGGGCTCGATGGCCCAGCGCGTGCTGCTCGATGGCGCGGACTTTGCGTACAGCGGTGTTCTTGCACCTGCGAAGAAGAAAGTGATCGCCGAAGTCGCGGTACCGTTCATGGTCGCGGATGGCGTCGCGGTCGTTGCGAATGGAATCCTGGACGCCGTGACGGACACGAAGGCCGGTCTTGACTTCCGTGGCAAGTTGCTCGAAGTCGATGGTGTGCGTTTCTTCGTGATCACCGAGGCGAAGCCCCGCACCTCGTGACAGGGTTAGCGCAGCGCGCCTGGAGTGACCTGATGCGCTGCGTTCTGTTGGGAGTCTTGGTTGGCTGCGGCGGTGCCGTGAGCGCAGAGTCGTGGGGCGAAGATGCGGCGCTCGCGATGTGTGACTTCCAGGAGAAGTGCGACGCCGCCGAGTTTTACGGTGTGTACGACAGCAAGACCTCCTGCGAGTCGCTGACGACTTCTTATTGGGAGGGCATCGCAGACTACTTGGCGACGTGTTCGTTTGCCGAAGACAAGGCGCAGATCTGCATCGATGGGCTGAAGGGCTCTTGTCCGTCGTGGGCGGTAGACAGCGCTGACCTGCTATTGTCGTGTTCGCAGGCCTTTGACTGTGACGACGAGGGCTATGTGTTTGTCCTAGACCCCGATCCCGCGAACTAGAGCGGTGCTCCTACCCTACGGTAGGGCGCCCGCGTCGATCCAGGCCCTTAGTTGCGCCACAACGTCTGAATCGCTCCCGTTGGGCGCTGGCATTGGGTCGCCTACGATGCCGGCTGCGCCCTCCATCTTGTGGAGGAGGTAGCTGTTGGCGGAGTCTCCCGGAAGGACCAGTATGGAACCGGGCTGGCCCACGGATTCGACGTCGATCAGCCGCACATGGTCGCCTTCACCCGTCAGCGTCAATCCGCCCGTCCCCGTGCCGTGGCAGACGCTGAACCCGCAAGAGGGACGGAGGATGTCCGCCTCAATCGTCGCAAAGTCTGGCGTGGCGGGTTTCGAAGCGGTGTCGGTCGTGGCGTTTCCTGCGCAGGCGATCAGCAACCACATCATGACTCACACACGACTGGGATTTGCGACGGGTAAAACATTCCGAAGGTCACGCACATTTCGGCGGGAAACTCGAGAACGCCGCCGGTGTCGTTGTCCCAGGCACAATGCGTGGTGAAACTATCTCCGGTAAACACAACCCAGGGGGCTGCTTGGTAGTCGTTGACCGGAGGCGCGTCGCGGTACAACGGATCCCACGCTGGAATGTCGTAGATCACGGTTTCTTCGCCACCGATCGGGGTATATTTCGTCGAAAATGAGGCGCCCCATTCGTGCATATGTCCGCCGAGGAACAGGAGCGTCGCGTCCTGTTCCCAGGTACATTTAAAGTCGATGGAAGATGGGCCCTCGGGGATCGCAAGGTCCGTCTGCACGTGCACGAAGGCGGCCGCCCAGATGTCCACTTCGCTCTCTGGAACGAAGGCCACGTTGACCACGTCGCGAACGAGAATGTCGTTCGCCGTGGCATTCACGTAGTGTGACTGTAGAATGAGACGGGAGCCTGATGCCAGGCGCGTCGCCATGCCTTCTGGGAGGACCACGGCGCCCTCGTTGTTGTTTTCCGCGCCGCCGATGACGCCGCCCACCATGAGTGGTTCAAGCTCGGTCATTGGAAGGTCTTCGGTCTTAGTGCAGTCGAAGGTGGAGCCGTCGGGAAGTGCGGTAGGGTCTGCGTTGGTGAGATTGACGACGACATGGTGTCCGAGCGGGCTTTGGTACGTGTACAAGCCAGAGATCCCGGTGGTCTCGCCCTCCCAGGTCGTCACCCAGCACATCATTTGTTCGCTGAATGCGGGAATGACGTAGTCCGGTGTGATCCATTGCATGCCGCCCTCGGGTGGCAATGGGAAGTCATCGCGACGGAGGTCTTCGACCTCGGAGACAGACGCGCTGCCTTCTGGCAAATCGACGTCGGGCGAACACGCTGCGAGTAGGAAGAACATGGATGCCCCTAAGGGTTGAGGAGACCGAAAAACACGGTGACGTCGGTGGTCGTATCGGCGCTGACGTCAAAACCATTCTCGCCAGGCAACGTGACGGGGTCGCCGTCATCGGGGTCAGGACTGTCGGTGACCGCGTTGCCGTCTGTGTCCACGAAGCCGAGCACGGTGAGGCGCCCCACGGGCAGCGCGGCTGTGGTGTAAAGGGCAGGCAGGGTGAGGTCGGACAGGTCCACGGCAACCACGAACACGTCTTCGAGGGGACGCGCGTCTTCAGAAGGCCCGAGTCCCGTGACATCTTCCGAAAGGTAGATGGAGCCCCAGAAGGCGCCGACGGGAGGCTGATCCACGTAGCTGAGCAAGACGGAATCGAGCTGAAAGTGAAGCGCCACCGTGCCCGTGGTTGGGGCGGTGTCGGTGGGCGTTGATTCTTCGGGCGTTGTGCCGCAACCGAGCAGGAGGAGAAGCATCGGCGCGGCCCTATTGTGGGGGGTCTGCGGCCGCTATGGGCTGGCGGTTGCGGTCCCACCCTCGTTGTCGGTCGGTCGGCGCGGCACGACCGACAGCGTAGGAAGCGTGCCGAGCACGGCGGTCCATTCGCGGGCTTCGCCGAGGCGCACGTCAAGGCTCGCCGTTGCAGCGGCGTGACCGGGCGACGAGACGACGAGTGTATGCTCGCCGACTGACGTTTGAATTGGCTTACCGTCGGCTGGAATCGCCTCGCCCCCCGACAGCGTCACCCAGGCTTGCAGGGGTCGCCCAGCGAGGTCTACGGCTCGCACGGACACCGTGCCGATGATGGGGACCAACGTGTCGATGAGGCGGACGGCAAACGTCTCGGGCACGACAAGGTCGCGTTCCAGGGTCAAGTAGCCTGGGGCGGATGCGGTGACCTTGTAGGTCCCTGGGTGCAACTCGATGTCGAGGTCGCCGCCGGACCACCGCTTGTGTTCCGGGCCGTCTACGAGCACGACAACGTCAGGTACGTTGTTGCCGGCGCTGTCGGAAATCCGGAGTGACACATGGCTGGAGGGGTCGACGCAACCATCGTCGTCGGCGAAACCGTCGCGGTCTTCGGCACCGATGGGGCAGCGGTCTGCGCGGTCTGCGAGTCCGTCAAGATCGCGGTCGCGATGCGGGTCGGGGACCCAGGCAATGCTCGCCAAGGAGCGGAAACCCGCCGTGCCCGGAGCGGTGGAGAGCCCCACACCGACACCGCCGCGCACGACGAGGTCGCGTCGTGGTGACCACAAACCTCCGGCGACGAGTTCTGTTGCTGTGCCCGCAGGATTCTCTCTGGGCGAGAACTGGGTTTGCACCACCCACTCGGCGCTTGCGCCCAGGTGTTCAACGGGCTTGTAGGTGCCGGCCACCCGGCCGAAAGCCTGGTCGTTCCACACCAAGTCGCCCCAGGTTCCGCGAGGAAGTCCGCGGAGCCCGGCGTTGCCGATCACCGAGAAGTCCCCCTCCAGATGTTCAGCGACTGCGTACACTTCCCAACCGATCGCCGACGCGCCTACGGGCGCTCGAAGCGAGCCTGTCGGAAGGATCAACTTGCCCCCAAGCGCGGCGCCGAGCGGCGCATCCTGGGGATCGGTGATTCCCCATTTCAGGTCAAGCGCGGTGTCCCCGAGGCCTGCGCCGTCGGGTGCGACCGCGGAGCCGGCAAACATCACCAGGGGAAGATCGGCGCCGAGCCGCAGCCCTTCCCACGCGGCATGAGCGGTCAGGTTCGTCTGCCACAGGTCCGACAACAGCGGGATGCGTTCGCCCGTGGTGCTGTCGGTCGCCCTCAAGGGACGGTAGGCGTAGGACATCCATGCAGCGGCCGAGCCGGATCCGTCCGGACCGACGGCGCTCGTTTCAGTCCATACGGTCGTGGTGGAATCCAACGGCGGGCGCCACGTCTGGCCATCGATTGCAGGCACAGCCTGCGCCAACGCATACGCGGAAAGCAGTGGTAGCATGGGGATTGCCGGGGAGGGAGGGGAGGGAACGGGAGCTGACGCGGCGGGGAGCCGCATGGCGAATGTAACATGAAAGTGCGGGCATCTTGGTTCGGGATTCTTTGCGAAATCAGTTTCCGCGGCCGGTCACGGAAGCGTTGGGTCGGTGCAGCAACGAAATCCGGTAGAATAGTCGTGGTAACTGCGGTCATGGGCCGTCGTGACGTAGCTGCAGCCTGGCCCGTTCAGAACAGCGTCGACGAAGAAACCGCCGCGAAAACTACCCGCTGCGTCAGCGACCCACTCATGCAGATTTCCGTGCAAATCAGCCACCTCTTCGGGTGTCACACAGGCGGCGAAGTCACCGCTCGCGGCCAGACTGTCCGGGAGCTGGTTGAGCCGACTGTCGTTCATTTGTGCCGTGCTCCAATCTGCGTCAGCACCGAACAGTTCCACCACGGGGTGTTGGGTCCGCGTGTCGTTGCAGGCGTCGCCGTCGTACAGATCTCCATAGGGATAGGTCCGTCCCGCCTCGCCGCTGCAGGCGAGTTGCCATTCAGTCGACGTGCACAGGCGCTTGCCAGCAGCAAGGCAAGCGAGTTCGGCGACGTCGCCAGAGATGTAGCCTTGGGGTACGCTTCCCAACGCCGAAACGGCCACGCCCTCGCTCGGAACCTCGTACGGCGACTGTCCCTCGAGGAAAGCCTCCCATCGGTCGATGCACAGCGAGGGACCGACCGTCGCCATGCCTGCCGGGCAAGGTTCTTGTGCGGCCGCGGTGTCTGTGGGCTCCGACCGGCTCGCGGGGCCGCCGGTTTCGTCTGCCGTGGTTATCGGCGCGCTGGTCGGCGATGGCGGCGCATGGCGCACCGCGGATTGTGTGGCCTCGCAGGCGATCAAGATCGTCCACATCGACGTTCCTTTAAGGTTCCGCGGGGTATGGGTCAGATCTTCACGGTTCGATGCTGTTGTGACGGAACGCGACGACTCGTGACGTGTGGTGACAAGTGCTGCGCCTTCCTTGGGTAGTCTGGGGCATGGACAAGCAGGCGATGGTCAAACTCCCAATCGGGTTGGCGCTGCAGGCCGTCTGCCTTGGGCTGATGGTGGCGTGTGTTGGACCCAAGGTCGAGGTGGAAACGCTGACTTTGCACGAACCGGAGGTGTTTGCGGATTGCGGGAGCACCAGCTTGGTCGATGACCCGGCGACCACCGCGGCCGGGATGGCGTTCCCCGCCGGAGTGCTGTTGGATGCGGCGAGTGGCCGGTGGGGCGGCGACGTGCTGGTGGGTGACAGCTCGCTGGATGGTTCGTTGGAATTCCATTCTGAAGACGCCGAAGTGCGACTGCTTTCGGGCGAGCCTCCGGCTTGCCGGCCGGCCTATGAGGTCAGTGTGGTGGCCTCCTTGTGGGTCGGGGACGGCTTGTTGGATGAGGTGTTTTCGGGGTCGGCCACCGCCATGGATGACGGCACCGTCGAACTGGTAGGTGCCATTCCGTCGAGCGATGTGCGTGGAAGCCTCTGGGTGCCTGCCGCTGCGGAGACCGATCTGCTGATCGTGGCGAACTATTCGGACGGGCAGTGGGTCGGTTCGATGGCTTGGACTGGAGGCCTAGCGGAGGAAGTGGCGACGTTTGCCTTCGACCCGACCGAGCCTGAGGAGTAGAAGTTCGAATTGCGGAGGTCATTGGGCTGTGAGCGCGAAACGTACGGCGGCGCCCCGGCGCCCGTCGGCGGCCGCCCAGGGCTCGTGATTTGAGCGACCGACGGCGTGAACGCCCCCGAAGAACATGCTGGGCTCGTCGAAGCGGACGGCGTTTGGCCATCGTGCTCGCAGGGTTTCTTCCGCTTCGTTGGGAAGCCCTTGGGCTTCGTAGCTGAGTTGCGAACCTTCCACGTGCAACCGGGGAGCGGCAATGGCGGCGGCGGGCGTGTCACCGGAGGCGATATGTATGAGGACCTGGGCGATTGCGGACCGGATTCGTTTACTTCCGCCTGAGCCGACGACGACGACATCGGCGCCGCGGACCCAAGCAGTGGGGGCCATTGCGGTGGAGAGCGTGCTTCCTGGGGGTGCGATGTGGAAACCCAGGGGATTGATGTCCTCCTCTCCGAGAAAGTTGTTGAGGTGAACGCCCAAGCCCTGCACTACGTGGCCGCAGCCCTCGCCGTTGCTGTGGGTCAATGCGGCGAACTGGCCGTTGCCGTCCATCACGCTCACATGGGTTGTATTGCCGGCAACCCGAGATTCCCGGCCCGGCACGGCGGAGAGCCATGCGTCGATCGTTCGGTCGTCCAACGTCGTGATGTGGGTTCCTCTTGCAGCGGCTTGTGCTGCCAGGCAACGGGCGATGTCGGCCCATCGCGAGCTGTCGGTTCGTGGTTTGCTGGGCAAGCCGAGGCGATCGGCAGCGCGCAAACCCACTGCGACGATGTCGCCCCCTGAGACGGGCGGTGGCATGGTGAAGGCGACACCGTTGGCAAAGGGCGTGGCGCGTGCGGGACGAGAAACCGGTGCCCAAGCCCGGAGATCGGCGGACGTTAGCCGGCCGCCCTGGTCTGGGCCGAACGTTTGAAGAAGGCCAGGGACCCAGAGGTCACCGATGGCTTGAGCGTCATCGTGTCCGAGCGCCTCAAGAAAGCCCGCGAGATCGGGATTGGTGAGGACTGTCCCGGTTCCGGGCATGCCGTTGTGGCACCCGAAGAGGGTTCGTGTGCCCGGCGTGAGTTGGGCGATCGGTTCGATGATTCGCAGCATGAACGCGATCGCCTCTGTGAGGGCGACCCCGCTGCGTGCGAGGTGGACCGCGGGCGCGAGCACATCGGTCAGCGGCGCGCGACCGGCCCGACGATGCACGTCGAGGAGGCCGGCGAGCAAGCCGGGCACGGCTACGGACCCCCGTCCGACATGAAATGTTTGGCGGACGGGTCCGAAGTCCACCGCGATCTCGTGGAAATCGAGGTTTCTGGCCGCATCCAAGCCGGTGCCGGGCACCATACCGAAACAGTCCACGGCTTCCCAGGAAGCGCCGTCGCCCATCAGGAGCATTCCGCCACCGCCGGCACTGGTCAAGCAGGGTTCCGCGACCCAGCTTGCAGCCGCGGCCGCAACGACGGCGTCTATGGCGTTGCCCCCTGCCGTCAGGAGTGCTGCGGCTGCGTCGGCTGTGGCCGAGTGGCCCGCTGCCACCACGCCGCCCGGGGCGGGCCTCACAGCGTTGCTGTCACGTGGTGGGGTCGCCAGCCACGTGAATGTGCAGATGGCTCGCGTGTCGCGGCGCGTGGCGGACAACACCTTTGAGGTTCCACGAAGCTGCCTGCGACGGGAAGACCGTGTCTACGAGGTCGGTGTCCATCCGGCGCTCGACGACGAGGTAGCGTTTTAGGGCGTCGATATGCTCTTGGTCGAGCAGAATGTACTCGACCTTTCCCGTATCGAGCAGGAGTCGGATCAGGTCCCAGCTGAGCGCCAAGTCGAGTTCGGCTGGGGCGAGGTCAACGAAGCCGCCATTGGGCTGGAATCCCCCCTGTCGGAACAGGCCGAGGTCGGCATCGACACCGCGGTCATGGGTGACGTGGCCCTCCAGCGGGCCCCCACCGAGCGCGCTGATGTCGCCGACGACGAGGGCGTCGGCTTGGGGGTGAATCGCCGCCAGCCGCGCACCCACGTCCTCGATGACCTGCATCATCTGCGGCATGCCATAGGAGCGGACCGAATCGAAGGTCTCCACAACGCCGGGTCGGTCCTCGAAGTGGGACCAACCGGCACCGTTCGCGAAAGCCATTTTCGTGGCGACGGCGAGAAGGTAGGCGGGCATGGGGTCTTATCGACCTAACGTACGTCGGTCGGAGGCGTCAAGCGGCTGCCGCGTTAGCAAGGGCGTGGCGGGCCGTGCCATGCTGGTGCAGGTCCCGGTCTTCAAAACCGGTCGGGGCACGCTGAGAGGCGGCGCCCGGTGGGTTCGATTCCCATGGCCCGCCGCTGATTTGCTCGAACCTGGGAGCGCCGCTACGATGACGGTCACCCGGGCTGTGGGATACTCCACGGCACGGGGTGTGTTTTGCGCGCTTTGTTCTTCGTTCTTTTGGCGGCCTGCGGTGGCGACGTAGCCCCGGTCGTGGGCGCCTGCGGCAACTCGGTCGTAGAGGCTAGCGAGCTGTGTGATGACGGGAACGGCCAGTCCGGTGACGGCTGCAACAGTCTGTGCACGTCCGAAGAGTACTGCGGCAATGGCGTGCTCGACGTCGCTGTCGGTGAACAATGCGAAGACGGAAACTCCGCGAGCGACGATGGGTGTTCGTCAGAATGTACGGTCGAACCCGCGCAGCGCTGTGGCGACGAAATCATCGATTCCGACGAATCCTGTGACGATGGGAACCTCGCCGCCGGGGATGGCTGCTCGCCTCGCTGCGACGTGGAAGTGTGCGGCAATGGCGTCATCGACCCGGGAGAAGCCTGCGAAGACGCAAATACGGCTTCAGGCGACGGTTGCGACAGCGCTTGTCAGGTGGAGGTGATCGCGGCGCCCGGCAGTTGCGGCGACGGAGCCACCGACCTCGCAGAAGAGTGCGACGACGGCGGTCTTGTGGCGGGGGACGGGTGCGGCACCACCTGCCGGCTCGAAGTGTGCGGCAACGGCGTGCTCGACCCCGGCGAACAGTGTGAAGACGGTGATGGGGAGAGCGGCGACGGCTGCAGCGCAGATTGTAACTTTGAGGCCGTCTTTTGTGGAGACGGTGTGCTGGCGCCGGGCGAAGCCTGTGACGATTCCAACCCCGATGACGGCGACGGGTGCAGCCACGGATGCTGGATCGAGGGCTGCGGCAACGGCTACCTCGACCTCGGCGAAGCTTGCGAAGACGGAAATGCGAACGATGGCGACGGGTGTTCTTCCGCCTGTTTTGTCGAGGCCTTCGGTCCAGCTTGTGGCGACGGCAGCGATGACCCCGGCGAAGAATGTGACGACGGAAACGTGGTCGGAGGCGACGGTTGCGGGCGCGGTTGCTGGGTTGAAGTGTGCGGCAATCCGTACCTGGACCCGGGCGAACAATGTGAGGACGGCAACGGCTTGAGCGGAGACGGCTGCGACGCGGCCTGTGTCGTGGAAATAGCGGCCACCTGCGGCGACGGGGTGACCGATCCCGGCGAAGATTGCGACGACGGGGACAACAACCCGGGCGACGGGTGCAACGGATTCTGCGTGGCCGAAGGGTGCGGGAACGGAATGCTCGATCCGGGCGAAGGGTGCGAAGACGGCAATGTCATAGAGGGCGATGGTTGCGGGGCGACCTGCGACATCGAGTACAGCGGGGCCGGATGCGGCGACGGACTCTTGGACCCTGGCGAAGCGTGTGACGATGGCAACAACGCGGCGGGGGACGGTTGTGCCGTTTGGTGTGTGCTCGAAGGATGCGGCAACGGGCTGCTCGACCCCGGCGAAACCTGCGAGGACGGAGGCGACCTCGGCGGAGACGGTTGCTCTGCCGACTGTGTGCTTGAATCGTGTGGCAACAGCGTCATCGACGCCTTCGAAGCGTGCGACGACGGCGGCCATTCACCCGGCGACGGGTGTTCGCCCGGCTGCGAGTTGGAAGGGCTCGGTTGTGGCGACGGCGCCCTCACCCTGACCGAAGGGTGCGACGATGGCAACCTGTTCGACGGCGACGGTTGTTCCTCGTCCTGCGTGCTCGACACCTGTGGGGATGGAAACCTCGACGCTGGCGAGCTGTGTGATGACGGGGACCTCGACGACACCGACGATTGCCCCTCCACCTGCCGTCCGGCGACCTGCGGTGATGGCCGAATTCACAGTACGGGCGAGTTGTGCGACGACGGCAATCTGTTTCCCGGGGACGGCTGCAGCCCCGCCTGTTTGCTAGAAACTTGCGGAAATGGCGCACTCGATCCGGGAGAAATCTGCGACGACGCCAACGATAACGAGACCGATTCCTGTTCGGTCTGTCAGCCCGCCTCGTGTGGTGACGGTTTCATCTGGGACGAATTCGAGCGCTGTGACGACGGCGGCGTCGCCGATGGTGATGGATGCTCTTCCGATTGCCTGAGCACGGAAGCGTGCGGAAATGGGGTGATTGATGGCGGGGAGTTGTGTGACGACTTCAACATCGATGACGATGATGCCTGCCCGTCCAACTGTTTACCCGCCTCCTGCGGCGACGGCTTCATTCGTGACGCAATCGAAGCCTGTGACGATGGCAACCTGATCGATGGCGATGGTTGTTCGTCGGTCTGCATCCTCGACGGGTGCGGGAATGGCGCTATCGAGGAAGGTGAGGAGTGCGACGACGGCGCTGCAAACGGTGCGCACGGCGGCGCCTGTTTCGAGAGCTGCCTGTCGGCCACGGTCAGTTTTGACGCGGCGCTGATCGCCCCCCTCGACAACAACCCCTTGGCGCACGGGGATGGACCTCGGTACCTCGACCTCGGCGATGTCAACGGCGATGGCCGAATTGACGTCGTGGTGGCGGACGAGTTGTCGGACGAATTCACCGTCGCGATCGGGTTGCCGTCCGGAGATCTTTGGCCACCACAGACCCGTGTTAGCGGCGTGAGACCGTCCGGAATCGCCATTGCGGACGTCAACAAGGACGGTCACCTCGACGTCGTCTCGGCCGCGAACGGTAACGACCGTCTCGATACATTTACCGGTGCAGGCCGTGCGATTAATGAATTGGCGAAATCCTCCACACTGATCAGCTTGGGCGGAAAGTCGCCGCTCGGAATCGTATTGGCTGACTTTGATGGGGACGGGGACCTCGACGCTGCGAGCGCGGATCAAGGGACTGACGACGTCGTCGTATTGTTCGGTTCCGGCGGTTCGACCTTTGTGGCGAACGCCAAATACGTGACGTTTGTTGCGCCGGCTGGTGATGGGCCCATCGATGTGGCCTACGGTGATGTGACCGGCGACGGCGTTGGCGACCTCGTCACGGCAAACCAGTTCAGCGATGACGTGACGGTGCTTAAAGGCCTGGGCGCGGGCACCTTCGTGCTTTCTGGCAACTTCACAACCCGGGTTGGCCCTGGCGGTGACCAGCCGGTGGAAATCGTACTCGTAGACTTCACCGGCGACGGCGTGAAAGACGTCGTGACAGCAAACTACGTCTCCAACGACGTCACCGTGCTGGTCGCCAACGGTGTGGGGGGCCTTGGCGCGCCCGTCCGATTTGAAACCCTATTTGGCGTAGGTGCCACCAGCGGGCAGGGGCCGCATGGGCTGGCGGCGGGTGACCTCAATGGCGACGGCCAGTTTGACCTCGTCACCGCGGACCTCGACGACGACGATATCAGCGTGTTGTTTGGCCTACCCGGAGGGGCGGCCTTCGATCCGGCCATCGGGATCCATGTCGGTTCCGGTGCGGACGGCGATGGCCCAGACGACGTCGTGCTCGGCGACCTGGACTCAGACGGTGATCTCGACATCGTCGTCGCCTGCGAGTTGTCCGCCGACCTGGTGGTGGTGCTCAACCAAGGTGACGGGACCTTTTCGGTGCCGCGTTCCTACCGGGCGTGGCCTGGGTACGTCGGCGACGTGAGTGCCGACTACGTCGCGTTGGGCGACATCAACGAAGACGGCCTTCTGGACGCGGCGGTTTCGTTGTCGGATGGTGGATTTGTTGCCGTGCTCGCGGGCCTGGGCGACGGTTCCTTTACGTCCTCACAGTCCGTCGGTGTGGCCGACGCGCTGTTCAGCGTGGACATCGGTTCCATCGGTTTGTCAGGCCTTCCCGACGTCTTTGCACTGTCGGGTACGACGTCGTTGGCCTACGTTGGGCTGCAAAACCCGTCCGGTAGTTTTGGGACGACGTCAGCAACGAGCACCGGAGGGGGTGGCGAATTCGGGACTGCTGGGGCGCTGGGCGACGTAGACGGTGACCTCGATCTCGACGCGGTCTTCGTCGCGGAGTTTGATGACGGACTCGTGTCGATGGAGAACGTGGCCGGACTCCTCACCTTTGAATCGGTGGTCTTTCCGTGCAACGGGCCGAGGGATGTACAACTCATCGACATGGATGAGGACCTCGTTCTCGACGCCGTCATGGCGTGCCGCTTCGACCATTCTCTGCACGTGGCCAGAGGCACGGGTACCGGGGCGTTTTCGACCGGCGCGGCGATGGTGCTGACCAGCGTTGGAATCGCCGGCAAGGACCCGGTGTCCTTGGTCGTAGAGGACCTCGACGGCGACGGCGACCTCGATGTCCTGTTGGCCAATGAAGACACGAACGACGTGACCTACTTGGGGGGAACAGCCACGCCACTGGTCTTCGCACCCCCAAAGGTGGTGCCCGTCGTGGTGGGTGGCGCGGCGGCTTTGACGGCCGACGTAGCGACGGGAGACTTCAACGGGGATGGGCTGCTTGACTTCGTGGTGTCCAACCCGGGCCGCGACTCCGTCAGCTTCGTACTTGGGCTAGGCGCTGAGAATTGGTCGGCCGCCGTCGAGGTGGTTGTGCCCGCCGACCAGCCCTATGGTGTCGGCGTATGGGACCTCAACGCCGACGGCCTGGACGACGTGGTCACGTCGAACTTCGGATCCGACAACCTGACAGTATTACTTGGTCTGGACTAGACCGACCGACACGGGTCCCAGCTCAGCGGGTGGTGCACCGCTTCCCCACCAAACCCGATGATGCGCGATCGACAACATGGGCACGTCGTTGAGGCTGTCGCCGGCGACGAGCCACGGATTTGCGGTCTGTGCGATCCACCGCCGAATGGCGGCGACCTTGCCCTCGAACCACGGATTGGGTGACCGGAGCAGCGTGCCCATCTTGTAGCTGTGCAAAGCAGCCAGGTCTGGAACGGTCCCGTGTTCACGGCAGCTGCCCCAAGACAGCGTCGCGTCCGACTTGTGCAGTAGCACGTCTACACCGATGATTCTGGCCGGGTTGAATCCTGCACCGAAACGCGGGTGGGTTGCGAGCCAGCGCACGAGCGGCTCAGGGGACGCGCTGACGATCCAGCACGCACATCCCCGCTCCTCCAGCGCGGCACGAAGTGCGACCATTTCCGGCCGGACGTGCGGTGCGGCAATCGGGCCGTGCGGGCCGCTGGGGGGCCTTGCCTCTTCCTGAAGGGCTTCGAGCCTCTCCACCAGGTCGCCGAGCCTGTAGCCAGCGAAAGCGGAGGCAATCCAGGCATAGCCGAGCGAGATGTCTGCCTTCGTGATTCGCAAGTAGTACGAGAACGGGTCTTCACCGGGGTGCGCTGGATACGGCTGGAGCGAGTCCGGAAGCCGGTCGAACCTGAGGTCCCGTTGCACCAGCGAGGCGAATAGCGATTCTGTGACGTCACCGGTCCAGAGGGTGCCGTCCGCGTCGAATACGGCGAAATCGCCTGGGCGAACGCCCGTCACGAGTTGATCAAGGGTCATGAGCCACTCCAGATTTGCGCGGTGGCCCGGCCGCCGGGCTACAACGAGTGCATGCCTACTTTGTTGTGGATGGCCTTTCTATCCGGCTGCGGTGAGGGTGAGCCTACGCCGCCGCCGGTGCCTGTCAACCCGGCAGATTATGGCGATCCGATAGGAACAACGCCGAATTTCTATGGATTTGTCCCGAAGAACCTGTTGTGGATCTCGGTGGACACCTTTCGCAGGGATTCGTTGAAGGCCTATGGTGGAACGGGCCTCACCGACTTCCTCGATGGCCTGCACGATTCCGGCTACGCGCTGACAGAACACCAAACCCTTTCGAACTGGACCTTTGCGGGAACGACGGGAAATCTATTGGGTCGGACCCACGAAGAGAATGGGTTTGAGCCGAGATTGTCCAACGAGTTTCGCGAGCCCATGCCCGAAGGCACGCCGATGCTGCCGGACTGGCTACGGCCGTCTGGATTTTATAGCATCGTCGTGAGCAGCAACTCCTGGTACAGCCCGGAATGGCGAAGCACCCAGGGCTTCGACGAGGAGTGGTTGCCCACGAATGCAGCCGCCCTCAATATTTCAGCGGAGGGAATTACGAGCCTTGAGAGTGCCAGGAACGCAGGACTTGTGGACCGCTGGTTCCTGCACCTCCACATCAAGGAGCCGCATGCGCCTTACAACCCGCCGGTCGAGTTCTTAAGCGGACTCGAAGAATTGGCGGACGTGCCGTGGGACCTGGCCAACAAAGACGAACAGTACCAGGCCATAGCGGAGTGGGGCTCGATGACCGAGGCGGAGCAGGACCTCCTGCTAAAACACCTTCGCGTTCGTTATGACGGTGAATTACAATGGACGGACAATCTGCTCGAAGCCATGTGGATCGATGTGGCCGCGGCCGGCCTTTTGGAGGACACGTTGGTGGTGGTGTGGAATGACCACGGCGAGGGGTTTTTTGAGCACGGTTACCAAGGCCACGCCTACCAACTTGGCCCCGAGGAGAACGACGGATTGATGCTTTTCTGGGCGAAAAATATCGTGCAAGGAACGTGGAACGAGCCGACGTCGGCCATTGACCTTGCACCCACGTTGCTCAAACTGTACGGCATAGATGTCCCGGCGGAGGTGACCGGAATCCCGGTGAGTGAAGCGGCCTATGACAGGCCGATCTTCTCGTCGACGGTCACCCGACTGTTGCCCCGTCAAGCGGTACGAATGGGGGATTACCGCATGGAATATTCCTGGTCGGGGGCTGTAGACATGTATGACCGGGCCGCCGACCCCACCGAGACGACGGACTTGTATGACCCCGCGGACCCGATTGCTCAGGCCTTGTGGGCTGCGTTGGAACCGCAGGTCGTTCTGTCGGCGCCATTGGTGACCGATCTAGCCCAGAATTTGCCGGCGCTTTAGCTGTGGCAGTCCTGACACCTAGTTTGACTCGTGTGCCCCAACGACTCGCCCACCAGTGGATGCGGGCACGTCGTCGGCTTGCCCATCGGCTTGCTCCGGTAGGCAACAGCGTGCCCGTTTTCGTGTTGGGCTGCCAACGTTCAGGCACGCAAATGCTCACGCAGGTGTTGGAGCGCTCCCCCTCAGTATGGGCGCACAATCACCTCAAGCGCGACCCGATGTACGGCATGCGCCCGGACCCCGCCTACCCGTTGCGGCGGAACGGCAGCAACGCCCAACTGGCGGAGGACGACGTGTTGGAGCACATCATCCGCCGGGATGGTGCGCCGCTCGTCGCCTTTCACGCCTTGGCGGACTCACAGCGGGCCGTGCATTTGCTCGAGCGTTTTCCGTCGTGTCGTGTCGTGTGGATTTGGAGGCAGCCGGAAGACGTCGCAAGGTCGGCCGTCGAAAAATGGGGAGCCCATCAAAACGATTTGATTCGCCGCCTTCGGGATGGGGAAACCGAGCGATTGGGTTGGCGCGGCGAGGGCCTGTCTGCGGCACTCGTCGGCGAAGTGCTTCGCCATTTTCGGGATGATTTGACGCCGTTTGATGGCGCGGCGTTGTTTTGGTACGCCCGGAACCGCCTCTTCGAGACGCAGGAGTTGGCGTTTCATGAGCGCGTTCGGGTCGTCGAATATGCCGATGTCGTGAGCAAACCCGTAGAAGTTTTGGCGCCACTGTTTGGCTGGCTCGGCGCAGCATGGGACCCGGCCATGGTGGCCCACCTCCACACCTCTTCGGTAGGCCGGGGACGGGGCCTGATTGAAGACGAGGGAATCCGCGCGTTATGTGAGGGGCTGGTGGCCCGGCTACGTAGCGGTACCTGACGCAGCGATGGCGCAACCGACTGCGTGTCCAAGCGCCATGACGGTGACGACGGGGTCGGCGCCTGGACTGCTTGGCAACAGGCTTGCGTCGGCGACCCACAAATCGTCGATGCCCAGCACGGCGCCGTTCTTCCGTGTCACAGAACCCATCGCTGCAGTTCCGTGGGGGTGAATGGCACGTAGCCCAAGGTCGTTGGCCGCAAAACGGCCCGTGGTCAGGGCAACCACCAGATCTTCCGGTGAGCAGTCTTCGGGGAGGCCCGACGCGCCTGCCCAGACGGTTTCCGCGCCCATCGTCACCAACAAACGCGCTGCTTCGGTCAGACCCATGACCATGCGGTCCACGTCGGCCTGTGTGGGCGCCCAATCGAGAACCAAGCCGGTTCGGCCTGATCGCACACGACCGGTCGAGCCTTCTGCGTCGCCGCGCACCCGAAGTGCGACCATGCGGTCGAGTTTCTTCAGCGCACGCTTGAGCGCCCGGGGCTCCGCGCCGAAGCGGCTGGCGATGTCGGCGACGTTGGGTTGTACGACGTCCACGTCGAAACCATGCTGACGCCATGCGGTCGTGCGCGCTGCGTCGAGTGGCCCCGGCCAGGGGCCCAACGTGTCTGGGAGCAGGGCCAGGAGGTAGCCCTCCAGATGAAATCGCAGGTCGCTGACCGGCGCGTGACCTTGAAGGAGGAGTGCGGTACCGACGGCTCCTGCGGCGAGCACGGTGTGACGGGCGTGGATGCGGACGTGGCTACCGTCGGGGCGGGTTCCGGTCGCTCCCGCGACTCTCCCCTGATCGACCAACAAGGCCGTGATCTCGACGTTTCCGATGATTGTACCGCCGGCTGCCAATACGGGGGCGAGACGGTCGGCTTGAAAGGTAGGCGCGATCCGCACCGGTTCCGCTGCCAGATCCCGCGCCCCGAGCGCTTCAGAGAAGCGCAGTCCGCGCGCGTCTGTGGGGGCCACGGGAGGAACCCCGTCCCACCATGTTTCGATCGCGGTCGCGTGCGCTGCCAGCCCGTCGGCGTCCAGGTCGCGCAGGCCGTGTTCGTCGCGCCAACGCTGAAGGCTGTGCCCGTCGGGGCGTGTCCACAGACTTGCGACCGTCATGCCACCGCCGATTCCGCGAATCGACGGCGCGGGCAGGGCGGAACGGGTGGCACGAAGCCCACCGTCCCACAACACAGGACTACCGTTACCGGCCTCCACCATGAGGACCTGTCGACCCGCTTCGGCCAACGCGATGGCTGCGCTGGTACCGCCAGGCCCGGTGCCGACAACGAGGATGTCCACGTCGGTCAACACTGGGCCGGACGAGGCGTCGTGTGCGGACGCGGTTGGAACCTCTCCGATCACGTCCGTTTCAAGCTCCGGAGGGCCGGAAGCGGTCCGTTTGGGCGGAATCCGGTCGAAGAGCGCGTTTTCCAGGGATTCGAGCAAGTCCGCGATGTCGGATTGTTCCGCGACCACCGGGAGCTGAAACCTCAGGATGTCCGACCCGGGAGGGCTGGGCGGGAGTGCAATATGTTGGTCGGCCATGCGTTGGGCGACCCGCGTTGCGGCAGCGCCGTTTTCGGCCGGAAGGTGCAGGTGGGCGAGCAATCCGGCGCCGTGTACACTGGCGCCTGCACGTGCCGCGAGCCCTTGAAGTCCGGAGTGAAGCGCGGCCCCGAGGTCCGCAGCGACTGTGGGCGCATCCATGGCTTCGAGCGCGTCGAGCGTTGCGATTCCGGCTGCCATTGCCAGATTGTTTTCCGCGAACGTTGAGAAGTAAATGAGGCCCGACGAAAATCCGGCATAAATGCGTTCGTAAATGGGCTCCGAGACCAGCACGGCCCCCACCGGCGTCTGCCCGCCGCAGAGTGCACCACCGACCGTCAATATCCCTGGGCGCACACCACTGCTAATGCTGTGGAACCAGGACCCAGTGCGTCCGAGACCGGTCATGACTTCGCTGACGACGAGAATTGTACCGTATTGTTCGCACAACAATTCGGCTTCGCGCAACCAAGCGGCGTCCGGGGCGTGCCCAGTCATGGACTGCACGGGTTCGACGATGAGGCCTGCGACGTCGCCGAAGCGCAGTTCTTTCCGGAGTTTGGCGATGTCGTCGATCGGCACGGCCATCGTGGTGGGCATCGCCGGCTCGAAATTAGCCCGCAGTTCGGGCCAATCGCAGACGCTAATGGCACCCGTCGACCGGCCGTGCATCGCGCCTTTCAGGTACAAAAAGCGACGCCGACGCGTGATCTGACGACAGAAACGGAGGGCGACCTCGGTCGTTTCTGAGCCGGAGTTGGCGAAGGATACCTTGCCGAAACCACCACCGGCTCGGTCGATCAGCCGGCCAGCGAGCATGCCGCCGAGTGCTGATGCGTTGACGACACAGAGGTTGGGAAGGTCCATCGACAGGACGTCTGCCAGTGCTTGGGACACGCCCGGGTGATTTCGCCCGAGGAACGCGGCGCCAGCGGCAGCGTCGAGCCAACGGTCGCCGTTGTGGTCCCACAGGTGAGGTCCGAGCGCCCGGGCCCACGTGGGCCCCGTAGAGGCGCGGGGAAGGAACCGGGCCGCGAGGTCTGGCGCGGCCGCCAGGATCTGCTCGAATTGGGCGGGAGTGGTGCGCATGTCAGTTCTCCGCCCCTTCGCCGGTCCATCGACTCATCCACGGTGCCAGCGCTTTGCCGACCGTGTTCTTGGCAACGCCTTGGCCGAGCGCGAACAGCGGTCCGCGACGGGCGTACAACTCGGCGAGCGAGTCATCGAGGCCATTGAGGAAGAAGGTGATGTCTTCGTCTGACGAAATCAAAGGCGGTAAGACCTTGATGGCGTCGAGCCCGGGGCCGGGAAGTTGGGCCACCACCCGCTGGCGGCTGAACAAGTCCACGTGAATGGACGCGGCGAACGCGCTGGAGTCAAACGCCTTCATGGCTTTCTGCTGTGTTCCCAGGGAGACGTTGGCGCTGTCGCGGAAGTACATCGTCTGCATCAACCCGGCGCCTTCGATGCGGTCCACGCAGTCGTAGCGGCCGAGGATTTCGTCCAATCCGTCGCGCAACAGCTTGCCCTTGGTTGCGGCCAGGTTGGGGGCGTCCATCTCCTCCAGGACTTGAATGGTGGCGAGGCCCGCCGCCATTGCCAAATTGTTCTCGGCAAAGGTGGAGAAGTACACGAGTTCGGACGAAGAGCTGCCGTAGACCCGTTCATGGACTTCGTGGCTGATGAGGACCGCGCCTACAGGCGCTTGGCCCCCGGACAGCGTCTTTGACACTGTCATGATGTCGGGATGGACGCCCATTCCGGTGGTGGCGAACCACGAACCGCAGCGTCCGAGGCCGGTCTGCACTTCGTCGGCAATGAGCAAGGTTCCATGCTGGCGGCAGAGTGCCTCAGCTTCCCGCAGGTAGTCGGGGTCGAGCACCTTGCAGGTCATGCCCTGCACGGGTTCGAAGATGAAGGCGGCGACGTCGCCGTAGCGAAGTTCTTGGCGCAATCGGTCGATATCGTTCGGTGGAATCGGCGTACACACAGGCATCGCGGGCTCGATGTTCGTACGCATCTGCGAGAAACCGCACACGCTGATGGCGCCGTAGGAACGGCCGTGGAATGCACCTTCGACGAACAAGAAACGGCGGCGGCGCGTGACCTGCCGGGCGAAACGAAGTGCCACTTCGGTGGCCTCACTGCCCGCGTTGGCGAACACAACCTTCGAGAAGTGTGGGCCGGCATGTTCGATGAGCTTGCCCGCCAACAGGCCGCCGAGCGCGGAGGCGCTGCCGACCCCGAGGTTGGGGAGGTTCATCGACAGGACGTCGATGAGGGCCTGGTGGATGCGGGGATGGTTGCGTCCGAGGTAATAGACCCCGCCGCCGGCCAGAAAGTCGAGCCACCGGTTGCCGTCTTTGTCGTACAGATAGGGACCGTCAGCGCGGGTAAAGGCCACTGACATGCCGCCGAGCTCGAACATCTTCAGCAGGCGCGGATGGATGTGGCGGCGTGAAAGGTGGTCCGACGAGCTGAGGTATTCCTCGATTCGCGTGCGGAATTCGGACACGTGGCCTCCGGCGGCTGGCGGTCTAGCCTGATTCGTGGGCGACGCCCCGCAGTCGGGGCTAGAGCGCCGTCGACCGGGAGGTTGCACGTGGCTTGGGTGCTTACATTGGTTTCAGTCGCTTTGGCCCATATCGAGATGGACAAACCGAGCCCCGTGACGGACTCGTTGAAGGACGGACCGTGCGGGGCAGGGGATCATCAACGGGGCGACGATGTGACCGTGTATGCGCCCGGCGAAACGATTCGGGTGCGTTGGCACGAGACCATCGACCACCCTTCCACGTACCGCATCGCGTTTGACGAAGACGGTGACGATTCGTTTGAGGACCCGAAGACGACGGACGATTTCTATGTGAATGATGGGGTTTTGTTGGACGAAATCCCGGACCAGGACGACGGCGTATTCAGCGTGGAGGTCACCCTACCTGATACGCCATGCGAGAACTGCACGTTGCAGCTGATTCAGTTGATGCTCGACAAGCCGCCGTACGAGGCCGGGACCAACGATTTGTACTACCAGTGTGCCGACATTGCGTTGCGGGTGGGGTCGACAAATACGACGGCGCCAGTGGATACCGCCTCCTTGGAAGGGGAGGCTTCGCAGGGTTGTGCGTGTGACGGCAGCGCGTCGCCTGGGCTCGGGGTTGTCGGACTCGCGCTTGCCGTGGTTTTGGGTCAGAAACGCAGGCGGAACATCGCGCGTACGCCTGTGTCCATCGTCCCGGCGGAGGTCTGTCCAGTGTAGCCCTCGACCGACCAGCTGGCATTGCCTTGGGTTTGTCCGACGCCGAGGCCCGCGTTCCATGCGCCGCTTTCGTGCCACAGGCCACTGGCTTGGCCGAGAACGGAACCTGGAGCACCCCGCTGACTGATGGACCCGGTCAGACTTTGGCCGGGCGTTGGCCCGCCGACTTGGTTCTGCCACCCGAGGCCCGCGCTGAGTTCCGGTCGGTTGTAGCGCAGGTCCACGCGAGAAAGCTGGGTTCCCGCGCGATCGGTATGGCTGCCGCTCAGGTCCACGCTGCTGTCTTCGGTCGGGTTGACGGAAACGTTGCCGGCGACAGCGTGGCCGTCTGGGTACACGTCGGCGGTGAGCTGCGCGGCCAGGTTGTCGCCGGAGAAGGTGTAGCCGACGCGGACCTGCTCGACGGTGAGCGCCAACGTGCGACCGGGATCGATGCCGACCACGAGGCCATGGCCACCCCCAAGCCCAAGTTTGGTGGAAAGCAACGGAATGTCTTGGTTGGACAACACGAAGGCGACGGCACCGGCCACTGCTGCCAGCGCGACTTCAAAGGGGTGGGCGTCTGCGAAGTCACGGATCCCTTGGCTGAGACCGGACGCGACCACCGCTTGGCGCGCTGCGGTGCGCATCGCGGCGTCGAGGTGGGTGACGAACAGCGCGGCCGCTTCTTGGTCGGTAGGGGTCACGCTGCCGTTGACCTCGCCCCGCAGCGCTTCGATGGCGGCGGCGACGATGCTGTTCGCGTGTCCGAGCAGTTTGTCGTCTGTGAGTTGAGGCGCCATCGCGTCGTAGAGTTTGCCGCCGAGGGTTTCGCCCAAAGCCCCGGTCCAACTCAGTCGGCCAGGGCTCACGGCCTGAAGTTGTTGCTGGACGGCGTCGTTACCGAGCTGGTTTTGCCCATCGGTCGTCGTGGACGTTGAGGTCGACGTGGTGGGTGGGGCTGGGGTGGTCCCTTGCTGCTGGCTGTGAACGGGCATGAGGTTCCTGAGGCTGTTTCACCCTCTCATGGAATGGGGGGCAGATCAAGGCCGACGACCCCTCAGGGTGTGATCCAAACCCGTTGGTAGCCGTTGGCACCGGGCGCCCAAGCGCCGTCGGCGGGCGGCCGCCGCGTCGGTGTCGTACGGCCGCGGAAGGTTCAGAGGAGGCCGTCCGAGTTCGCCGACGACATCGCGGAGTCGGCCGTTGCGTTTGAGGACCACCACAGTTCCTTGCGCAGGACGCGGGCGTGACGAATGACCTTTACTTACCGGCGGGGCACGCCAATCAGTTGTTCCGTAACGACGGAAACGCGAATTTCACTGACATTTCGTTCGCCTCTGGAATCGAAGATCCCTTAGGGCGGAGAAACACCAGCGCGGCAATTGCCGACTTCGACGGAGACGGCCTGCTCGACATCTACGTGACGTCCTGGGCCATGAACTTCGACGGGTCCACCGGGCCGGTCGATAAGACCAATCGCCTGCTCATGAACGGCCCCGGCATGGGATTCCGCGATGTCACTGTGTCCGCCGGGGTTGGTGGGCCGGCGGCGCGGGACACACTTGTCGCGACCGCCTTCGACTTCGATTCGGACGGGGATTCGGATATTTTCGCGGGGAACGTCTTCAAGGACTTCTCCTGTGCAATGTGCTACCGTGACCAGTTGTACGCCAACAGTGGTTTGGGCGACTCGTTCACGGATCTCCTGGTAGACGCGCCTTTGGGGGAATTTGGCACGACAGATCAGGCCATCATGGGGAGCGACGTCATGGACGTGAATGGAGACGGGCTTCCTGACTTCGTGACGTCCGACGTTTACGATCCGGTCAACGACCCGTTCACGGCCGCCGGCGCCTCGATCTATCTGAATCGCGGCGACGGAACTTACAGCCCAGACCAATCTGCAAGCCTGGGCCTGGATTACGCGGTAAATTCGTGGAATGCGAAGGGATTGGACATCGACAACGATGGCAATCAGGACTTGGCCGTTACCGCAGCCACCGGGGCCGACGACGCCATGTACTTCATGAACCGGGGAGACTCCTTCGCGGCCCCTAAGTCATTTGCAAATGGCGTCGCTGGGCGAAGCCTGCAATCCGCGGACCTCGACCTGGATGGGGACGACGACCTGCTCCTCGTAAGCCACGCCGGTTTGCCGAGATATTATCGCAACGACTCTGGCGTGGGGAACAACTCCGTGGGCATTCGTTTGCGTGGCTCGGGACTGAACAATACGAACGCGGTCGGCGCAGAGGTGTCTGCAGTTTCGGCGTCTACATTCCAGGCCAAGTGGGTTTTGGGCCAGCATACGGCGCACGGAAATTCCTCACGGGTGGTCAACCTGGGCATCGGTGGCGATACGGCCGCGGATGTGACCGTCGTGTGGCCCGACCAGACGGCCCAGACCTTTGGGCCGCTTGAGGCGGGCCCAGTTGTTCGGTACTTTATCGTCGATCAGGACCTCGGGGTGATTCCGGAAGAGGTCGTGCCGACCTTGATTCGCTGGGATCCCCCAACGTCCCGCGTCAAGATTCAGGCGACGAGTACCTACAACGGCGTGTACACCCTTCGGGTCCTCGGTGCTGGAGGCATGCGGTACGCCCCACTCGGCTCCCAATACGAAGCGAACGCATGGTTCCCAAGCAAGCCCGACCACGTCACGGTCGTTTCTACGTCCGGCGCGGAATTTGAGTTTGCCGTGCCGTAGCGCGCTGGTCTGAGGCCCGCGTTGCGGATTACGGATTGGCATGATTTGGCTCGTGCTCACAGCGTGTAGTTCAGACCCGGCCGGGAAGGCGCCGATTGTCACGTCGGACGCCGATCTGCCACCGACGCCGCCCACAACGCCCACCACGTCGCCGCCCCCCGAAACGGACGGTCCTGCGGATGCGGTAATCGTCAAGGCGGCGGTTGTGACCCTGGATGGCGCATCGAATCGTTTCGAGGCGTTCGCGATTCGTGGCGGCGAAATCGTCTGGGTGGGCGTTGAACCCGTGCCAGAGCTGTGGATCGGCCCAACCACGAAGGTCGTCGACCTGGAAGGGGCCACGGTGTTGCCGGGTTTGTTCGACGTCCACAACCACATTCTTGAGGCCTTTCATCCCGCCGGCGGGACGTGCATTGTGGACGGCTATGGAATGCTCAGTTCGCACCTCAGCACGTTGGAAAACTGCCAGGATGACCAGGTCGGATCGGATTGGGTCGTGGGCTGGGGCTTTGACCTGTGGTCGGCGCTGTCGAGTCCCGGCAGTCCGGCGGGCCTGATGGACAGCGTCATTCCGGATCGGCCCGCGGTCATGATGGAGGCTTCGTCTCATGCAGCCTGGGTGAACACGCTTGCGCTTGAGGCTCTTGGGTACGACGCGACGACCCCAGACCCCCCTGGGGGTGTCATCCTTCGTGAAGCCGATGGCACACCTACGGGGTTGCTGATGGATGCGGCCAGTGAGGCTGCCTTTGATCTGGCGTTAGCGAATAACGCCGAAATGCCAGCGCTCAACGAGGAGGCGCTGCGGGCCGGTCTCGCTGAGGCCAATCGGAACGGCTTGACAGGCATCGGCGACGGGCGTTGTTACTGGAAACGGGGCTACGTGGAGGCCTGGCACGCAGTCGCCGACGCCGGCGAGCTCACGGTGCGCGCCAACGTGCCATTGTGGGCCTACCCGAACGAGGACGACGACAGCCAGTTGGCGACGTTGAAGGCCTACTACGATGTTGCGCCTGACGCGAAGCTTCGTTTCGGACAGGTGAAGATGTATGTAGACGGCTTGGTGTGGATCACCACCGGAGCCTTGCTCGAACCGTACACGGACAACGCGATCACGGATCCGCTTGGACTCAATTATTTCGATCCCCTACGGTTGAAACGATATGTGTCGGAGTTGGAAGAAGCGGGTTTCGACGTTCAGCTCCACGGCATTGGAGACCGCGGTGTTCGGGAGGGGCTCGACGCCATCGAAGCTGCGCGGGTGGAGCACGGTGATCTGGGTCGGCGCCACCGGATTACCCACGTAGAATTCGTCGATCCCGAGGATATCCCCCGATTTGCCGAATTGAATGTCACCGCCGATATCCAGCTGGCGGGCTGGTGGACCGAACCGGAATTCCTCCATGACAGCGACCGCGTGGTGGGCGCCGAGCGGGTGAATACGCTGAATTATCGGGTGCGCGACCTTCATGAGGCTGGGGCACGGATCACGCTTTCCAGCGATTACGATGTGGCGTCAATGTCGCCATTTGTGGGAATCGCGCGTGCCGTGGACCGCGGCGATCAGAGCCTTCCCGACGTGGAATCGGCCCTTCGGGCGATGACGACGGATGCCGCCTGGCTCCTTGGGTTTGACGACATCGCAGGCTCGATCGAGGTGGGCAAACGGGCCGATTTTGTTGTCGTGGACCGCGACCCGTTTTCAACCGAGACTCTTGCCGAGACTGTGGTGTTGTGGACGGTGTTCGACGGCGACGAGGTGTTCCGAGATGCGGGTTTCGTCCCGGCAGGCTGGTAGGTCGGGCGCGGCGCTCTTATTCCGCCTTTGAGGCGGCTTTGCGCGTGGCGCCTACAGGCAGGTCCTTCCACCGTTGAAGGCCCTGTAGGTCTACGGGGTCGCGACCGCCAAGAAATGCGTCGATGTCACGGAATGCGTCGACGCCCCAGAACAGCTCGCGGTCGACGAGGATGGTGGGCACGCCAAACACGCCGGCCGCGATGGCTTCGGTAGCCTGGGCGCGAACCCGGGCGCGCCCTTCCACGCCCTGAGCCACGGCTTGCTGTCCGGAAAGCCCAGCGGCGTCGAGCACATTCACGATCTGCTCGACCTGCGCCACGCCTGGACCTCCGGCCCACACGGCGTCAAACAGGGTGTCTACAATTTGGCGTTGGTTCGGGCCAGGCACGGACGCCACAGCGAGCGCTAGGATTGGATTGAAGGGGTGGGCGGGCGGTGGCGTGAGCCGCCAGCCTTCGCGGGCTGCAATACGGCTGACCTGCTTGAAGACGTAGATGCGTTTGCTTTCGATTTCTGCAGGACCCTTGTGTCCGTGGTGGTCGAGCAGCACGCCGAAAGGGATGGGCACCAGCTCCACGGCTCGGTTGTGGCGCGCTGCAAGGTCGTGGACACGTTTGTTTGCGAGGTACGCGAATGGGGAGATAAAGTCGAAGTAGAAACGCATGGAAGTCCCCGTCGCAGGCGCTAAGAATATTAACCGACCTTGAATTCCCGCTCGTAGCCGTAGGTGTCGAACATGACTCGCCAGTGCTCGAACACCTCGTCTCGGCGACCCTTGTCGAGTTTGAGTTTGTTGCGTTTGTAGCCTTTCACACCTTCGAGGTAGCCCGCGAGCACCGGCTTCGCTGAGTCCCAGTTGGACAGGCGAAGCGTCTTGTAGATGTTTTCGACGTGGGCCATCTCGTTGCCGATCAGGTCTTCGTACTTGATTTCCACGAGGTTTCCTTCGGGAATCAAGCGTCGGTCGTCCACCACGCGCTCGAACATCTTCTGGCCCAGCGTCAGCGTCTGCCGGCTGCGAACCTCTTCCGCGTCGCCTTCTGGGAGGTGGAAATGATTCTCCCAGTCGGTGTGCGACCGCATGTGAATCGTGCTGGCATACACCTCGTAGGGGTGGCGCGTGATGTGCACGAATCGCGCGTTGGGAAACAGCTCAAGGAGCAGTCGAATTCGCGCGGTGTGGGTGCAACTCTTCACGACCACGCGGTCGCCACCGGTCGCCAGCATGATTTTCTTGACGAGGTACCGAAATGCGTCTTTCCACGCCGTGCGTTCGGCGACGGAACACTCCTCGAAATCGAGATACTTTTCGTAGCGATGGGCGTAACCGGGAAACATGAACCCGATGTAGGGGCTCATGCCGGTCAGCTTGGCGAGCGCGATTTCGTCTTCGGCGGCTTCGTTCCAGCCGTGTTTCACGTTGTCGTAGGAACGGGTGCCCCCCATCAACCGCGCCGTGAGGGGCTGGACCCAACTCGACGTGGTCAAGAAGCAGCCGGGGAACACGGCCTGGTACACCGTTGGGTAGGTGTGGCCGGGAAGGCGTCCCAACAGATTGTGGAGGTGGGTCGTGCCGCTGCGCCAGTGGCCGAGCAGGAAGAGCGGCTCGGGATTGATTTCCATCGACGCCAGTTCCCGGCCGTAGCGCGCGTCTTCGAACCGCCCAGCTGCGGTGCTGGCCACCGAGAACGCGCTGACCCACGCGACGCGATGGGCGTACACCGGGTCGACCTTCCATTGGTTCTTCGACAGCAGCTTCAGCCAGTCGTTGATCTCGATTCCGGTGATGAGCTGGTCTGTGGACCAGCGTTTTTCCACATCGACACTCACGGTGTCTCCTGCGTTCGGAGGGGGAGGTGGGCGCGCACGGGCTCGGAGGACACCCAGGCCCGGACCGCAGTTTCACGCAGCGCGTGGTAGTCATTCGCCAGCGCGCCGCGGGCGACACGTTCCAGCCATGTGCGTCGTTCATCGGGCAGGGCGTCGCTAAAAGACAACCCGGGGCGTCCGTTTGCCAACCCGAATCCGCTTTCGATCGACCGAAGCAATGCCAGTTGACGCAACCGGTGGGCGCGGGGCAAAGAATCGAACCAGCAGATCAGCGTGATGTCCACACCTGCGTCGACTGCGTCTACGGGCACCAGGGCGTCCCGCGGCAGCCAGGTGACACAGAGCGTTCGTAAGGTCCGGATCTGAGGAGCGCGCATCGGGCGCGCGTGTAGCACGGCTGTCGGCGCGCTGGCGGGTTGCAAATCGGGCGAAGAGGGGTCAAGAGTGGGCATGAAGTTCACCGTGACCGACGAAGTTGCGTACCCGCGTCAGGCGGTTTTCGAGGCCCATCGAGACCATTTGGTCGACTTGCTGCCCTACTTGCCCAACATCGACCGGGTGATCGTTGAGGAGCGGGTCGAGGACGGGCAGGTTGTTCGTCTGCTCAACCACTGGTACGGCGCAAGCAGCGACGTCCCTGCGCCCTTGCGGCCAGTGATCAGGCCTGACATGTTGTCTTGGGTGGACCGCGCTGAATGGGACATGGGAAAGTGGCGGTGTTCGTGGAACATCACGCTGATGGCGCTGCCGGATGCGGTCACCGCCCGCGGCCTCAACGTGTTTCGCGACGAGGGGGGGTGCACGGTCATCCAGAACAATGGCGAATTCATCCTGCATCCCGAGCGCATCCCCGGGGTCCCTTCTTTTTTAGCAAAACAGCTCGCGCCGGCGTTGGAGCGGTTCGTCGTCGGACTGTTGGAGCCGAATCTGCGAAAGAGCAATGACGCCGTACGCCGCTATTTGGACGAGCGGGGCGGATGAAACGTTTCTTGGGTTGGTTGGCCCTTTCCGCGGCGACCGGGTGGCTCGCCGTGGGGGCGCTATTCTGGGTGTCACAAGAGGCACTCATCTTTCCGGCGCCAAAGATTTCACAGCACGTTTTGGACCAGCGTGCGCGCGACGCCGGCGTTTCTGTGGTGAGTCTACGTTCGGCCGAGGGCAACGCCTTGATGGCGTGGTTCCTGCCGTCCCCGCTGCCGCAGAAACGGGTCATCCTTTACTTTCACGGAAATGGCAGCTCCATCACCGGGCATGCCGCAATGTACCGCGCGTTCGGAATCGCGGGTTGGGATAGTTTTGCGGTCGAATACCCCGGGTATGCTGGGTCGGGAGGTGCACCGGGCCAGACCTCGCTGGTGTCGGCTGGACAAGCCGCGTGGGACTGGTTGCTGGCGCAGGGCTATGCGCCGAATCGAATTGCCGTGTGGGGTTTGAGCCTCGGGGGTGGCGTGGCGGCCCAGTTGGTTGCGGGTCCTGCGGATCCATGTGCGCTGATCCTGGAGTCGACTTTCGCGTCGGTGACCCTGCTTGCCCAACAGAGAGCACCCTTGTGGCCCGTTGAGTTGATACTTCGGCACCCCTTTGACACCCTGGCCGTCGCCAACCGGCTGCAGGTGCCGGTGATGGTGATTCACGCGCGTGATGACGGGACAATACCGATTGATCTAGGCGGTCGGCCGCTGGCTCGCGAAATCCCCGGTGCGATCTATGTGGAGCTGGAGGGTTTTGGTCACAGCGGCCAGGCCTTCTTGCAGGATCCGGCGGTTCAGGCCCGGGTACTCGGGTTTCTGGAGGCAGCGGGAACCGCTGAGGACGCGGAAATCAACGATTGATGGAGCGCCACGGAGGAAGGCCGCTTTTCTTTGCGCCTGGGAACGCGACAACCCGACTGGTCGTCAACGTCACGACCTCGTCGGAATCGAGGCGATCGACGCGTCCGCTGTACCACCAGTCGGATTTCGCGCCACCGCCTCCGGCCTCTCCGTGCACGGCGAAGACGCGTTCGAGCAACGAACCGTCGGAATTGTCGTACACGGAAACGCCATCGAGGCTGGCGAGCCACGATGCGGAAGTACCCCCGCGGACCTCGGCCATACCGCCCTGACCCGCGCCTAAGGCCACACTCTCGGTGTCTGGATTGGGGTATACAACGGAGGAACCAATCGTCTGCACCAGCCAATTTCCTTGGAATTCCGAGAGCACATGCCCCAGAGTTTGCGCACCGACTGGGGTGCTCAGGGACGGCATAGCAAACAACATCGAACTCGTCTCGAACCAGCGCGCGCCGTCCCGGTATTCTGGCAGCTTGAGGTCCAGCGGTGCGACAACGGATTTCAGGATCTGACGATGACTCTCCATGCGCGCTTGTTGCCACGGGTTGTCGGCCACTCGATTGATTCCTACATTCTGAATGGAGCCCGTGTCATTTACCTGCAATTCAATGGGGGCGCCCGTCAAGCCGCCGTCAAGGTCTTGGACGACGCCCAGCGCGAGTTTTTTGGAATCGCCGGGTGCAGTGACGACGTCAACCGCAACGTCTTGCACCACGCATGAAACCTCTCGACGGTCTTTGCCCAGAACGTCGGCGAGATTGCACTGCAGGACGACGTCGGCGATGAATGCACGTACCCGGAGGCTATGGTTGAGTTCTGCGGCGACGAGGATCGGGAAAGGCAGCACCATCTCCACCTGGATGCGCCATCGTGTGTCGTCGAAGGTGCTAAATCGATTGCCGTACACGACAATTTCGGTATCTGCGCAGAGGGCCATTTCGACAAGCAGTGTCCACATGCCCGTGAGTGTAGTCCGCGTGTCCCGCGTTCACACGGCCGCATCGCGCGTGTGGAGGAACCCGAGCAAGCTCTGCCCTGGGGGCGCGATGATCGAAAGCCGCTCCGCGATACTCCTGCCCGCACCCGATCCCGATCCCGATCCCCCTCCCGACCCGAGGCAGCGATGCCGTTCGACCATGAGAGGCTCGATGTGTACGCCGTCGCCTTGGACTTCCTGGTACTCGCCAACGGCGTCGTTGAGCGGTTGCCTCGAGGGCGCTCGCACATCGGTGATCAGCTGTCACGCGCCTCCTTGTCGATCGTACTCAAAATCGCAGAAGGCGCGGGGAAGTACTCGCCCGGCGACAAGAGGCGGTACTACCTGTCGGCATCGGGCTCCGCCACTGAGTGCGCGGCGATCCTCGATGTGTGCCGGCGCCTCAACCTTGTCGAGGACGCAACGCATCGGTCCGGTAAGGAGCAGTTCGATCGCGTCGTGGCGATGCTCGTAGCCCTTGGCGAAGAAGCTCCAGAATGATCGCTGACGCTTCCAGGGGCGACGCCGGGAGCGGGGTCGGGAGCGGGACCGGGAGCGGGTCGGGTCGGGTCGGTTCCGGCTTGTGGGGATCGCGCCCGAGCAAGGCCTCTCGCATTCGTTTGACACCCGTTCCGAGGGTTTGTGCCAGGCGAACGCCGAGGAAAAAGCAGGCGAGGCCTCGGTAGCGCAGATTGGAAAGCGGAATGTTCGTGGCCTGGTCCAGGGTCACGCCCGAAGGCGGGGCGCCAATCGAGGTGATTTCAATCCTGTCGGGAAACACGTCCACGTGGATGGGTGTGTTCGTGCGCGGATCGCCATGTATGTAGGCGTTTACCAGGGCCTCTTGGATGGCGGAGGTGGGGTATCGGGTCGAATTCGGCAGTGGAAGGCGCTTGTCGATTCGAACGTACAATTCGGTCTGGAGCGCACGAAGCACGTCGGCGCACTGGAACAGTAGCGTGCCGCCGAACTGCGTTCGTTCTGCAACATTCGCGGACCGCTCCAAGCCGTCGAAGCGCGCCATTACCGTACCCGGGTGCTGAAATGTCGGAGAATCCATACGACCGAAACACAGCATAGTGGCCAGTCGCGGACGCACAACGCCAGCGTCCTCCACCATCATCGATGGCGCCATCGGCCCTGCGGGCCGACCTGGGGAGAGCCAGCCCGCGATTTCGCCGTCCCACAAGCCAGCGCGCGTGAGCCAGTCTCGCACGGCAAGCAGGTCGAGGTCGTCAACGGTGGCACCAGGCACAGGGCGCAGGTCGACCGATGCGCCAGCACGCTTTTGCCGGTTGAGTTCAAGAAGGACGCCGTTCCTGGCCGATTGAGTTTGGCGACCCGACCGAATCCAATACTCTTTCTCGAATTGATGTGCCTGTGGGCTTTGCGCCACCACGATCACGAGGATTCGCCGCTCCGGATCCGAAACGGGGATCTCCACCGTGCGAACGGCGAGGGGTGGCGACACCTGACTCCGGAGCGCTCCGACCGCCTTGTCCTGAATGCGCTTGATTTCCTGGGCCGTCAGCCCTTGGGCGACCAACCGCTGGAACCCATGCGCGTTCTCGGCTTCCTCGGCGCCGCATACGATGTAGCCGCCGCCGAGATTGTGCAGATCATTGGCTATGGCCACGACGGATCGCACCACATCCTTGGGGTCCGCCGCACGCAGCTTCCACTCCACGCGTTCGCTTTCGCGGATCCGAATCTCGTCCAGGTCGATCCCTTCCACAACGGGCATCAGTACACCGAAGCCCCGCCCACCGGCTCGTATGCGCTCATCCACACCGTCTTGAGTTCCGACAGCCGTCCCAGCACATCCGGCCCCATGGGCGTGCTCAGGTCGGCCTGGTGCACGACCCGGCGCAACACCCGGGCGCCGTCGGCCACCGATTTCGCGACCACGTCGTCGGGCAGCGGCTTGCCCACGAACAGCAGCGCGTCCACGTCGTCTTGCTTCGCCACATGACCCACCAACTCGGCGAGCGGCCCGGTGAGCACGTTGATCACGCCCCCTGGCAAGTCGGAGGTGGCCAGCGCCTCCATCAAATGCGTCGCATTCTCGACCCCAGATGCGTCGGCAAATACAATTCCGCTATTTCCCATCACCGCGATGGCGCAGCAGGCCTCCACCAGCCCGAGCAGGCCGGAAGCCGGGTCCACCACCGCGACCACTAGGCCGAGCGGTCGCACCATCGAATAATTCACGTAGGTGGCGGCCACCGGGTTCAGGCTCGACAATACCGCGGTGACTTTGTCGGCCCACCCCGCATAATGAACCGCTCGATCTGCGGCGGCCGCGGCTTCGGGACAGCGATCCACCCGCTGTTCCAGCATTTCGGCCAACCGGTACAGAATCTGCCCGCGGTTGTACGCGGTGCGCCCCGCCCAGCCGCCTTGGGCCGCCCGCGCGATTTCTACCGCGTCGCGCAGATCCTTGCGACTCGCCTTGCTCGCATGCACCACGCTCATTCCGACCTCCACCGCGACCGTATGCCCCGATTCCGACCGTACGAATTTGCCACCGACAAATAGTTTTGGCGTGCGCCACACCGGCAGTCGCGAACTCATCGGACCTCCAGGTAGGGCCACAAGCCCGCGATGCCACCTTCCCGACCGAAACCCGAATGCCGCACGCCGCCAAAGGGGCTGGCCGGGTCAAACAAATTGTACCCATTCGCCCAGACCACGCCGGCGTTGAGCGCGTGGGCGACCTCGAACAATTTGCTGGTCTTTTCCGTCCACACACCAGCGGCGAGCCCGTATTCGCTGTCGTTGGCCTTCGCGACGGCCTCCGCGGGCGTGCGAAAGGTCATCACCGACAAGACGGGTCCGAAAATCTCCTCGCGGGCCACGGTACATGTCTGCTGTACGCCGGTGAGGATGGTGGGCAGATGCCAGAAGCCGCCGTTGTTCGGCACCGCGGTCGCCGCGCCTTGCCAGCAGGTGGCGCCCTCGTCCACGCCGATGTCCACGTATTTGCGGATGGTGCCGAGTTGGCTCGACGAATTGATGGCGCCGATGTCGGTATTCTTGTCGAGCGGGTCGCCGATGCGCAGGGTTTCGACGCGGCGTTTGACACGCTCGACGAAATCGTCCGCGATGGATTCTTCGACGAGCAGACGGCTACCGGCGCAGCACACATGCCCTTGGTTGTAGAAGATGCCGTTGATGGTGCCTTCGACCGCCTGATCGAGGGCAGCGTCGGCGAACACCACGTTCGCACCCTTGCCGCCAAGTTCGAGCGTCAGTTTCTTCCCAGAACCGGCGGTGGATTTGAGGATGATTCGGCCGACGTCGGTCGAACCCGTGAAGGCGACTTTTCGGGGGATTGCGTGGTTTACGAGCGCCGCACCGGTGACGCCAGCGCCGTTGACGACGTTGACGACGCCCGGCGGCAGCCCGACTTCCTCGAAAATCTCGCACAGGGCCATCATCGACAGCGGCGTGGTCTCCGCGGGTTTGATGACCACCGTGTTGCCGCAGGCGAGCGCGGGTGCAATTTTCCACGCTGCCATGAGCAACGGGAAATTCCACGGGATGACCTGCGCTGCGACCCCGAGGGGCCCGACCGATCTGCCGGGAACAGCGTAGGCAAGCTTGTCGGCCCAGCCGGCGTAGTAGAAGAAATGTGCGGCCGCGAGCGGCACGTCGATGTCGCGGGTTTCGCGGATGGATTTGCCGTTGTCCATCGTCTCGATGACGGCCAATTCCCGGCTACGTTCCTGGAGGCGTCGCGCGATTCGGTAGAGAAACTTTCCGCGGTCGGCTGGGTCCATCGGCGCCCACACCTGCGTGAAGGCCTGTTGCGCGGCGCGCACGGCGGCATCGACTTCTTCGGCGCTGGCGCTGCACACCTGGGCGAGCGGCAGCCCGGTGGCCGGATTGACGGTGGGAAACGGGTCGGAACCGTCGACGAATTTCCCATTGATGAAATGGCCGTAGCGCGATCGAATTCGGACGGGTGTTTTTTCAATGGACGGCGCCAAGGGCAGTGCGTCGTGCAGTTTGAGGGCGCGAATGGGTTGTGCGTGCATCAGTCCACCGAGAAGCGTCGTGGCGACGAATAGACGCCTTCCGACGTCCATACGAGTTGCCGCAACAGGTCGTTGACGAGGCTGCTCGCCCCGAAGCGAAAGCGAGTGTTTGTGAGCCAGTCGGAACCCAGCGTCTCGGCGACCAGGACAAGCCAGTGCAGGGCCGGCTTTGCGGCGCGGATGCCTCCGGCAGGTTTCATGCCGACGAGGACTCCGGTATTGAGGTAATGCTCGCGAATTGCCTCCAGCATCACGAGCCCGACCTCCATCGTGGCCGCGGGCTGAATCTTTCCGGTAGAGGTCTTGATAAAGTCGGCGCCGGCAGCCATGGCCAGTCGGCTCGCTGCGGCCACGTTGTCGAGTGTTCCCAATTCGCCCGTTTCAAGGATGACCTTCAGCGTCACGGCGCCGCACGCCTCTTTGACCAGCGCGATCTCGTCGAACACACGCGCGTCGTGGCCTGCGAGGAAGGCGCCGCGGTCGATCACCATGTCGACCTCGTCAGCGCCTGATTCCACGGTCGCGTGGACCTCGGCGATTCGGGTAGCAAGGGGCGTCTGGCCAGCCGGAAACCCTGTGGCCACCGAGGCGATCTTGACGGGCCCGCCTCGCGGCAACACAGCGCGCGCGTCTGGCACCCGGTTTGGGTACACGCACACGGCGGCGCAGGAAGGGAGATCGGGGCGCTCAGGCAGCGGGCGATAGGCCTTTCGGCACAATGCGGCGACGCGTTCGGGGGTGTCGGCGCCTTCCAATGTGGTCAAATCCACCATGGACAAGGCGAGGCGCAGCAGGCGTTCTTTGGCGTCGGCCTTGATGCTGCGGGTGCGGACCCGTGCGCACCGGCCGCTCAGGCTTGCGTTGTCCACGCGTGCGCTGCGCCATCGACGTGCGTCGGCCGCCGAGAACACCGGTCGCGCCATCAACCACTCCTGCGAGAATGTGACCTATCCCAACCGCTTCCCCGTCTCACCTCACGGTGAACTTCGTCGCGAACACGGCCCCCGGATCGATCGCGGCCTTCACCTGCTGCAGCGCAGCGTACACGGCAGGCGAGTCGTAATACATGTTTTGAGTGGCGACGTTGCCCATATCGAGCTGGGCGCCATTGGTGCCCGGGTCCTCGTAGGTCCCCCAGAACATCCGGCCGGTCTCCGATGGCAGGTACTTCGTCCACAAAGCCCGCATCTGGGCCTGGAAGTCCTCGGCGATGAAGGCTTGACCCTCTTCGTAGAACACGTCGAACACGATTTGAACCAACGCGTCGCGCCGCTGCATCCGAGTCGTCGGCCCGGCGTTCTTCTGGAACCTTCCGCCTCCGACCACCCCTTGGAAGACGACCTTGATGCCCGAGCGACGATTCGCGAGGTCGACCAGATCCACGAAACCATCGCAGAAAGCCGCGGGAAGCGGGCGTGTTGTCACGTAGAGGGACTTCTTGTACGGAAGCGTGAACTCCCGCCCACCCGGCATCCCGCCGAGCGCGGACGTCGAGCGCACGCCGTGGTCCACAATCACCGACAGAGGCGTCGGTCCGTTCGGGCTTCGGCCAGCGAGGTCAATCACCTTTCCGGTGGCTTCATGAAACCAAGAAACCTTCGCCTCCACCGCGGCCACGACGCTCTGAATCGCCGCGTCACCCTTCGCATCGAGCGCAGACGTCTCGATCAGCACCACCGCTGGTCGCAGGTTGGCATGCGGGTTGAGCTCGAAGTCGCTGGAGATGACAGAGAGGAACAGGTCCGCGCCAGCGGGCAACGTGTTTGCGGTCTGCATGTCAGACCACAGGCGCATTTGCTCGAAGCCGGCCGCCCACGCGGCTCGGTTGTACATGTAGGTCTTGGTGTAGCCGCTAGACTTCGTGTACGCGGCGGCGTCGTCCATCGCGAGGTCAAACGTGATCGCCGTCAGAACGCCCCAGCTCCCGGGCCCGCCCCCAAGCACCGCCGCAAACACATCGTCCTGCGGTACCGGAGGGGCGCCGGGAATCGGACGCGTAAAGGTGGTCTTTGCTCCCGTCGCCACGACCATATCGAACGCGCGGACCCAGTCCAGCGCTACGCCCAGGCCCCGAAGCTGGTGCCCAACGCCTCCCGTCTGCACATGTCCCCCGAGGTTGACGAGCGGGCACTCCCCGTGCGGGATGGAGGCCACGAGCCACCATCGCAGCGGTGAGCTTGTCCAGCGGTACACCCGGACCCACCGTGGCGGTCGGCGGGAGCCCTGGGGTCGTGACGAAATCGACCTCGTTGAGCAGCTTGACGTCGATGAGGACGGTGTCCAATCCCCCGGAGGACAGCCCACAGTATTGGTGCCCGCCTGACCGCGCGACCACCTTGAAGCCTTGGGTCGCAGCCCAAGCGACGGCGAGCCCGACGTCGGCGCCGTTCTTGGCCACCGCCACCACGGAGGGTGTCATTCGTTTGTCGACGGTCGCAGCGTCGTACGAAGACACCGCGTACTGTTGGATGGCCACCCGGTACGCCCGGTCGTTGGCCTTGCGCTGGAACACTTCTCCGGTGAAACCCGGGATCAGTGTGCCACCCTCGTGTGTCGCGGCGAGCGAAGGCGCTACCGGCCCCAAAGGCGGGACGATCACGGCGCCCACGCCGACCGAATCTGGGATGAATGCCCGTCGGAAAAGGCTGCCTTTGTGGAGATCGACCCAACTTCCCGCGTCGATCCGTCGGTCGACCTCGTCCAAGTACGCAACCTCGTTGCCAGACCCCGACCACAAGGCGTCGTCAGCCTGCTCATCGTGGACCTCGCCAGCAGTCACACGGCCCGGGCCCGTCCCGACCCAGGCCGCGATCGAGGCCCCAGCACCGTCGACCTTTTCCGACCACAAGACCGAGCACTTTGCCTTCTTGAGCGAATTCTCGACGATGCGACGGGTGCTCTCGCTCCGATCGCGGCCCTGGCCGGTGGCACGCACGACGAGCATCCTCACGCCATAAGCCCCGGTGGACGCTCGTAGGCTGAGGTCCACCCGAGTCGGCGCCGAACGCACGAACAGCCCGTCGCAGAGCACCTCGAAGGTCTGCCGTGAATAGGGCACCATCCACGCCCGCACCCACCGGTTTCCACCCCACGCTGCCCAAACAGAGGCGTCGAGCACCAAGCGGGTCACCACGCCCAGCTTGGGATTCTTCCGGAAGGCCGCCCAGCCGCGCTTGTCCAGCGTCTTGCCAACGCCGCCGTCTGCAGGCACCACCTGGGCCTCGATGACCCCCTTCCACAGCGGGCGGTTCTTGCCGACACTCTTCGGAAACTGCGGCCGCTCATGGCCCAGGACCGCAGCGGCGAGGCTCACTGTCGGCTGATCGGGCAGCGGAACAAACAACGCGCGGTGCCGCAAGGCGGTCGCCAAATCGCCGACCGTCGCGGCAGGTCCCACAGAGATCCGCTGAAGGTCAATGTCGATCGTTGCTAAGGCCTCCAGGCTCACAACGGCGTCCGCGGCTGACGTCTCGAGGTTGTTGCGGGTCACCCGATCGCCGCTGCGAACGCGCAGGCCCAGCCCGCCTTCGCGCACGAGGGCCAACGCGGGCCCGACGTCATCGGCTGTCTCGGGGATCAACACCGGCGGCTTCCCGAGGAACTCGGCGTGCGCGCCGTGCGAGTATGTGATGCGCCCGCGGAACTTCTCGGGCCTGGTTCGTTCATTTCCTCGCGACCGACCCCCCATGATCCCTCCGTCGACGGCGTTTTACACGCGCTCGTCGCCCCTCAGGGTATCTAGCGACCGAACGCGCTGCGAACCGTTTGCCAGCCCTTGGCCGACAACAAACCGATTGCGTTTGGGTTTCCGACGACTCGGACGAAACGGGTCGGTCGGTCTCCCGGCAGTTTTGGCCCGAAGCCGCCAACCTCGATGACGTCGATGACGCCATCCTTTCCTTCCACTCGGATCCGCGTTTCAGACGGAAAGCCCGCCAACGCGGCGTCGATCTCGATCCACTGTTCCACGCGGAGTTGCCCCAGTGCCACGGCGACGCGTCCTGCGACCTCCGAATCCACCGATACGTTGGCGGGGCGCGTCACCGACCAAGCGTCGCCGACAGGCTCAAGGACCACCTCCGCGCCACCCTCGTCCAACACATGCCGCGCGATCTGCTGTGGCGGCCGTTCCAACAACGCGTGATTTCGCCACGCCCACGCGGGCGCCGCCAACACGTCCGCCAGGTACGGGCCCACCAAGTGCACCTCCGTCGAACCTGCCACCCGGACCGCGGTGGCACCCGCGGCGCGGGTAAAATGCAGGAGCGCGCTTCGGCCGTCGCCCAACCGAATGTCCACGTCCACAAGTCGCGCCCCGTTCGCGCGCACATCGTCAGCTCGCAGTTCTTCCCCCGACTCAAACGCACCGAGCGCCTGCGCGACTGTCTCGACGAGCGGCGTGTCGACCTGAAGCGACGGGCTGGTCCACGACGACGCGCTGCGGGTGAACACCAACGCGTGGGCGTCCGTCGTCACTGACAACGAGGCAGGCGGGACGCTGTACGCAAAGACCCGGTGGTCCCGCCACGCCCCAACCGGTCGATCAAACCGCCCGCGCCCCCCAATCCGGGCCCGGTACACGTTTCCGTCATCGGGCAGCCGTACGAAGGTGCTGTCGCCTAGGTTGTTGCCGACCATCAGGCGCAACAAATCTGCTCCGTCGGCGCCCTTGAGCGTCAACACGATGAGGTCCTCCGGGGCCAGTCCGTACGGTTTTTCTTCTTCCGGGGACACGTCGACCCGCGCGTCGAACACGATGGCCTCGTCAAACGCGTCGAGTACCGCTTCGACACTCCGACGGTCCGCGGATTGGCTCCTGGGCGCGGTCATGAGCCAGTCGGCGCCCGAACGCGCAAGCGCCACATGTTCGTCGAGGTGGGTGAGGGTGACGCTGTGCACGGCGGCGGGCAACACAGCCGCCAACGTCGGCATGGGCGGTGGAGGCGTTGCGGCGCGATGAGCAAGCCCGTCCACCGCGGACAAGATCAACACCGCTGCAGCCAACACCCACGTCGGTCGGGCCGGGTTCATGTGCGCCTCCCGCGCCGGGACATGACCCCGGCGAGCGCCGCGAGAAACAACATCGGCAGCCCCACGATGGCCACTTTCCACAACTTTGCGACGTTGGCCGACGGCGCCGTCAGCAACCCTGCCGAGGCCGTGCGCGACCGGATGCCCGCCAAGGAGGGGTCCTCCAGTAGCCATTCTGTGGTGTTCAACACCAAATCCGGCACATTCGCAGCCACATCCCCTGACGAAGCGACGACCCACCGAGCGGGCGCGGAGCGAGACTTGTGCTCACCGGTCGCGCCGGGTGGGGCGCCGGCCGCAAAGAACGACGGAAAGGCCCCCGTTAGCGCCACCACCGCCGGAAACGGCCCGCTGACCTCATTCGGTGCGGGTTCGGCCAATCGTTCCGCCGACAACGGAACCGGGCCCGGTCGTGCAACCGCGTCGTTGTCCGTGGAAACCCACACCTCGGCCACAACGTCGGGCGGTAGCGGGTCGGCCACGGAAAGCGCGACGGAAAACGGAAGTGCGACCCTGCGCAACTCACGAACGGGTGCGAAGGAGCCGTCGATGACCGTCGTCGTCGGTGCGAGCGGCGAATTGACCTGTACCACGCCCCCGCCAGCGGCAGGCAAAGCCAGGCGCTCGTTGTGCGCGCGGTCCAGCACCACGCCCCGACCCATTCCAACACCCCACGCGCCGGTCAGACCGGCCAGCCCGTGACGAACCTCACGTGTCGTGCCCGCAGCGTAGTCCGGTTGCACGCCCGACAGGAAGAACCCCAACCCGCCACCGCGCATGAGGAACTGGTCGATGTTGTACAGGGCCAGCGGCGGAATCGGCGACTGGGGCGCAAGCACAAGCAACGCGGCTACGTCCTCGGGGATCGCCTCCTCACCGTTGACCGCCACCAGCGCCCACCGTTCTGCCAACCGAGCGCGAAGCACGCCCACAGGGTGACTCGCCGCGTACTGCGCCAGGTCTGGCTCGCCATGACCCTGAAGAATGGCCACGGTACGGGACTTGTCTGCCGGCGTCGTCAACCGCCGCACCGCCCGCACCACGTCGTACTCCATCCTCGGAATGGACGTCAGCGCAGGCACCGCCTCCTGCCGGTCGCCGTACACCAGACTGATGCCCATGAACACGCTGCGCGCCTCCTGACGGTCCCAAGCCCGGTAGGCATACGTGACAGGGCGCACCCCAAAGCGTCCGGCCAATTCAACCTGGTCCTTCACGCCCGTCGGGTCGGTCCACGTCACCTCGAGTTTGCCGTTCGACGCCTCCGCCAGCGCGTCCAGCGTGTCGGCCAGCGCGGCAGCGTGCTCATGGTACGGCGGGTCGAGGTCGGAGGTGAACCACACCGTGGCCAGTAGCGGCTTGTCGAGTTGCACCACCGCATCGCGGGCGGCTTGTGACAGCGTGAAGCGCTGATCTCCTGTGGCGTCGACCCGCACCGACACGGCGCTTGCCAAGTGGTTGACGACGAGCACGACAAGCACCCACAACAACGTCTGAAGGCGAACGTGTCGGAGCCAACGAGACGGCCTGTTCACGTCAATCTCCGAACTTCGAGGCTGTGAACGGCGGCCCGCAGCCCGCCGCCGATGACCGTGGCGAAAAATACCAAGCTGCGACTGTCCACGACGCCCTCTGCGAGGTTGCCGAAGTGGTAGTCAAAGGTCGCATATTGCACGATGGGCAACAACTCCCTGGGCACCAACGGCAACGCGAGCCCAACGAGCCAAGGAATGCCCGAGATGGACGCCGCGACCAAGAATGCCACCACCTGACTGTCGGTCGCCGCGGACGCTGCGATTCCAATGGCCGCCATCGCCGCGCCCGCAAGCAAAAGCCCCGCATAGCCAGCCAACACTGGGCCTGGGTCCAGGTCACCGAGCCGTGCCAGGGCCAATGGCCATGTCAACGTCAGACCCAAGGCAACAGCGACCAGCGTCACGGCACCCAACCACTTGCCAAGCACGATTTCTGTCGTCGTCACCGGCATCGTTGCCAATACATGCAGCGTGCCGGTCCGGCGCTCTTCGGCAACGGCGCGCATCGTCACCGCGGGTGCCAACACCACCAAACACCCCGCCATCCAACGGAACGGGTGCCGCATCGAGGCCACGCCGCCCACCATGACGTCGTCAAACCACAGCGTAAACAGAGCCACAAGGCCGATAAACACGATGAGCGCCACGTAGGCGAGCGGATGTCCGAATGAAGCCAGAAGCTCTCTTCGCAAGATGGCCATGGTGTTTCTCAAGACGGCTGCCCTACGGTGCTCCGGCCGGATAACAACAACCATCGCCGGGACGATTTTTGGCGCTCCTCGATATCCTCGTCGCACCGCACCCGATGTTGTCGGCACGCGCACGCCCGGTCGAAGCGGCTGAATTTGGGCCGCAACTGGCCAAGCTCACGAGCGACATGGCCGAGACGATGTACGCGGCCCCAGGCGTCGGACTCGCGGGCCCCCAAGTGGGCGACGGGCGCAGAATCATCGTCCTGGACCCCAGCGAGCGAAAAGAACGCGGCCGTCGCCTGTTCCAGATGGCGAATCCCGAAATCGCCGCGCGCGAGGTGGGCACCATCTCGTGGAACGAAACGTGCCTCTCCGTCCCCGAAATCGCCGTGGACATCGTGCGCACGCGCAAGGTGCTGGTTCGTTGGCAACACCCGGAAGACGGATCCGCCCGCGAGGGTTGGTTTGAAGACTACGAAGCCGTGATCGTGCAACATGAGCTGGACCACCTCGAAGGCACCGTGTTGCTCGACCGCGTGAGTTTTTTTAAGCGGAGTCGCTACCTCCGGCGGATCCGCGCTCGGCGTACCGAGCAGGAGTTGACAGTATGACAGCGTTGCTTTTCCTCAGTAGCGTGGCCTTGGCGAAAGACGGCGAAGGTTGCGCCCGTCCGCCCGCAGAGTTGAGCCAGACTTCCGCCGCTTTGTACGCGATGTTCGCAGCGGACATGGCGGACCGAAGCAGCCACGACCCCAATACGGCGAAGAACGACGCGACGCGCCTCAGTGAGGTCCGTCGCCTCAGCAAAGACGGCCAGATCTGTTCGGGACTGGACAACTACCATGCCGCCGTGGTGCTGCTGCACAGTGATCTCGCGGCTGACATCGCCAGGGCCTACGAACTTGCGGTCTCGTCGATGAATCACCATGTGCCCCAGGGCCCGTGGGCGGTCGCCAACACCTTCGACCGCTGGCGGATCAGTCGGGGCCTGACCCAAAGCTACGGCACCGGCACGGGCATCGTGAAGGGCAAGCCGTGCATGTACCCCCTCGACGCAGCATTTACCGACGACCAACGGGCCCAGTATGACATCGAGCCCGTCGAGAAAGCCATCCGTCGGGTGCTCGACGCCGCGGGCGAAACGAGTGCTCCAGCGACGTGGCGCGAACTGGAAAAGCAGGGAATGGTGTGCAAAGTAGAGGCCTGGAAGTAGGCCTTGCGCATCGCCGTACTCGGCACACCTGACTTTGCCGTACCCACGCTCGACGCGCTCGTCTCCGCTGGACACGAGGTCGCACTGGTGGTGGCGCAACCCGACCGACCTGCCGGTCGGGGTCAGCAGCTCAAAGCGCCCCCGCTCGCGCAGCGCGCATTTGCGCTCGGCCTGTCCTTGGCACAACCGAAGGCGCTGCGTTCAGGCCCGTTTCCGGACCGGTTCGTGGGGCTAGCGGTCGACGTCGCTGTCGTCGTCGCGTACGGGCGAATCCTCCCGTCGCGGTTGTTGCAAGCGCCGCGCTTCGGCTGCGTCAATCTCCATGCCAGTTTGTTGCCGCGTTGGCGGGGCGCGGCACCGATTCAGCGCGCGATTCAAGCGGGAGACGCTGTGACGGGGGTGTGCGCCCAGCAGATGGTCGAAGCGCTCGATGAAGGCCCACTGCTCCACCAGCTGACGATGGCAATCCACGACGACGACACGGCAGGAAGCCTGCACGACCGCTTGTCGCTGCTCGCTGCGCGGGTCGCCGTCGAGGTTCTCGCAACCCTCCCACAGTGCGAGGCCGTCGCACAAACGGGAGCCGTGACCTGGGCGCCCCCCCTCGCGAAAGGCGAAGGTGCCGTGGACTTCGACGGGGACGCCGTCGTCATCGGCCAACATATCCGAGCCATGACGCCGTGGCCCGGCGGATACCTGCCCAGGCCCGAAGGTCCGCTCAAACTCGTGCGCGTACACCCTTGCGCAGGGTCGGGGCCCGCAGGAACTGTGTTGGTCGTTGCGCCCCTCACGGTCGCATGCGGAAGCGGCGCGCTACGACTGGACCAAGTTATCCCCGCAGGTCGAAAGCCGATGACCGGTGAAGCGTGGGCAAACGGGGAGCGATTGCGCGTCGGGGAGCGCCTGTACGTCAGAGGGTGACGCCGACCCGCAGGCCAACGGAGTCCGCAGCGCCTTCGTACGTCCCGTTCGCGCCCGCTTTGTAGGGGTTTTTCGGACTGAACCGCTCATCCACGTAATCCGCACTGGCGGTGTCCCGAACGTCCCATGCGCTATTGGTAATCTCTCGCGTAAACAGAAAGAATTTGGAGTAAGCCAAACCGATGTTGAACTTCGTTGTGGGCGTGAACCGCGCCGCCACCTGCGCATTCACGTTGGCGAAATCGAGGTTGGTAGCGCTGACCGCGTAGTCCGGAACCGCCGTAGTGTTGGTCCCAACCCGCCAGCCAAGCCAAAGTTTTTCATGGCCCTGCCACCCACCGGAGGTGCCGATATTGTACGAATTGCGAAGACGACGCGGACTGAATTGTTCGGAGGCAATATTGATGAGTATGCCGTCCTCAGGATCCGCACCCAGGGGATCCCCATCCTCTGAGTTCAGCCCAATGACGATGTCCCCGTCTTCGTCACCACAACACACACCCCACATCTGGGCTTCGAGGCCGGCCCCCAATATGAGTTTTTCCGACAC
>CAMASI010000011.1 GCA_945861065.1 Klebsiella pneumoniae | reverse complement strand
CGTTGACGAGTCGACGCATCGGTCTGGCAAGGAGCAGCTCGACCGAGTCGTCGCAATGCTCGTAGCCCTGGCGAAGAAGCTCCAGAATGATCGGTGAGCCAGCGTACCGAACCGGGAGCGGGACCGGGACCGGGTGCGGGTCGGCCGCGGCTTCTGGGGCTCGCGCCCTAGGGCTGCCCGCCGCCAAACCGGAATCGCGCTTCGGCCACCTGCGCTCCTGGCTCATCGACCACCAGTACGACCACTTCGAGAGGCTGTTTTTCCTCACGGGCTTGGCGAATGGCTTCGTCGGCTACGCTGGCCGACGCGGTCAGGTCCCCGGCGGCAGGGCCAAAATATCGGATCCGCCCGGACTGCAGGAGGCATCCTTGCAGGTCTGGGTGGCCGCCGACTAATACGGTACTGGCCAGTTCGGCAGCGGCGTAGAGGGCCCCGCTAGCGGTGTTCCCGCCGTACGCCGCGACGGACGGGGTCCGCGGAATACGCAGCGAAACACTGCCTGGGACGGCGGCCGCGACACGTAAGCCAAGGGTGTGAAACAGGGGGTGGGCGCTGAGCACCGCTTCCAACTTGTGGACGTCCATTTCTGCCTCGGTCTTGCACCCCTTGATCCGTCGCGGGTGGGCACGCAAGCGGGCGGGGTTAGCGCTTGCGCGCGCCAGCCTTGGCGACGGGTCATTGGAGGACCGATGTCGGAAGTCGGCCCACGGCGGCCTTACGATGAGCGCGGTCTGGTGGACCTACGTGCGATGGACCTCCCGTCGTTGGAGACGTTCATCGCGGAAGCACCCGACCAAACGCCTTCGCGTGGCAAAGCCGCCTACCAAGCCATCTGGCATGCGAAGACCGCGGACATCCTTGCCCTGCCCGGAATCAATAAGCGCCTGCGCTATTGGCTGGCAGAGCGCTCTTTTCTGCGGGAGTTGACGCTGGACCGTCAGTTGGACTCCTCGGATGGCACCCGGAAGCTGTTGTGGCGCCTGCAGGACGGCAACGTCGTAGAGTCGGTTCTGATTCCAGACGAAAACAGGCTTACGCTTTGCGTTTCCTCTCAGGTGGGATGTGCCATGGCGTGCACGTTCTGTGTGACGGGGGACATGGGCCTGATTCGGCATCTGTCGGCGTCAGAGATAACGTTGCAGGTTTTTCAGGCGCAGCGCGATCACGCTGGCGCGCGGCGGATCACCAACCTCGTTTTCATGGGCATGGGCGAACCGCTTCACAACCTACCGGCCATGTTGGTGGCGCTGCGAAACTGTTTGCACGACCACGCGCTCAACTTCAGCCACCGGAAGGTCACCGTTTCTACGGTAGGACTCGTGCCCAAGATGGCGGAGTTGGCCGCTGCGTTGCCTGTCAACCTCGCTGTGTCGCTCAACGCGACGACGGAAGCGCAGCGTCGGGAGATCATGCCCATCACGCGGCGATATTCTTTGGCTTCGCTGTTGGACGCCTGCCGAAACTTTCCGCTGCCGACCGGCAAACGCATCACGTTTGAGTATGTGATGCTGGGCGGTTTTAACGACAGCTTGGAAGACGCGGATCGGTTGGTTGGGTTGCTCGTCGGCATTCCATCCAAGGTCAACCTCATCCCCTACAACATCAATCCCCACCGGTCTTTTCGGCGCCCATCGGACGATTGTGTCAAGGCGTTTCAGCATGCGCTGGTGACGCGGGGGGTCCAGACGTCCATTCGTACGACCCGTGGAATCGACATTGCGGCGGCTTGCGGGCAGTTGGGTCTAGCGGCGCAACGTGGGGAGGCCTGATGAAAATCGGCGTCATCGGCGGCACGGGTCTGTACGGCCTTTCGGGACTGACGCAGCTCAGCGAGATTCAGCCAGACACGCCCTGGGGGCCTGCTTCGTCGCCGTTGATGTGCGGGCGCTTGGGCGACACGGATGTCGTTTTCGTCGCCCGCCATGGGATTGGGCATCGTTTTTTGCCAACTGAGGTGCCGTACCGAGCGAATGTGTTTGCGCTCAAGGCGGCAGGTTGTTCCCACGTTTTGTCGGTCAGTGCGGTGGGGTCGCTGCAGGAAGCGTATGCGCCGGGTGATGTCGTGGTCGTGGACCAGTTCATCGATAGAACTCGGTCACGCGTTTCGACGTTCTTCGGCAAGGGGGTGGTGGCCCACGTGGCCTTTGGGGAGCCATTGTGCGGCTACCTTCGTGGGGTGGTGGTGGACGCGGCGCGGGAGGTAGGAGCGCCGGTTCACAACGGTGGGACCTATGTGTGTATGGAGGGCCCCGCGTTCAGCACGCGGGCCGAGTCCCGTTTGTACCGGTCTTGGGGCGGTGACGTCATCGGCATGACGAACGTCACCGAAGCGAAGTTGGCGCGGGAGGCAGGGCTTTCCTACGCGACGCTCGCATTTGTGACTGACTACGACGCATGGCGAGAGGGGCATGACAGCGTCACTGCCGAGGAGATCATGGCGGTGCTTGGCCGAAACGTGTCTACGGCGCGTGGGATTCTCGCGGCCGCAATTCCTCGTGTGTCCGGCCCGTCCCGGTACGCCTCCGTCCTGGAATCTTCGTTGATGACCGACGATTCGCAGCTCAATGAATCGACGCGGCGGTGGCTGGACGTGCTGCGGGGGCGCGGGTGACGACCGGGTCGAGCCAACCACCGAGGCTCACCCCGGGCAGAATTCTGCGTGCGCGGCGGGAGGCCATGGGCATGACCGTGGCCGACGTCAGTCGAGCGACTCGCGTGCCCGCGGCGCACATCATCGCGCTCGAAGAGGACGCGGCGGGCCGCCTTCCAGACGGGCCCTACGCCGAAGCCTACCACCGAGCGGTGCTCGACTGTTTGGGCATGACCGAAGGCTCGGATCCTGGCCGACCTCGCGCGAAACGCGAGGCCTTCGAGCTGTCCTTGCCTTTTGTACGGGTGCTTGCGGTGGTGTCCTTGTTGGCGCTCGTGGGCTTGGGCGGGTGGGTCACTGCCGCTCGGTTGGGCGTGAGCATGCCGGTCGCGGTGGACCCCGTCCATGAGGTCCGCGTGGAGGCGCTGCGCACGGTTCACGTGAAACTCGCAGCGGACGCCGAAGCGGCCACGGTGGATCGAGAGGTGTTGGGTGGGGAAATCGTGACCGTCACGGGCCAGGATCGGGTCGACCTCGACGTCTCGGAGGTGGGCGCGGTGACCGTGACGTGGAACGGCCGCGAGGTCGCTCCCGTCGGCTTGTCCCATCTCGGGCGGCATTTCATCTTCGTCGACGAGAACTGACTTGGCGGACATGACCGCCGCCCGAACGGACCTGTTGTTGCGGCGGCTCGTCCGTCGCGATGCCAACGCGGCGCTCACCAAGGTCTTGGCACGTTGCCGGCCAGAAGACGTGGCGGTGGCGATGGCGTTGATGACGTTGGCGGAACAACGGCGGCTGCACGCCATGATGGTCGATCGGGACTACGCGGCCGCCGTGTTGGCCAACCTGTCCGAATCCGCGGCGAGAGAGCTGACGGCCGACCTGAGTACCGACGTCGTGCGCGATCTGGTGGACCGTATGGAGCCGGACGACGCCACGGACTTTTTGGGCTCGTTGTCCACCACGTTTCGAGACGAACTGTTGGAGGAAATGGAGGATGACCCCACCGCGGAGGACGTTCGCGGCCTTCTGACCTATGCGCCCGACACAGCTGGCGGCTTGATGTCGCCTTCTGTCTTCGAAATGCCGCATACGGCCACAGCGGCGGAAGCGGTTGCGGCGCTGCAATCTCGGCACACGGAAATCGAGACGATTTACTACTTGTACGTCGTAGACGCGCAGCGCCGCTTGCTCGGTGTGACCTCCTTGCGTTCGTTGCTCACAGTGCCCCCGACGGCCCTGTTGTTCGACATCATGGCCCGCCAGGTGGTGACCGTGTCCCCGCGCACGGACCAGGAAGAGGTGGCTCGTTTGGTCGCGCGCTACGACTTGTTCGCGATTCCGGTGGTGGACGAGCAGCGTCACGTCCTGGGGCTTGTGACCGTGGACGACGTCGTGGACGTCATCCGCGAGGAAGCGCACGAAGACATGATGCTGATGGTGGGCGTCAGCGACGATGCGCCCGACGAAGGAGGGGTGCTCAGGCACGTTCGAACCCGGGGGCCTTGGCTGGCGGCGACGCTGTTGTCTGGCGTGCTCGCGGCAGAGTTGATCGACGGCTACACGACGGGAATCCAGCGCGCTGCGTTGGTGCTTGGGTTCGTACCCATGGTGATGGGCATCGGAGGAAACGTCGGAATTCAAAGCGCGACGCTCGCCGTGCGCAGCCTGGCCACGGGTCGGCTCGTGCTGGAGGGCGGGCTCGGGTTCTTGTGGCGGGAAGTACGTGTCGCCCTGCTGCTGGGAATGGTCTTCGCGTTGGTGCTCGGGAGTTGGGGCTCCTTGCGATTTGCCGAAATCGGCCTCGCGGTAGGTCTTTCGGTGTGCATCACGGTGACCCTTGCGGGCCTCGTAGGCGCGTCCATTCCGTTGTTGTTCAGCAAGGCGGGTGTGGATCCTGCCGTGGCAACGGGCCCGTTCGTGACGGCCTCGTTGGATCTGGTAGGCATCGTCGTGTACTTCAACGTCACCCAGATGTTGCTGGCGTGATCGAGGCGATTGTCGTTGGCGGAATCGATCTGGGAGAAACCGATCGCCTGATACGGCTGTTGTCGCCGGATCTCGGGCGGTGGGCGGTCGTGGCAAGAGGGGCGCGCGCGTCGCGGCGCAGGTTCCCCGGTGTGGTTGATTTGGGAACACAGATTCGCTTGGAAGCGAGAAAGGGTCGAGGGGACTTACCCGTGGTGCAGGTTGCCGAGTGTGTGACGGGCCCGATCCGGGCGCGGGACGACTACGATCGCCTGTTGCTCCTGGCTTGGGGCGCGGAGTTGGCCTCGGCGCTCGCGCCCGAACACCAACCGGCGCCAAAGTTGTTTGGCCTGCTTCAGGCCTGGTTGTCCCTCCTCGAAGGCGACAGCTTCCCCCCTGCGGCGCGGACGTCGTTCGAATGTAAGGCGCTGGTGTTCGGCGGCTTAGGACCCGTGCTGGATCGCTGTGCTCGATGCGGGTGTGTTTTGACGGACGCGGTTTCGTTCAATCGCGAGGCGGGAGGCGCCGTACACCTGGCGTGTGCCCGTGGCGAACCCGTGCCCATATCGGAGTTGCGGGACCTGCTTTCGGACGTTTGGGCCCCGATGCGAGACGCGAAGGCAGCGTTGTCGGACCCCTGGATGGTCGCGGGCTTCGCGGAACACCACCTCGGTCGGCAACTCAGGTCGTTATCCATGTTGCGCGGTCTGCGGACATGACCGTTGGAGGGCCTGTGTGGACGATGTGGCTGGCTTGCGCCGATCCGGGCGTGCTGGTGAAAGGAACGGTCGTGGATGGGCCGAAGCCGACCGATTCCCCTGTGCCCGGGGCGGCGCTGGTGTTGCGTGACGACGAAGGTAGTGTGTTCGATTCCGACGACGGGAACGCGAACGGCGCCTTCCGAATGTTGGCGCCAAAAGGGTCCAATATCTTCATCGACATCAAAGCAGCGGGTATGGTAGAAACGTCCTTTTTTGGCGTTTCTGGCCTCGCGGACGTGCTTCAGCTCAATGACGGCGATGTCCACACCTTTTCTGTCGCTTCCAGGGACGAGTGGACGGCCCTGTTTGCCGGCTGCCCTGGGGCGGACGATCCGTCGGGCGCCGCGACGCTGGGCGAGGTGCGGATCTTTGATCTCGTCGATCCGGTCAGCGGCGAGCCCCCACTCGTGATCGACGCGACCGTTCGCATTCTCGATGTGTTCGGTGAGGAAGTGGCGATCGCCTGTTACCTCAACGAGTCTGGACTGGCCTATGAGCCCGCCTCAACAGTGACGGGTTTGTCAGGCCGGTTTGCCATATTCGGCCTTTCGCAGGGTTTTTTCGTCATTGAGGTCAGCTACCCGGTTGCGACGATCTACCTTGAGTCGCAGAGTTACCCGATCTGGTTGAATGGGGGTGGCGTTTCGCCTCGGTTTCCGTTGTACATCTCGTTTGCCTTTTGAGGGTTTCCCTCGAACGTCGGTACGGCTGCGTCACGCAGTTGCCATCCTCCTGCGGTCGCTTAGGCTGTGCTACTAGGCAGGCCAGCCGGTCCTGGAGGTTTCGTTGATTGGGTCGGCGCGTGGTTGATGACGTCGCCAGCCGTGTTCGAGCGCCATCGCTTGCTTTGTGGGCGCTCGCGGCGCTCAGTGCGGGCGCTCACGGCGTCCTGTTCGCCTACACCGCGTACGTGACGGGTTCGGCGATGTGGGGCGGCGTTGACCCAGGCTGGGGCGAGGCCGTCGTTCGTGGTGGGGTCGCGATTGGCGGATTCGTGGGCACGCTCATGCTGGTGATGGCGGCACGCGCGCTGTCTCAGATGCGGTCGTTGAATACCGTGTGGGTGGGCGTTGTGGCGGCCGCGGTTCCTTGCTGCTCAGGCGTGTTGTGGCCCGTAGGACTCGCGATTGCGGGGTGGATTGCCTTCATTCTGCAGGATGAGGAAGTTCGAGCGTCCTTTGGAGACTCTGCATGACAGCGGTCGCCAGCCGAGGCTTTGCCATCTCCAGTGCGGTTCGTACCGACGTCGGTCGCGTTCGGGACAACAACGAAGACTCGTTCGGGCTGCAGTGGCTCACCGACGAAACGCTGTTCTTGATGGTCGCCGACGGAATGGGGGGGCACGAAGCGGGCGAAGTAGCGTCTAACCTTGCCGTCAACGTGGTTCAGGCGGCGGTATCGCGGGAGATGGACCGCGATCCTCGCCAACGATTGCACGATGGCTTGCTCGAGGCCAACGAGGCCATCGTGTCTGAGGGAAAATCCACTGGCGTGCGCGGCATGGGCACGACCGCCGTTGTGATTCTGCTGTCCGGCCCGTCCGTGTGGGTTGGCCAGGTGGGAGACAGCCGCGTCTACCAGTTCCGTAAGGGGCGCCGGGTCTTCCGAACGCGAGACCATACGCGGGTGCAAACGTTGGTGGATGCCGGCGTGTTGGGGGAACACGAGGTTCGAACGCACCCCGAGGCGGGGATGTTGACGCGCGCCCTGGGGCACCCTCGGATGTCAGATGGCCGACCCCTGCAACCCGAGGTTCAAGGCGCCCCACTGCACCTTGAGCCCGAGGATGTGCTGGTCTTGTCGAGCGACGGCTTGCATGACCTCGTAGACGACGATGAGATTGGCCGTCTCGTGTCCGATTCGACGCCGGAGGAGGCCGCGGAACGTTTGGTTCAGCTTGCTTGTGATCGCGGAGGACATGACAACGTGACCGTGGCCGTCGTGGTGGCTGGCGACCGGAGCGCGCCCTTCGACGCGGGTTTCATGCCGTTTGCGTTGGTCGAAGACGCCGAGGACCGGTTGGATCACCCCGCAGAAGTGACGTTCAACGACACCGCAGCGCACCTTGATGAATACCGAAGCGAGGCGCGGGCGGCGCGAGAGGCCGGTTTGACGGCGGCCTCGGCACCTGAACCGATGTCCTCGGCGCCGGCCGATGGGGCAGGGGAGCAACCAGTTGAGCCGTCCGGACGCGTGGCGTTGGGTGTCGCTGCCGCCGCGGTTGTGGCGGTGGTCCTGCTGGGAATTTCGTCGGTGTTAGGCCTGTTTGCCTGGTGGTATTGGTCGTAGATTAAGCCGTCAGCGGTTAGCCGTCAGCGGTTAGCGGAGCAGCTCACGCCGTCAGCGGATGGCTGATGGCTGATGGCACGGCTGATAGCTAGTTGACCTATTCGCCCGAAATTACAGCGCCGCAATGGCACTTCTCAGGAACTCCGCGACTGTTGGATCGGTTTCTGCGACAACCCGAGCGGTGAGGGCGGCGCGGGCGCCCGATGTGTCCGTGCGAATCCCGACGTCGCGTACGGCGGAGATCGCGGCTGTCCGCAACTCGGGGTCGATGTCGGTGAGCAAGGTCGCAGCGTCGTGGATTCGGGTGCCCTTGCGGCCGATGGCCGTCAGCGCTTCCGTGCGCATGCGCTTTGAGCCGTTTCTGACCGTCCAGGATGCGGTTGCTTCGTGGATGTCGGCCGGGCCGAGCCCTCTGCGCCAGTGTTCCATCGCTGTTCGGAACGCTCGCGCCCGCACCTCGGGGGACGGATCGGTGCGCGCCACAGCATCGAGCGTCGCTGCACTGGAAGGATCTGCGGCGAGCAGAAGCAGATGCGACATTCGGACGGTTTCGGAGCGGCTTCGAAGTGCAGGCGGCAGGCCGCTGCGAATGTCCGTTTCAGGGTGCGTCGGAGACGGTTCTGGGGCGGGCGGCACCGGTTCGGATGGGGTCGGGGCCTGCGCTTCGACGTTGTGCTCGGTGACTCCGGGCGGTTGGGTCGGCACGTCGGGCTCGACGGGCAATGGGAGGGCGGGTAGCGCCGTTGTTGGCTGAACCCGCGGTGGCGCTGAGTTGAGGCTGGGTTCAGCGGGGACGGAGGGGGCGAGAATGGGTTCTAGCGCGTGCGGTTCCGCGTCCGGAATGACGGCGGCGGGATCTGCGGTGGCCACGAAGTCCGGGGGCAGCGGCTGATTCCACCACCAAAGTAGCCCAAGGCCCAGTGCCAGCGCGACGGCTGCGGCCGCAACAGCGACTACGCCGCCACCGACCCCCAACCACACCACCGCCAAGGACGACGACGACGCCACCCGTTTGACCGGTGATTGCCGCTGGGGTGCCTCAGACCACGTGTCACTCGACGTGGGGGGCGCGATCGACCGAGCAGCGGCGAGGGCAACGACCCGCCGGACGGTCTCACTATCGGCGACCGGCAACACCGTGGCGTCGCCGACCCACAAAGCGAGCAGCGCGTCGGCCGTCTGAATGCGTTGCCCACGATCCGGGCGCAACGCACCCGCGATCGCTTGACGCATCCGGTCCGGGAGATCCGCGCGTAGCCGCTCGGGGGGCGTGTAGGAGGCGCTTGCGGTCGCCTGAAAGATGGTGATGATGTCTTCGCCATCGAAGGCCCGTCGGCCCGTCACCATCTCATAGAGGATGGCGCCCAAGGCGAAGACGTCGCTCTCTGGGCCCACGGATTTGGCGTCACGAACCTGCTCGGGAGCCATATATTGGGGGGTTCCCATCGTAGTACCGGTGCGGGTTCGGCCGGAACCGTCATCAAGAAGCCGCGCGAGTCCAAAGTCGCCCACTTTGGGAATCACGCCTTCGGGCCCCGTCGCCAGCAGCACGTTGGCGGGTTTGAGGTCGCGGTGAACGAGGCCGCGGCTGTGGGCCATGGCCACACCCGCGAGTACGCCGCGCGCAATGGCGTCGGCGGTGGGGAGCGGCAACGGGCCCGTGGACCGGATCAACTCGTCCAGGCTGGGTCCGTCAACCAACTCCATCAACAAGGCTGGGGCGCCGCCAATGTCAAGGACGTCGGACACAGAAACGATGTTGGGGTGGCGCACCGAGGCCTGGATTCTTCCCTCGTCGAGCAGCCGCTCTCGGATCGTGCTCGAAGACAGGCTCAGCACTTTGAGTGCGTGGCGCGTGTCGAGCCGGCTGTGGCGAACGGCGTAGACAACCGCCATCCCCCCTTCGCCAAGTCGACGGTCCACCGTGTACCGCTCGATCTGCTGCCCAGGAGCCAGATCCATGGGAATTCTTCGTCCTTTCCAGTGAGAGCCCCTTAGCACTTCGGCCGGACCCGTCATATACCGGGGGGCCTTTTGGGGGCCTCCGGGGCACCCCGCTAGAACCGACGCAGGAGCTTGACCATGACGCGCACCCTATTGCTAGCCTCTGTGGCTGGTCTTCTGGCTTTCAACCTTGCATGTGGGGGTAAGGAAGACGACAGCACAGACGTTCCGGCACCCGTCCCAGAAACGGAACCGACCGAAACGGCTGATACCAGTGACGATGGGCCAGGCTATCTGGAAGTCGCAGGCTTCTTCTTCTACACGCAGTTCGGCGTCGACGACAACAGTACGGTGATCGAGGCGACCCAAGATGGCGGCGCGCTTTCGAGCATCTTTGCAATGACCTTCGGCGACTCGTCCTTCAGCGAGTACTGCTCCGTGACCGTAGACCTCGTGGGCCAGACGAATGCGGCCTTCTCGGCCGACATCGGCGCTTGGTTCGGAATGGAAGTCGATATGGGCGACGGCGTGACCGACTGCGACAACCTCGATCCGAGCTACGACATCGTAGCGGCATGGGGCTCGTACGCGCCGATGCAGGTGTACATCACGAGCGCACCGAACACCGATGCGGCCGATGCGTTGGCCTCCTACTACGGCATTACGGCGGAGTACGCGGTGGGTGCGAGCGTATTGTCCGAGGTCCTTCCCTACGCGGATGACAGCTTGGCGGGCGCAGCCTACCAGCTTGACGACGCGTTCGAGATTGTGCCTGACGACAGCGGCTACGCAATCCCGATCCTCGCGTACACGGTCCCCAAGGCCGACGGCCTTGGCGGCGTGAATAGGGCATTCTACCAGCTCAATGCCTGGAGCTCCTGGACCTTCAACTAGAGCGGCGTTCGCTCGGATTGATGCCGTGTCGCCGGGCTGTGCTCCTCGGTCACGGGCCTTAAAGCCCGCTCCCTCCGGTGCTCGCTGCGGCTCCTTGCCTGAACCCAAGCGATCACCGCTCTAGAGCGGCGGGTTGCCTCGACGCGTTGCGCCGCTCAAGGCGCGAAGCAGCTCGGCGCGCCTGAAGGGCTTCCGCAGGATGTCTGGGGCCGCGTCGGCATGACCGGACATGAGGATGGCTTGTGCCGCAAGCTCTGGGTGCGTCTTCTGGACGCGCTTGAGCAACGCGCGGCCGTCCATGCCCGGGAGGCGCAGGTCGGTCAACAGAACGTCGAACGTGCCCTGTGTCAGGGCCTCGAGCGCTTGTTCGGCGGTGGGTACGGCGGTGACAAGATGCCCGACGCGCTGCAACATTTCGGTGATGAGGGCGACCAGCGGCTGCTCGTCTTCCACGAGTAGGAGACGCATGGGGCGCAACAGCGGCACAGGCGTCGGCGCGATGGGCCCGACAACCTTTTGCGCTAGCGCGAGTTCCACGGTGATTCGCACCCCTTGGCTCGCCATATTGGCGGCCGTCATGGTTCCACCGTGTTCCGCCGCAATGGTGCGAGCAATGGCCAAGCCGAGCCCATTGCCCCCACTCGGACGCGCGTGTGCGAACGGCGTGAACAGATTCGGGAGTTCGTCGTCCGCGACCGACGGCCCGTCGTCTTCGAAAGAGATTCGCGCCATGGCGCCTATAGGAACACCGCTGACGAGGATCGGGCTGGCGCCGCCGGCCTGCTTGGCATGCGTCAGGAGGTGCACAAACATCGCTTCGAGCCGCCCCGCGTCTGCGAATACACAAAGGTCCGCCGGGACATTCATCAGAACCATCGCCGAACCGAGCGAGGATCGACATTGGTCGCGTGCGGTCTCTACGATGTCGAGGATGGGGACCGACTCACGTCGGAGCGTGGCGGGACGTGCCATTGCGGCGAGGTCGCGTACGATTCGTGAGATTCGCGCGGTTTGTTCCCGGAGCATTTGCACGGAAGCACGCGTGGCCGGCGACTCGCCGGCATTGTCGAGCAATTCCAATCGAAGCGCGAGGATCGCCAACGGGTTGTTGATCTCGTGGGCGACGCCGGCCGCAAGACGCCCGACGATGGCCAGGCGGCGGTCCTCGTCGGTCAAAGCCTCCTGCTTTGCGATTTCGCTCTCGTCGCTCAGCAACAGGATCCCCGACGGCGCTGTGCCAGCGATCACACCGACGCGGCGCCCGTCGGACAGAAACAAGCGGGTGGGGGCGGCACGTTGGGTTCCGACCCAGTGTTCGACGAGCGCGGCGCTTCCGGCGTCACAGAGGGACGCAAAGTAGGCGCCCGAGGTCAAGCGGCCCAGCAACGTGTGAGCCAGCGTGTTCGCGGCCACGACCCGACCGCTGGAGTCGAGGGACAGGGCCGGCACAGGCACCAATTCCAGGACCGCTTCGTCCAGTCATCCTCCTTGTCCGTGCAGTGTAGCAGACGCGAGGACCGACTTCGTAAGGGAGGTGTAAGTGCTCGCCCGCGGTTTCGTTCCGGCCATGTCCCCAGTGACGGAGGTTGCCATGTCTCGTTGGTTTCTGCTGCTCATCCCCATGGTCGGTGCGGTGCAACTCGCCCGCTCGGAAGCCCGCGCCGGTGACTCGGCGGTGCTCGAGGACTACGGAAAGGGTGCTCCGGTGGAGGTACGTGTTCCCACGCCCGTACCGGGCCGGGACCTACCGCCGCCGAGCGGGTCGCAGTCTCAGCGAAAGGCCGTGGATTGGTTGCTTCGCCAACAACATTCCGACGGCGGGTGGTCGTCGGGCAGTCATGGTGCGGACGGGTTGTCTTCTGCCTCGGACGTCGCAACCACATCGTACTCCGTGCTCGCGTTGATTCGTGATGCCAACGGGAGCGCACGCCATGCCGACCCCATTCGGCGAGGAACGATGTTTGTCGTGGAGGCCGTTCGAAATGCGCCCGATGGACCGAGGTTGCGGACGCCCGAAGGCACGCAGATTCAATACAAACTCGGCGCGTTGGCCGACACCCATTTCGCTGGATTGATGTTGGGTGAGGTGGTCGGAAAGACGGACGCGGAGACCTCGCGGGCGGCTCGTTCCGCGCTCGATGTCGTCGTGAGCAAGGTGGCGATGGCCCAACAGGCGGATGGGTCCTTCGACAACAATGGCTGGGCGCCAGTCTTGTCGACCTCCGTCGCGGCTGCGACGTTGGACAAGGCAGTGGCACTCGGGATTCGCGTCGACGAAGACGTGATGAACAAGTCCGACGCGTACCAGGCCGCGAACGCGGCGCCGTCGGGCTTCGACGCGAGCAAGGGCGCCGGCGTACAACTCTACGCTGTGGCGACGGCCTTGGCGTCCAATGCGAAGACTGCGACACGGGGCGGTGAAACAGCGGCGGCAGCGCCCATGAAACAACTTGCGATGGAGGCAGAGGGGCGGGCCCGCGCGGCCGTTTCCGGCGATAGCAGCGGGGCGCTGGTGGCGGGCTTTGGGTCCGTCGGTGGCGAAGAAGTGCTGTCGTACATGATGATCAGCGACACGCTCGCGCAGAAGGGGGGCACCGAGTGGACGAGTTGGAACGGTCGGATCGGGACGCTGCTGTCCAACGCGCAGAATGCCGATGGCAGCTGGGCGGGCCACCATTGCATCACGAGTCGGGCCTTTGCGACCGCGGGGGCGGTGATGACCCTCGCCGCTGGGGACTATGCGAGGCTGACTCGCTGACAGCGGCGCGCAGCCACGTTGATCCGTTGTCTCTTGCCTGCGCTCCTCGGTCATGGCCGTCTGATGGCCACTCCCTGCGGTGCTCGGCTGCGTTCCTAGGCTCAACATGCCTGCGCACCACTGTGAGTCGTCGTTCCTTGTTGGGCTGGGCCTCGGCCGGACTCGCCGCGTGTGTGCTTGGGCCTACGCCTGACCAACACGCGATTGAGTTTCTGCTGGCCCACCAAGGCGCCGACGGCGGGTTTCACAGCGAGACCTACGGCCTGATGCGGTCGGGCGCCTCGTTGACCGGGCTGTGCCTGCTCGGCCTGCGGGCGGCCGGATTTGCGCACGACGAGCGCGTGGAACGCGGGTTGGCGTTCTTGAGTGAGCAGGCGCAGGACGGCGCCTTGGGCCTCCGGTCAGACGTCGCGGACTACCCGACCTACGCCACCGCGCTCCGGATCCATGCCGAAGCCTCCTGGGCGACTGAAGGCTGGAAAAAACGGGTCCAGCCGTCTGCGAGTTGGCTGACCCGTCAACAGCGCAGTTTGTCGTTTGGTTGGGTAAACCACCCGGCACAAGGCGGCTTCGGGTTTGGCCATGCCGCGGCAGCCGTGCCTCCGCACGCCGGGCACGTCGACCTCTCGATGACGCGGTTTGCGGTTCGTGCGCTTCGTGCCACAGGAATGGCCCACACCCACCCGGTATTTCAGGAGGCTGTGATGTTCGTTCGTCGGTGTCGGCGCGTCGGCGGATTCGTCTACGCCCCCGAGGAGGGGCTGAACAAGGGCGTTGTCGAGGAGGGACTGTCGCGTGGGTATGGTTCGGCCACGGCAGATGCGATTCTGGTCCTGCGGGCGGCGTCTACGCCGGTGTCGAACGGGGACGTCGTTTTCGGACTCGACGCGTTGGCGAAGTTGTTCGTGGCAGACGTCAATCCGGGCGTCGCACGCCCGACCTTCGACGTCGCCATGCGAGGCTACTGGCGAGCCGCCGCGGCAGCCGCCTTCGCTGCCTACGGCCGCGGCGCCGACCACTTGGGTCCGCTGCGCGAGGCCGTCCGGTCGGAACAGCAGGCGGACGGCAGTTGGCGGAATCCGTCGGCAGCTCAGAAAGAGGACGATCCGCTCGTGGCCACGTCCTTGGCCTTGCTGGCGCTGGCGCCGATTATCTGACGGGCGCCTCGCGGGTCGCCCTCGCCCAGAAGGCCCCCGCGATCGCCACACAGACGAGCACGACGGTCGCGCCGATTCCAGCGGCGGTCAGGAAGAAGCTGAGTGACGGCGCCTCGCCCCCGCGGGTGGTTCGGTACATCAGCAATCCGACGGCTCCGAGGTAGCCAAACGAGTCGGCAAGATAGACGAGGAAGCCCGCATTGGCGGGGGTCCCGAGCGCGGCGACCAATCGGTCAAACAGCGCGCAGCCAAAAGGAACATAGGCCACGTACAGGCCCAACCCAACGCCGATCATGAGCAGGGGTGGGCTGAGCAGGCCGAGTGTCCACGTCCCGATCGCGCCGAGAATGATCAGCGCACCCAAGGCGATCAGGCCGTGGACCGCGAACAGTCCTTGGCGGTTGTTGCGGGCGGTTTGGAGGGCGGCGATGGCCGCGAGGGCCGCGATGGCGACGGGCACTTCGCCCACCGTCATCCACCAACCCGTGTCGGTTTCGCCTAAGCCCCGCCACAACTCAGGTGCCCAGTTGTCGCGGTAGTCCCGGAGCGCCGTCAACACGACGTACAAGAGGATGAGCGGAATCAGACCGGGCCACGTTCGACGTAGGAAGTCGGCACGTTGTGCGGCGTTCATCGGCACGCGGGGTACTCGGGCGGCTTCGTCTTCAGGGGTCGGTGGCGGCAAGCGGGTCAGGCCGTACACGCCGATCAGGAGCGCCGGAATGAACAGCGCAGCGGTGCCGGCGGGCATCCATCGGGGCGACACACCCGCGTCCAGCAAGCCGGACCCGACGCTTTTGACGAAACCACTCGCGAGGATGAAGGATGCGGACAGCCCAGCGCCCAGGAGGTCTGACGTGCGCCGGCCCTCCAGGAAGCCGTACACCAGGCCCCAGATCAGCGCGAGCGACAGTCCGTTGAAGAACATGCACACCACGCGGGCCCACAGCGGGAAGGCGGCAAAACCGAGCAGGGCGAGATGCGCGACGGCGATGCAGCCCAAGATGGCGCGTGCTCGGCCCGCACGTCCGATCTCGGAGATGACCTTTACGCCGAGGAATTTGCTGGTTGCGTAGCCGAGAACTTGTGCGACGACGTACAGGACCTTCTCGTCGATGACGATTCCTGCGAAGTCCACCGGCCCCGACCATGACGCCGCACTGAACGGCTTTCTCCATGCGTACATGGCGAAATACGTCGTGAAGGACGCGGCGATTGCGAGCACGTCAACGCGGGAAAACCGCCAGGAGGACATGAGCGGTTCCGTATCCGTTAGCCCATGCCAATGAACCCGTTGGCGTGGTGGCGCGAACTCGTGCGGCGCGCAGAATACGAAGCACGGCACAGTCCGCCACCGTACGAACACGAATGGCGGGCCGAGGAGGCTCCGCGGCCTGATCTCAACGCGCTCGTACGCCTGACGCGGGTCGACTTCTCAGCTGAGTTGACCCGATTGTTTCGGGCCGGTCGTCGCTCCGTGACGATTGGAATCGGCGACCATGCAGACATCCCGTTGCTCGACGCCGACTTGATGGCGAATCACGTGCGCGTCATCGAACGGCGGTTGACCGTGGTGGAGATCGCTTGGGACCGCAAAGAGGGCTTTTCCCTGTATCGGGATTTCTGTAGTTTTGGCGTCTTTGTGGAACTCGAGGCAGATGACGGCTGGGTTTCGTTGGGCATCGGACGCGTGATGCGGAACCTCCCGGCCGGGGCGATGTTGGGCCTCGGCTCGCATCCCGCGGAATCCCTCAAATTCACGCTCCCAGACCTCGGAAGACGGGCCTTTGATGAAGCGGGCGACCGAGACGCGTGGGTCGAGGACCGCTTCCGCACGGCGTTGTTGTTCTGGCGCTACGACGAGATCACATTTGGAGACGACGAAAGCGCCGTGATTGACCTCGTAGAGCCCCGGTTCGCGGGCTTGAGCGGTGCGCTCGTGCGTTCGTGCGACGACCCTGCGCGGGGCATGCTGCTGCACAATCGAGCCGACTCGACCCTGGTCCGAGCAAGGCCGGGAGCGGCCACAACCGCGTCCATCGTGTGGCATGGCGCACCCGTCCACCTCACGGGGACCCGAAACTCGTTGTTCTTGGGCGCCCTTGAGATTCTCTTGCCCGAACCCCAGGCGCCTCAGCCTCGGTTCAGCGACCGACAGCGCCCCACCCGCGAAGACCTGTCTGTGGTGTTCGGAATTCCGATGGAGGCGTTGGCGGACTCGGATCTGGTACGGGCGCGGTACCGGGACCTCGTACGGCGCCTCCATCCCGACAGGAATGCAGGCAACGTCGGCCACCTGTCGCGTTTCCTCGAGGTCGTGGCGTGTTGGGAGGGGTGGCAACGAGGAACGATGGTCATTCCATTGCAATGAGCAGGCGCACCGCGGTGTGGCCACCTAGCGCCCACGTCGGCTGCAACAGGTCGCCGATGGGGCCGGCGCGGAGGGAAGATACGGCGGCAAAACCGATGGCATCGCCCACGGACGTGGCGAGTGCGACTGCGGCCTCGATGGTTTGTTCGGTCGGCGATGAGAGGGCGGCGACCAAGCTGGTGGCGGCGTCATCGTCACCGGGCCAAACGAGGAGGTTGTTCCCAATCTCGGCGGCGACCCCCTCCGGTTGGTCATGAAACGACAAGTCGGACCCGTCAAGCTCGGCGAGACGCTGACGCCAATCGGTCCACATGCGTTGCTTCAGAAGTCGATGACGGTCCGCCGCTCCGTCGACGTTCGGACCGGACCACGAGGCCGGCCACAGCGCGCTGATCGAGGTCAGGGGACCTGTGACGTTCAATCCGAGGACGGCGCACCGGTATACTTGTGAGCGCGCCGCTGGGGACAGGCAACGCACCGCGGCGTTCGCCAGCGCCAAACGACGCAACATCGTCAGCGCCGAGTCTCCGTTTGCGGCAACCACGGAACCCTTGGGTTGGGCCGCCAGCGCGGCCGCAGCGGAGGGCGTTTCCGCCAGCGCGTTGCACCAACCGTGCACATTGCGCAACGCGGCCAGGGGCGGTTGGGTCGACCGGGGCGGCGGCATCGGCCCGAAGGATTGAAGCTGTAAAACCAGCGCTTCGTTGCGTGGAAGGTCCGACAGGGGATCGGCCGTCAACTCGGCGTCGCCTCGGGCTGCGCGTCGGACCGGGGATCGTGTCGTTGGCAGCGCGGGAGCTGGATGCGGTGGTGGTGGCGGATCGGCGGGACCGCCAAACGACAGGCTGCCGAGCAAGCTCGTGACGGTGTCGGCGTTAGAATGGCTCGTGGCCCGCGTCGACTCCAGATCCACCTTTTGGGCCTTTGCAGGCTCCTCTTGCGTAGGCGGAGCGGGCTCGACCTCGCGCAATGGCCTCCTTGCTGCCGTGAGGGCATAGTATAACGTCGCGCGGAGGCTGTATGGATGCGGGTGGAGCGCGCACCTGGCCAGGACCGGCGATCGAACTGGTGGAGACGGTCGGTCGAACCCGGCGGCTCACCTTGGTGGGACCGACGGGAGGACAACTCCCGGCTTTGCCCGACGTTCCTGGGCTGCTGAGGCCGGAGCGATTGGACGCTGGCAGTGCCACGTGGGTGGTGAGTGATCACGTGCCGTTGGTGGCGTTGTTGGGCGCCCCCGGAACGGGGGGTGCGTTGGAGTTGTTTTGTTTGGCCGGCGAAGTGTTGGCCGCGGCTGAGGCGGCTGGTGCCGGTCCCCATGGCGGTCCAGACCCGTGGCGCCTGTTGGTTCGTCGCGACGGTCAGGTAGGACTCATCGGCTACGGCCTTATGCGGCCCGAATGGGCTTCCACCGTGGTCGCCTCCGCCCGCGCGTGGACCGCTCCGGAGTTGCCTGACCGTGGTCTGAGCGCGGCGTCGGACCTCTGGGCCCTGGCGGCCGCGGTGGCGGCGTTGGCGTCTGGAGATGTGCCTGCGTCGGCGGTGGAGCCCGCCGGGCGGACCCGTGGGGTGCCGAAGTTGTTGGCCGCGCTGCTGCACCGCTGCTTGGACCCTCGACCGGCGAGTCGGCCCAGTTGGTCCACCGCGGTGGACGCGGGACTGGCGCTGTTGGCCGTCCGTCGGCCCGAGGACGGGACCCTCGAGGAGCGAATGGCTGCGCTGCCGGGTCCTTCCCGTGGGTCGCTCGCGGAACGGTTGGCGTCGCGCAGCAATCTGCGTCCAGCCGCGTCGCCGACGGTGGTGGACGTGACGGCAGGGCGAATGCGCGTCGCACCGGAAGATCCGCACGGCCTGCGGGCCCGGCTGGCGAGGGGCGACCGGGCGGAAGCGACGGTGCACCTCGGTTCGGTGGTTGTGCAGGCCGAAGACCCACCCTCGTCGCCTGGAAATGCGCTGCTCGCGAGGATGCGGGCCACGGTCGGGCTGCGCTTGGAGAGGGGAGGGGCCGCGCTTCCACTGGAACCAGGTGCAGACGAGGTTGCCGCTGACTTCGCTTGGCGCGCAGCGACCACGTTGGGGCTGGTAGGGACAGCGCTGGATGGGCGTATTGCACGAGGATTTTGCCTGGTAGGGGCGAGCGGTCGGGTGGCGCCAGGGACCCGTGTGCGGACCCTCGAAGGCGTGATCAGCCTCGTTGACGTGGTCGCCGGCGAGGCGCGGGTGTGTGTCCGAGCCCAGGACGCGACCCTGTACCCGTCCCTTCCGACCCATGTTCCTGTCGGTTGGCTGGCCGCAGAGTTGGGTGCGCTGTTCGGCCTGGCCACACCGGTGCGTGTGTCTTGCGGCGGTGCCGTGCTTCCGCTGGGTGCTGTGCTCGGGGGGCTCGACCTGGACTTGGGACTCGACCTCTCCTCATGAGCGTCGACCAGCGCTGGGACATCGTTGTTCGGGTCACGGAAGGCCCACTTGCCGACGCCGGCGAGCAGACCTTTCGGGGCCCAGTGGTCCGCGTCGGCGCCGACCCGGGTCCAGGCGGGCTGTCGTTGTCGGGGTACCGAGGCGTAGACGCCCGTCACGCGACCCTGAGTGCCTATGGAGGCGCCTCGGCGACCGTCGCGCCGGTAGGTGCCAACCCAGTGCGCGTGGCGCCCCATGCCAATGTGGATTGGCGGACGTTGGAGCCGATCACGAGTCCCGTGCGGCTGTCGTCGGGAAATGCGCTGCATCTTGGGCCCGTGGGACGTGGCGCGACGTTGGTCTTTGTCGCGGCGCGACCGTTTGGGCGGTGGGAGGGGGCGCCGCTGGCTACGGAAGCGCCGTCGTCCAACGATGCTGTGCGTGTGGGGCGTGTCGGTGCGTTGCGTCTGAGCGCCACGGTGGTCGGGTGTTTCGCCCTGGCGACCGCAGGGATCGGCCTGAGCGGTGTGCTGGTGGGTGGCGCGGTGGTGTTCAGCCGAGACGTGACGGCACTTGGGCCGGTGGAGGACGGCTACGAATTCTACCGAACCGCGGACCCGTCTCGTTCGACGCTGTCCGCCGCGGCGCGCAAAGGCCTGGACGCCCCGTTCTGGGATTTTGTGATGTCGGCGTCCTCCGAGGCGGCAGGGGCCAAAGACCGGCCTGGATTGGAGGATCCCAAGAACTGGGATTCGCGGTTTTTCGCGTTCGTGACGGCGTCCATTGAGCAGCACGTACAGGCGTGGAATGTTTTTCGGAGATTGGAAGCGATCCGCCACGAGTACGCAACCGTGGTGATGGCGATGCGCGACGCGGGCCTGCCTGAGGTTTTCGCCGCAATTCCCTACCAGGAAACCCGGTACCGCGGCGACACGATGTCTACCGTATGCGCCAATGGTTGGTGGCAATTTATGCCGGAGACTGCGCTGCGGGTGGAGCGCCTGTCGGGCCTGCCGTTTCGGGTGCGTAATTGTCGTTTCGTAGGCGCGGGTTCGGTCACGTGGTCGCCGAGCCAACTCGCCCCCGTCCCGGACGCCGCACACCGGGCACCCTACGTGGAAGCGGGCACCTGTCGTATTTCTTCGTGTGACGAAGATGATCGCGTGGACCTCGCCCGCAGCACTGCAGCGGCCGCCTACACCTTGGGCGAAGCTTGGCGCGACCCGGGCCTACGCCGGTCGGGTGCGGCGGTAGCGCTGACGATTGCGTCTCACAATACTGGCCTGGACGACGGGCGATTCGGGCCTGAACTGGCCCGACGCACCAATATCATCCCAGCGTTGAAACGATTTTCAACGGCCCGTGGCGACGCCGCGCTTCCGCACGTCATTGGCGACAGCCTCACCTGCCCGTCCCACGATTCCGACGGCACCTGTGGGAGCGTTTTAATGGCACAAACCCAGCACTATGTTTACCCGGTGGTGGCCCAGCATTTGCTAGCGGTATGCTACTACGCGATGAACCACAGTGAGGAGCGCGCTTTTTCCAACTGGGTCACCTACGTACGCAAGGGCGGGTATTGTGAGGAATTCGAAATCCCCACGGCGGCAGAAGTCCGGGCTGGAGGGAGTTGATGCGGCGATTTCGTTTGTTGTGGATCGGACTCGTGGGCGTAGTCGTTCTTGTGGTGGACGCGTCCCTGCTGTTCGTGTTTGAGCGCATCCCGGAGCCTGTGTCCGTTCAGGGCGTCATCGCGGTGGAAGAGCGGCTCCGACACTTGGTGTACACCTCCACGCGCCGCCGGGCCAACCTCGCTGAGATGGGGCTGAACGACGCGCAGGCCGAACAAGCTGCGGCCTGGGCGGAGCGCTGGTCGGGAGAGCGCGCACGCCTGGGTGCGTTGTTGGGCACGGCGGCCGGGCAAGTGGGGCCGCGTGTCTGTCCCGGCGGAGACCTGCCGCAGCCTTACGCGTTGCTTTCGGTGTTGGTCGAGGAGCGAAATGGGATTCGCGAGGTGGCGTCGCCAGATCGGCTCAGCGAACTCGTCGTGCAGCCGTGGGCGCTCTTGGTGCCTGTGGAATCGATTTACCGAGACATGGAGCTGGAGGGGGCGCGCGCGTCCGATGCGACGGCGCTTGCACTGGCCGCGGTAATCGGCGGTCGAGAGTCTGAATTGTTGGACGGTCGCCTTGGGAACCGCGGCTTTTCCGGCGTGATCGCCGATGATCCGTCGGTGGAGGCGCGGCTTGTCCGCTACTTGGGCTTCATGCATCTCGTGGTGGAAGTGGCCAATGAGGCGGCAGGAGTGTGCGCGACGCGCTGACACAGGTAGGGGGCGCATCTGCTGAGGTCCCTGATGTCTGCTGAGCTGGCCCCTCGAACCTCGTGGCTTCAGCGGGCGCTTCCAATGGGAAGCCCTGGGTACTACGTCTTTCTCGCGCTGCTCGCGGTCTTCGTCCTTGGCCCCTTGGGCGGCGTGACCGCCAGCTACATGAACTTTTCTCTTGGGTTCTTCGTGGGCGGCCAGGTGCTTGCAGGCATTCTGGGGTCCACGGTGACGTATTTCTACGGACCGGAAGGACGGCACGCTGCCAACTACATGCAGACCGCCGCGGCGTCGGTGGCATCGATGTCGGCGATGGGGGTGCTCATCCAAGCCATGGTGTGGCTTGGGTTCGCGGAACCCCCCACCTTTCATCTGTTCTTGTACTTCCTCACCGTGGGCATGTTCGGCGTTGGGGTTGGCATGGTGTTCACGCCGCTGCTGGTCGACCGCCTGCAGTTGACCTACCCGTCGGGTCTCGCCGTCGCGAATATCCTTCGGGCGCTCACCGACATTCGGCTGCTGCGGCGGTCTGTGGGTCAGTTGTTTGGCGGCATGGGGCTCGGACTCGTGGTCCCCATGGCGATGACGTGGCTCGGCTCGGTGCCGCTGGTCGCCTGGGTGGCCGGTACGGGGTTGTCGACGTCGACCCTTGGCGCCGGCATGATTGTCGGGGCTCGGGTCGGTGTGCCGGCGATTGTGTACGCGTTCTTTTGGGACGGCCTTTCTCCGTGGTTGAGGACACAAGGGTGGCTCGGACCCGACGACCCGTACCGGAAGTTCGCCTTTGTGGTGGCATTGGGCACGATCATGGGTGCTGCGTCGGTGGACATCGCCGTGTTGCTTCGGCAGGCCGCGCTTCGGATGATGTCGCCGATGCCGGCGCCTACCGAGGTGGTCGAGGAGGCGTGGAAGAAGACCAACAACAGGCGATTGTGGGCTTGGCTCGTGTTTTGGGCCATCGCCGTGGTCGCGGTCACGGTGGGCCTGTTGCATGTGCCCCTGCATTGGGTTCTGTTTGCGGTCGCGTTCAGCTTCGTCATGATGTTGGTCAACGGCATTTCGCTAGGGATGACCGACTCGAACCCGATTTCAAGTGCGTTTGTGCTGACCGTCGTCGTGATGGCCGCGGTGGGCCTCGGCGACCCCGTGACCGGGCTGTTGGCGGGCTCGATCGTGTTCGTCGTCTGCTCCATCGGCGGGGACATGCAGCAAGATCGGTCGACCGGTTGGCGGCTCGGAACAAATCGCACGGTGCAGTTCCGTTTCCAGGTCATCGGTGTCTTGGTGGGGGCCGTGTTGTCGGTGTACATGGCACGGTTGTTCATGACTGCGTACCCCGTGCTAGCCGTGGACATTTTTTCGCATCCGGAGCAGAAGGTCGACCAATGGCAATCGGCCATGACCTACAAATTCGTCGGTACGCTTCGTGGACTCACGAATCCGACGGAATGGCAAATCCCGGCGATGTGGGTGGGTCTTGGGGTCGGTGTTTTCGTGCAGATCGTGCGCAAGGTCGTCAAGGCCAACGAGGCCTACAAGTTGTGGGCCGCGAAAGGCGGTGGCTACGGCTTTGATTTCTGCTTCGATACGGTCTTGTTCCCGTCGCCCTACGCGTCGAGTTTCGCGGGTTTTGTGGATTTCACAACGTCGATGTGGTTTGGCGGTGGCGGGGCGTTGGCGAGCTTGTGGAATACGATTGAGAAACGGCGTCCGAAGGCGACCCATGAAGAGGGTCTTCCGGACGACATGTCCGTCGTGTCCCTCGCCGGCGGAGGCCTCATCGCTGGAGATTCGATCGCGGCGCTTATTTTGGGCTTGTTAGGGTTGTGGACGCTGCTCGGATAGCGTCGCTTCGACGCGCGCTACTCGCCTCCGGTTTTGTCGCCGGTCGCGACGCGAGCGCGTTTCATCCACTTCGAACCCATGGCGATGACGAAAATAGCTCCTGCAAGAATGAATTTCTTGCCCGCGATCATCGCCGCGATGAGGACCTTGAACATACCGGCTTTCGCGACGACCTTGCCGGCGATGAGCGCCCCAATTCCATAGGCCGCAAGCTTGTCCACGTCGGGGTCAAAATCCGCATAACGATGACCCTCGTTGAGCTCGACACGACCGAGCAGATCTTCCATCGGTTTCTTTACGCTTTCGAGTTGGGAGATTTGGGCGACGGCGCTCAATTCTACGACGCCTTCGCGGCCGAGCACCCGAATATCGTAGTTGAGAGACTCCCCGGTCTCTGCGCGGAGATGGCGGGCCCAGTACAAGCGTTTGGTCACGGGGTCGTAGTGGGGTGGCTCCGCCCAGCCGACCAATTCGAGGGCCTCGTATCCGGCGTCCCGACGGGCCTGTGCGGCTTCGCGGGTGGCGGCCTTCATGCCCTCAAGCATCTCGTCGTAGTCGGTGGCAGCGGCGTCAGCGTCGTCGACGTGGCCTTCTTCGCTATAGGTCACAAAGGCGCCCCAGCCGTCGGCGGAGAGGGGAGAGAGGCCCGTGGGCGCGACCATTCCGAGCGGTAGGACGGTGGGCCTGGGGTTTCCCCATCGTTGGAGGATGTCTGCGGCTTGGGAGGGTCCAACAAAGGACCACGCCTCGCCGAGGTGCAGGACAGCGAGTCCGTCGCCGATGGTGACGTCTCCCGTCTGCCAGGTCAGCGCCTTTTCAAATTCGACGTCGGCGGCAACCGCCTCCACCGTCGCTTCGAGTTCTGCGGCCTCGACCCCTTTGTCGATCAACTGTTGACGAATGGCAGCGCGGAGGGCGACGGGATCGATGACGTCCACTGGGGCTGCAACGACGGCCTCAGGCGCCGTCGTCGGGACTGGGTCAGACGCATTTGCCGAGGTCGTCCACAAGAGCGCGAGCGAAAACATGTGTGCTCCGTTCGCCGTGTCAGGCGCCGAGTCCGTGGGCAAGGCTGAGTGCAAGTGCCGCGGCTAACCTGCGCGGCCACGCGAATAAATCCACATCCAGCTGATTCATGACGATGACGACGCCGATCAGAAGGAGGCTGCCTTGGGCGCGAATAGCGTTCCAGCTTGCCTGCATGGAAGCGGGCAGAAAGCGGTCGATCACACGGCTGCCGTCGAGCGGGGGGATGGGCAGCAGGTTGAACAGCGCGAGGCTGACGTTGAGTTGCACGAAGATGGCCAACAACTGGTCGGGTGCGCGGTGGAGCGGAAGTGTCGCAAGCACGACGCCCAGGACCACGATTCCGAGGCCGGCTAGGACGAGGTTGGAAGCGGGCCCGGCCAATGCGGTCCACAACATGCCCGACGCCGGACTCACACCTTTGCGGAATCGTGAAGGATCGACTGGGACTGGTTTCGCCCAACCAAAGGGAATTCCCAAAGCGGGGAGCAGGATGGTACCGACGAGATCAATGTGTGCGGTCGGATCGAGCGTGAGGCGGCCCTGCTCTTTCGCGGTGTCGTCTCCGAGGCGGTGGGCGACGAATGCATGTGCCCATTCGTGCACCGAGAGAGACAAGACGAGTGGCACGAGCAGCATGAGTCGTTCGGTGACGAGGTCCATGACGCGGGCTAATGCGGCGGCGCAGCGACGGGGCTGCGGCGCAGCGTGAGCACCTCCACTGTCCCGTCCACAACCACTTCGATGACCACGTCGGTGCCGACGTCCCCGATGGTCAGCGACCGGAATTCCTCAATGGTCAGGCCCCGGGCGTCTACGCCGTCCACCGCGACTACCACATCGCCGGCGAGCAGACCCGCGCCCTCGGCGGCGCTATCCGGCGCGACCCAACTGAGGAGAAATCCGTCCGGCGCGGCCTCGACCGCCGCTCCGATTCCGGCCTGCGACGACTCAGGCAGGAACAGGTCGAGGACAGTGTCGCCATCCAAATTGGGGGTGACGTCGACCGGCGCCGAGTTCACTTCGTACACGCCGTCGTACCGACTTGCCGTGAGTGTGCAGGGCTCCGTCCCGACCTCCAGGTAGAAGCTCCCGTCCTCGGCCACACTTTCCCATTGGCCACAGCCGGACACCCACACGTCGTTACCGTTGCTCGGCGGGGGCCGGACCCGGCCCACGACAACCGCGGCGGCACGCAGGATGATGGGCGGGCAGCTCATGCTCCCGTCGGACTCGGCGGACCAATGAAACGGCGCGGTGACGAATCCGGGGACGTCGAGCCAACTGGTGCCACCGGAGCCGGATCGATGGGCGAACGTGAGTAAGCCCCCGCTGATGTGGCCCGAAACCCGCATTATTTTCGCGCCGTCGGAATCTCTCGACAAGAGAACTCCAATGTCAACAGGCCCATCTAGCGACGCCGGCGAGTGGACCCTGCAGCGCACCTCGTGCGGAGTTGCGACTGCTGGCGCCTTCTTTGGCTCCGACGAGACCTGGGGTCGAACCAGTTTTGTCGGTCCTCGCTCCCGAGAAGCTACCGGTGGTGACGGTGCTGCGATCGGGGCCTGAGCCTCGCGCCGCCACCACCAAAGCGCGAGGAGGAGGGCCACGAGCGCGAGCAGGCCTGCGATCCGACGTCGGCTGATGGACCTGCGCATGACTCCTTACCTCCAGGGGAGGTGGGTGAAGCTATCCCGGACTATGACGCGCACGCGAGGGCGCTGTGACCACGCTGCTGCTGACAAAAGAACCGGATGCACGCGTGGCGCCGTGGGGGATGTTCGACGAGTTTGCACCACTCTACATCGGCGCGCTGCTCGGCGTTCCGGCCGCCTGTGCTGTCGCCATCTTTGGGCTGGCACAGGTGAGGCGGTGGCGAGCGGTCGCGCTTGTGGCAGGCGTCGGCGTGGTTGGAGAACTTGCGGTTTGGGGACTTGTGTTCTTGGGCGGAGGGATGGCGACCACAGCGGTCTTGGGGAGCGTGTTGGTGGGCTTCGGGCTGCTCGCAGGGGCGGCCACTGCCTTGGTCGTTCGCCCCATTGTTCGGGGCCACCGCTTGTTGTCGGGCCGACTCCACGATGGCCTTCCAGTGTTGTTGGTTGCATTCGTTCTGTCCAGGCTCCTTCCAGGCGCCGTGCTCTCGGCGATGAGACTTCCGACCCTCAACCTGTGGTGGTTGTGAGATGAGCGACGATCGCCGTTCCGAGCCGGCCGGGGAGATTCGAAGCGTAGATCAGCTCCTCACGTTGTGCCGGGTGGGCCAGACCTTGTTGGCGCGACGGTTGGCCCAAGATCGGATCGGACGGGATCCGCACGATGCTGGCGGATACGTCGTGTTGGCGGTCACCTTCCTCGCTTCCAATGTCCCAAACCAGGGACTTGCGGCAATTGAGACCGCATTGCGGCTCGAGCCCGAGAACCCGACGACCTGGCGTGTGCGTTCCATGCTGCTCCGCACCGTCGGAAGGTGGCGTGAGTCGGAGGAAGCGTCGGTTCGCGCCATTGCGCTTGATCCCGACGATGCCACCGCCCATGGCGAGTACGCGCGAACGCTAGCACTCCTGGAACAAAACGACGCGGCGTTGGCCTCAGTCGAGGCTGCGCTGGCACTCGATTCGTCCGATGCTGACTATTTGGGGCTTCGTGCTGCGATTCTGCTCAGCGTGCCGTCGCGTCGGTGGACGCAGAGTGAGGCGTCGGCCCGGGCAGCGTTGCGCATCGACCCCCTGAATGTCGACAATGAGGCCATTCTGGCCTGTGTCTTGATGCGGCTTGGACGCCACGATGAGGCGGAATCGTGCCTTCGCCGTGCATTGAGCAGGGAACCCAACCATGAGTTGGCGTTTCGCGCACTTAGCGAACTGACAGTCACAAGGCACCCGATTTATCGACCGATGTTGGCCTACAATAGGCTGATGCAGCGGCTCAATCCAGGCCAACGGATGGCATTTCTGGTCGGATTCTGGGCACTTGGCAGGTCCGTCACGTTGGGGCTGGAAGCGCTCGGCAGGCCGTCGGAAGCCAGCCTTTTCAGCCTCGCTTATTTGGCCTTGTGCATTTACACCTGGTTCGCTCAACCGGTCTCTCGTTGGTTGATGGGAATTACCTATCCTTGGCTGCGGAGTTCCGGATGATGGACGTGCTTGAACGGGCACTTGCGACGATGATGGCGACGTTGGCGGCGGATCCCAACCAGGGTTCTGTTCGACTGTCGGCCGCTGAAATCTTGTTCGAGTTGGGACGACTGAGCGAGGCGACGGAGCAGGCCACAGCAGCGTTGTTGAACCTTGCAAATGGTCCGGACCGAGCACGGGCGCTCGCATTATTGGCGAAACTGCGCGGCGAGGATGCGCCTGCCAATGTCTTGGCGATGCCGGGCCTCCGGTTGCTTGGGGACGGGACGGCCACGCCGGACATCCCCGTCGCAGAATCGGCAAATTCGATTAGCTTTTCGAGCGTCGGCGGACTCGACGCGGTCAAAGATACGATTCGTATGAGAATCGTTCTGCCGTTTCAAAAGCCAGAGATATTCCGTGCCTATGGGAAACAGGCGGGCGGAGGCGTACTGTTGTATGGACCTCCGGGTTGTGGCAAGACGATGCTTGCGCGGGCGACCGCAGGTGAAATTGGTGCCAGGTTTCTGAGCGTCGCAATCAACGATGTGTTGGATATGTGGATGGGAGAGAGCGAGAAACACCTAGCCGCACTGTTCGACGATGCACGGCGACGGGCGCCGGCGGTGCTGTTTTTCGACGAGGCCGAAGCCATTGCCGCCAACCGTCAAAAAATCCAGGGCGCCGGGAGAAGTTTGGTCAATCAGCTGCTCGCCGAGATGGATGGCGTGAAGCCCCAGAACCAAGGGCTGTTGGTCATGGCTGCGACGAATGCGCCTTGGCATGTAGATTCAGCGATGTTGCGACCGGGCCGCTTTGATCGAATTGTGTTTGTGCCGCCGCCCGACGTCGCCGCGCGAGCGGAAATATTTCGGCTTCACCTGCGCAACCGGCCCGTTGAGGGGGATTTGCTGCTCGATCAGCGTGTTGAGGAAACCGAGGGCTGGAGCGGCGCCGACATCGCGGGGGTCGTAGAGCGTGCGGTCGAAGCGCCGTTGCGCGAGGCCCTGCGGACCGGAATCCAGCGCCCGATTCGAGCGGCAGATCTTGCGGCTGCGGTGGGTGAGTCTCGGGCCACGACTGAGGAGTGGTTCGAGACCGCGAAGAACTACGTTACGTTTGCGAATAGCGGCGGATTGTACGACGACCTTGGGGCTTATCTTTCGTTGCGGAAGAAACCGAAGCGTAAATCGTGGTTTTCGTGGGGCCAGCCGACGTGACCAGGGGAGGCAAGGTGGCTGTCGGAGCTATCTTTTTTCCTCCCGTTCGCCTACACCGTTCCTCGTCCGGCGGCGGCCTCACCTCCCTCGCGACGGTGCTCACCGCTCTCTGCCGAAACGAGCAAGCTCGTCTCGGCGGAACCGCTATCTCCGACAGACTGCTAGCCCCGTGCGCGGAGGTTACCGGCGACGACAGCCACGTCGAGCGTCCAGCCCGGTCCGAGGTCCAGTCGGACGCCCCTCTCTCAAGGGTGGCGGCGATGTCGCCATAGAGCCGCTTCCGGTCCTGGGCTCCGAGGTGGAAGGGGAAGGACGCGCACGCGCGCCACGGCGCCGCGGGCAAGGAGCAAGGAGGGAAGCGTACTTCAAGTACGCAACCGACGCAGCGACACAGCCCCCGGGGTCGTGGCGCAGGCGATCGCGTCAGAAAAGTTGGGGCGGCGGGATGCATATCGAACTTTCTGGCAGGACCCGAAGGGGTGGGCCGGTGAGCGGATGCTGGCCTTGAAGCCGCTTGTCAGGCGGTGGCGCCATGACTTCCGGGCTGGCCGAGCTTGTCTTCGAGGTCGCCCGGGTTCTGATGCGCGACCCACGGGTCCACCCGAGGAAGGGCGATGTGCTCAACGACGACCCGCAGCTGTGCGGTTGACGGTGGTGGCGGTGTTGCTCAACGATGAGTACCCGAGCCTGGTTGTTGCGGAACGGCGGCTGTGGTGGCAGGCACAGATGCTTGTGCGCGGTCGTTGGAAGGGGAGCCTAGCGCAGGAGAGGCGGGAGATGGCGGGGGGGGCGCGATCCCCACAAGCCGGGCCCGGCCCGCTCCCGGTCCCGCTCCCGCTCCCGGTCCCGCTCCCGACCCCGCACCCGGCGTCGCCCCTGGAAGCGTCAGCGATCATTCTGGAGCTTCTTCGCCAAGGCTACGAGCATCGCCACGACGCGATCGAGCTGCTCCTTACCGGACCGATGCGTTGCGTCATCGACGAGGTTGAGGCGACGGCACACGTCGAGGATCGCCGCGCAGTCAACCGCTCAACGACGCCGTTGGCGAGTACCAGGAAGTCCATGGCGACGGCGTACACATCGAGCTTCTCATGGTGGAACGGCATCGCTGCCTCGGGTCGGGAGGGGGATCGGGATCGGGATCGGGTGCGCGCAGGCGTATCGCGGAGCGGCTTTCGATCATCGCGCCCACCGCTAGGGCGTCGGACACCAACGGCTGTTGTTGAACAGGTCGCAGGCGTCGATTCGTTGCGACCGGTACGACGAGTCCTCACCGTCCAGCATGTCGATGCGCCAGGCGACGCTCCCGTCACTTCCCCGGACGTCGACCAAACTCCCTACGTGGAACGCATTCCCACCCTGGCACTCGTTGTGCGCCATGTCGATGAGCAGGTCGCCATTCGACGTCCGGTCGACGTCGCCCCAAATCGGCTCGTACCACCCGAACTCGGTCCACCGTTGCACCTGTTCGGCCTGCATCAGGCCCAGGTCCAACCGCAACGTGATCGCATACGACGGGTTCCGGCCGTTGTCGTACAACGTGACCAGCCCATCCGTGACGTGCAAGCCGTGCAAACCGGCGAACCAGTTGTCCTCCGGGAGTGCGACCCCGGCTTCGTCCACGAGTGCGAAATCGCCTCCCGCCCCAAGGCGCCAACCCACCGTGCCCGTCGCTACGTCCACCCGGATGATGGTCTGCTCGTACAACAAGTTGATGTACACCGCCTCACCATCGGCGTCGTTGGTCCAGGCGAAGCTGTTGGCATGCCACGCGTCGTCCGGGTGGTCCACGTCCACGGGGTACGGCAACTCACCGCGGTCAAACGCGTCCTGGCTCCGCCAACGCCACACCTCTTCTTGGGTGTCGGGGTTGTAGCGCAGGATATCAAAGCCCTTCCACGTGGTCGCGCCATCGGAAACGTCTACGGACAGCATGCCCACGATGTCGCCCTCGATCATGGCAAGGTCATGGTGGTACCTTGAGCTTTCAGCGCCGGTCCAACCAGCTTCATGACGGACCTGGTGATCCAGGCCGACGATTTGCGGTTTACCGGTCGGGTCGTCGCCGCCACCCCACAGGATGCCGCCGTCTCCCAGCCATAGCGCCTCGATGTCGATGGTCGAGTCGGTGTTGAGTTGGGGGATCGAATAATACCAGCGGACCTGACCTTCGGGGTCCACGATCAGCAACCGATTGTCGTAGTTGAAGGCGCACGGTTTTTGGTGATTGAACAGCGTCCAAGTTCCCGAAACCGGTTCCCCAGAATTCGGATGTCTTGCCAGCCGCGGGGCCCAATCCGGAAGCGGCTCCGTCGTGACATCAAAAGCGACAGTCGCGCCACCACATGCGGAGCCTGCGGAACACGCATAAGTAGCGTCGGGCAGAAGTCCAACGAGGGCCACGCCGGACTGTGTGCCCGAAATCGTGCCGGTCGCGGTGATCACTTCGGGTGGGTTCGGCAATTCATTCGCCGTCAACGCGGTGAGACGCAAGTCAAAGCTGACGTCGGTGGACGACGGGCCGTCCTGGTGCACCTCGACGGCGACGACATTGCGCCCGTCCACAAGCAACGAGGCGTCCACAGGCAAACGCTGCATCAGTTCTTCGTCTGAACCGGAGATCTTCAACACTGCCACCGACGTTGGACCGATGACACCTTCCGGCATTTTGTCGCGCACGGCCTCCACGCCGTTGATGTAGACCACAGCGCCGTCATCTCGGACCAACTGGACGCCAAGCGTGCTCACGGCCGATGCGTCGGCAATCGTAAACTCGGTGCGGTACCAGGTGACGATGGGCGTCACGACCTCGGACACGTTGGGCAGCGTCGTCGCCGCGGCGTCTCCGTAGCCAAACATGCCTACGCCGCTGAGCCAAGCGCTGGAATCAAAGTCGGGCAACATCCAGTCCGCGCCCGGGAAGGCGCCGGTATCGAGGAAGGACCAGGTTGCGCCGAAGGGTACGGGCTCAGTCCAAATGTCCGGCGTGTCCGTCAACGTGCACCACACCGTACCGACGTTGGCCGTATCGAAGCTCACCTCGACGGTTCGGCCTAAGAGATTCGACTCTACGGCCTCGGCGGACGCAGACAACGCGTCGGATGCGCCCTCACAGGTGGCAGACGGCGGCACGACGACGCCCCCCGTTCCATTCGGATCGCTGTCTTCTGGGGCACCTTCGGAGCACCCTGCCACGGACAGACCCAACAGCAAACATTGCCTCATCTTCTCCCCCGAAACTGATGCTACGGCATCCTACTGCCCGGCACGCGGCAATCCAGTGCGAACGGGCTTCGCCGCCGACGCAGCCACATCAATGTCAGGGCCCCGAGCCATCCTGGCGCAACGCCAGGCGTCTCACACGAACAGGGCCCAACCACGATGCGCTCATCGTTAAACGCGCTCCCGCTCGTCTTATCGGACCCACCTCCAGTACCCGCAGTGCCTGGATCCTCAGGTCCAGTCCCCGTACCGCCCGGTGTCGTGCCACCGCCAGGCCCTTCCAGGTCATCGCAAGCATCCCCGAACCCGTCGCCGTCACTGTCGTCCTGACTCTCGTTGGCGACGACCTCGCAATTGTCGCTGTCGTCCGCAACACCGTCGTCGTCCCCATCCAGCAGGTAAACCTCCATCTTGCTGATCCACGCATCCGAGCCATCCCCGCTTCCCGACTGGTAGGCGAACATTCCAGCCTTGCCTTCCGGTAGGGGCGCCGGATCGGTCACATCGATGAACACGGTGTCGTCAACATAGACGCGAACCGCATCGCCATCGCGTTCCAGGCGCATCTTCACCTGCGTCAGGTCGATCCCGCTTTCGTCCCACGACCCCAACACCGAAGCCACACCGTCCGAGACCCGCTGCAGGATGACGCCACCACCACCATTGGGGGGTGCCTCCAGCGGCGGCACAAACTGGTCGTTCGTCGAATACGCCAGATAAAAGCTCCGATCCCCATCGTGTGCGAGCACGAGCCCAAGTGGATCGTCATCCTCGTTCTCGGTCTTCGCCACGACGGCACAATCGACGCAGGTCTCCCCTCGAATCAACCAATTGTCCGCCGCCCAACCCGAACCAAATCCATCGCCTCCCGCGCCGGGATCTTCGATCCCATCGTCCGTCAAAGCGTAGGCATTGCCCGCCTCAGCCCACCACGGATCGGCTGCGTAGCCATTCGTCCAACCGTCCGACCCGGCGATTTCGCCATTTCCAAACTCGTCGCGGGACCACAACGCCACATCCGCGCCGAATGCGACGCTCAACCACCACAGCATGGTCCCTCCCAGGTCAGGCGCGGTGTTATCCTGCCATCCGCCCCACCGACCCCGCAACGACCCGACGCTGAAGGAACCCATGTTCTCGGCAGACAAAATCCGCTCCCTCGTCGAATCGTGTCTTCCGGACTGCGTGGCTGACGTGCGGGACGACGCCAACGACGGTGAACACTTCTCCGCGCGAATCACCAGTTCCGCGTTCGTCGGTGCCGCGAGGGTTCGCCAACACCAACTCGTGTACTCCGCCTTGGGCGACCACATGAAGCGCGACATTCACGCGCTCCAACTCAAAACCTTCACGCCGGAAGAATGGCGCAGGGAGTTTCCATGAGCGCAAACGACACCATCAAGAGCTTGGTCACCGACAACCGCATCGTCCTGTTCATGAAGGGCACGGCCGATCAGCCGATGTGCGGCTTCTCGATGCGCGCGGTCAGCGTTCTGCGGGCCGTCGGAGCGCCCTTCAAAGACGTGGACGTTCTCGCGGACCCTCAAGTCCGCGAAGGCATCAAGACGTTCAGCGATTGGCCCACCATCCCGCAGCTCTACGTAGATCAACAGTTCATCGGCGGCTCCGACATCATGATGGAGCTGTACGAAAACGGCGAGCTGGACAAGCTGGTGGCGCCAAAGGCGTAATGACTGCGTGAGCGTTCCGTTTCTCGACGCGGTCCGAGAGGCCGCGGGACCTCGTGTGTGGGACGCCGCTGTGCGCCTCGCCCGCGATGGCGCAGTGATCGGCGTGTCGGACGACGGCGACGAAGTGTCACTGCACGTCCGCCAGCCCAACCGTGCGCTGCCGCATGAAGTCACCCTGTGGCCCGACGAACCCGACTGGGGCTGCGATTGCAACCAACCGGGCGACGCATGCCTGCACGTCGCTGCCGCCACCATCGCCCTGACACGAAGTCGCGCCGAAGGGCAAACGCTTCCCGCGCCTTCAGTGCAATTCCGCGTCGATATTGTCTACTTGTTTCGGGCGATCGACGGCAAACTCGCTGTACGCCGGCTCATCCGCGAGGCCGACGGAACCGAAACGCCCTTGTCAGGTGCGCTGGCCCAAACCCGTTTTGTCGCCACCACCTCGGACACGCATGCGGAAACGCTGCTCGTGCGCCACGGCGACCTCCCGCTGGAACCCGACCTCCTCCGACGCCTGCTGCCGTTCGTCGCCGGTCGGCCTGCCCGGTTGGACGGCGCCGACATCCGCGTCTCCGCAGAAGCGCTGCCCTTCCGCATTCGTGTCACCGACGATGGCGAAGGGTTTCGGGTTGCCCTCAGCCGCCCGCAAGGAATCGACGCGTTGTTCCGGGGCGCTGCCCGTATCGGCGACGTGCTCCGCCCCACGACACACGGCGAGTTGTTGCCGGAGCAGCGCCGAATGTTGGCCAATGGGGTGCACTATGACCCTGCCGAGGTCGCGGCGCTGGTGTCCACCGTACTTCCTCAGCTTCGGAGAAGGGCTCCGATGGACGTCGAAACGGCCCGTCTGCCGAACGCCGACGCGCTGACGCCCAGGGTCTCCGTTCGCCTGACGCCCAAAGCTCATGGCTTGGAGGTCTTCCCAGAGCTGTTCTACGGCGACCCCCCAATCGCTCGAATCACGCCGAGTGGGGGCATGGAACGCCTGTCCGACGCTGTCGTGCCCGCACGGGACCCAGGGGCCGAACGTCAGGCGACCCGCGCCTTCGAGGAGCGATTCGGGCGGCCCGTCGGCTACCGCACGATCATCGCGCCGGTCGACGCACCCGGCTTTCTAACGCGTCTTCATCGCGACCACACGGGTCCCTTGACGGGCGACGTCGACCCCGCCGTTTGGCGCGTCGTCGACCAGCCGCTCGTTCCTCGCGTTCGCGTAGAAACGCTCCCCAACGGTTTCCGCCTCGACCTCGAATTCGAAGGACCCGGCGCAGCAGACCCGAACGCCGTACTCGACGCCTGGAGAGCCGGTCGCTCCCTCGTGCCCCTGCTCGACGGCGGTTTTGCGCCCCTCCCGGCGGATTGGCTCAACACCCACGGGGATGTGCTGCGTGAACTGATGGCGCAGCGGGAGGCCAACGGGCGGGTGCCACGCAGCGCACTGCCCGCGCTCGTCGAGTTGATGGGCGACGCAGAAGTGGACGTTCCGCCCGACCTCGCCCGCCTGCACGAATTCCTCGCCCACGGCAGCGGCTTGCCTGAGGAACCTGTTCCTGCCGCGCTTGAGGCCACGCTCAGACCGTACCAAATCGCTGGTTTCCGGTGGGTTCGCTTCCTCGCCACCCTCGGGTTTCATGGCATCCTGGCCGACGACATGGGCCTCGGGAAGACCCTGCAGACGATGGCCGTGCTTCTCGCCGACCCTGAGGGGCCCCACCTCGTCGTCGCGCCCACCAGTGTGTTGCGGACCTGGCAAGATGAGCTCCGACGGTTTGCGCCGACCGTCGCCTTCCAAACCTACCACGGCGCTGATCGCAGCCTGCTTCCGGTTCCGATCACGCTCACAACGTACAGCTTGCTCCGCCTCGATCAGGGCGCCTTGTCCACGCGACCCTGGCGCTGGCTCGTGCTCGACGAGGCGCAAGCCATCAAGAACGCGACCTCCCAGACCGCGCGGGCGGCCTTCGCGCTTCGCAGCGAGCACCGTCTGACGTTGTCGGGCACGCCGGTCGAGAACCGACTGGAAGAGTTGTGGAGCCAGTTCCGCTTTCTCATGCCGGGCCTCCTGGGGTCGCTAGAGTCCTTTCGTGAGCGGTTTGCGAGACCCATCGAGGCCGGAGACGCCGCTGCGCGCGTTGCCCTAAGAAGCCGCGTTCGCCCCTACATGATGCGCAGACTCAAAGCACAAGTGGCGCCGGAGCTGCCGTCCCTGACGGAACGGGTCGAACGAATCGAACTGCCCGACGACCAACGCCGTTTCTACGAAGCGACCCGCCTTACCGCCCGTCACGACGTGATGCGCGCGTTGTCGCACGACGGCGACCGCGCCGGCATGGTCCACGTTCTCGAGGCCCTTCTTCGCATGCGCCAAGCCGCTTGCGACCCCTTTCTGGTGCCGGGCTCACCCCCCGACCTGCCCGCCGCTAAACTCGACCGTCTGGAAGAATTGCTCGTCGAGACGACGATCGAGGGGCACAAAGTGCTGGTATTTTCCCAGTGGACCTCGTTGCTCGACCGCGTCGAACCGCGGCTGCAAGCGCTCGGCATCGATTTCCTTCGACTCGACGGAAGCACGCTCCGCCGAAGGGATGTGGTGGACCGCTTTCAGTCGCCCGAAGGCCCACCCGTCTTCCTCCTCTCGTTGAAAGCGGGGGGTACCGGGCTCAACCTGACCGCTGCGGACTACGTGATCCACCTAGACCCGTGGTGGAACCCGGCGGTCGAGCGCCAAGCGACCGACCGCGCACACCGCATCGGACAGCATCGGCCCGTCGTGGCGATTCGCCTCGTGAGCGCCGGCACCGTCGAAGAACGAATCCTGGACCTTCAGGCTGCCAAACGTTCGCTAGCCGACGCTGCCATCGACGACGTCGGCGGCTTCATCCGTACGCTGTCCGGAGACGAAATCCGGGCACTATTTGAGCCAACCACCTGAGGGGGCCGGGTCGCAACGCACGAGATAGGGCCTCGGTCTACGGGGGGCACCCATGGCTCGGCAACAGTCAAGCGGCGGCACGATTCGAGCGTTGGTGTTCATCATGATCGCCGTCTTCACAGGCTCGATGGCTTTGTTGGGTCTGCGACAGCTTGTCGGCAGCTACCAGAAGCAGATCGATACGGCACGACGCCCCGAAGACCGCGTCACGGTCATCGTCGCCGCACGCGACCTCTACCAAGGCGTCACGATCACGGAAGAGGATCTGTACCTCGTCGAAATTCCCCCGAAATTCCTTCCCGAGAGCGTGTTCCTCAGCCCCGAGTACGTGGTCGGGCGGATTCCTCGTGAACGAATCCTCGCGAACGAGTTTGTGCGCTCGGAGCGTTTGGCGGACCCGGAATCAGGTGTGGGCCTCAACGCCGTCATTCCACGAGGCATGCGCGCCGTGTCGATCGACGTGAAAGATGCCGACGCCCTTTCCGGCTTCCTCAACCCGCTCAACTACGTGGACGTGCTTGTGACCGTCGATCCGCCCGACAAGGAGGACCCGGCCGAGACCCGCACCCTGCTCCAGGCGGTCTTCGTGCTCGGCGTGAACAGCCGCCTCGCTAAGGAATCACGGGAAGAAGCGCGGGACCGTCGCGGTTCGCAAAAACCAAGCGTGACGCTGCTTGTCACCGCCGAACAGTCCGAACAGCTCGCCCACGCCCAAGGTGTTGGCGAAGTCCGCCTGTCTCTGCGTAATGACCTCGACGTCAACTACACGACGCTAGAAGGCGGGGTGGACATCGAAGACCTTCGGCGCCAACTGCGGCTGAATGCGGATCCGGCGACGCGGCGTCGGGCCTATGGCGGAGGCGGCGGCACCCCCGGACTGGCAGAACCCAAGACGACCATCGAGATCATCCGAGGCGACGAAAAGTCCAAGCTTGACGTGAACGCCGACGGGACTGTGGATCCGAAGTCGCAAAAGTCCAACAGACGTCGTTGATCCTAGGCCTGTTGGCCTGTGTGCACCAAGCTCCGCGTGCGGTTGCCGAGGGCGCAATCGACATCGATGAAGCCAGGGCTTGGTTCGCGCGGGCGCAAAGCGCGGCCGAGAACTCAGACAGTGCCGAGGTGGATCGCGCGTTGGCGTGGGTCGATCGTTACGACGCGACCGGTGCGTGGGCCCGACTCGCTACTGTCCGCATGCTCCTCGGGCAGAATCGAATGCAGGAGGCCCGCGCGGCGGCCTCACACGCGGGCGCCAGTGTTCTTGGCGACGCTGAAGCCGCGCTCGTTGCCATCGACCTATGGGGCCAGCTCGGCTTGGACGTCGGCCCCTTGCTCTCCGCCGCGCGGGCAGCCGACCTGAACACCTCCAAGCCATGCGAATTCGTCAGCGCCATGCCACGCACCCACGTGACGGACCCCGATACCCTCACGGCGGCAGCAGATTGCGCTTCGCACTCTCGCTGATCGCGCTGGCCTGCGTCCGGCACGTCCCGGAGGCCTCACCGGGACCGGAGGCCGCGATCCGCGGTGTCGTCAAGGGCAAGATGCGCGTCGAAGCGCCCAACCAGGCAGCTTCGGCGCCGATCACGATCGTCCTCGACAGACCCGATCGAAGCAGCCTCGCCGTGTTGGGTCCGCTCGGCGGGCCGCTGTGGACGATGACGACCGTAGGTTCGACCTTGAGTGTGCTCGACGTTCGAGGGCGCCAACAACACCTCGCGATCGACGCCGGACAGGTCTTGGGCGACGTTCTCGGCGTGGACGCCCCGACCCTGTGGGGAATCCTTGTCGGCGACCCCGTCGTCCTGCCACCCGAAGGCCTGCCAGGCCCCGTCCCGGGCACCAGGCTTTCCGACCTGCCACTGGTCAGCGGCCGATCGCTGCGCATCCTCGCGGAAGTGCCCTCGGGACGACCCGTGCACATCCTCGCGCTGGACGTCAGCGGCACGCCGCGCGCCTCTGTGCACTACGGCCCCTTCGTCGCCTACGGAAACGTGGCCCTTCCGTCCACCGTGGATGTGGAGGTCCACGAACTCAACCTCACGGTCCGTCTGGAGTTCACGGGTTTCAATGACACCGATCCGCTTCCCGACGTGTTCAGCTTGGTGCCGCCGCCCGGTTTCACCACGAGCCCCCTGACCGACCTGGGCGCCGTCATCCCGCGATGAGGTAGGCCACCAAGCCGCCACCCACCACACCTCCCGCGAGCCCAGCGAGACCCCACATCCAACCCGGAATGACCGGATCGGCAGCAGGCTCGGCGGTCGACAACGAGGCCGGCAGGTGCATTGTCACGGGAGATGGCACGTTTCCGACTGGGGGTGGAAGCACCGGAGACGCCTCGGACGGACGCGCCTCCAAGAACACATGAACAACCACGGAATCCCCGCGGTGGTTGCGCACGATGACGTCCACAGCGACTTCGTCGCCTACCAACCGGGCGCCGGACACATGCACCGGTCGATAGCCGACGACCGCACTGGGAAGGAAGGGAACGAGCACATCCCCGCCGTCAGCCACTTCTGCGGTCGACACCACCTCCTCGCTCTCCAGCGTCGCCCCCAACGGACCGCCCCGCTGGATCGCAGCCAGATGCCGAAGCACCATCACGTCGTCCCGCTCGACCTCCGGCAGAACCGTGGCATGCAGTCTGACGGGCAGGATGGCACCAGACAGCGCGTCTCGAACCCGCTCTGCAATGGTCTGAAGGACCCGTTCGTGTGCCTCCAACACCCCACGGTCTTCCCGCGCGCAGGCCGACACGACGGGAAATCCGTAGGGGTTCAGGGAGAAAGCGACATCCGCGACCGGCCTCGCGTCTGCATGATCGGTGTGGTTGATCTGCATCACCACCGGCAGCGCCTGAAGTTGAAACCCTGCCGCGGTCAGCTCCGCTTCTGTGACCAGTAACTGGTCCGCATTGTTGGTTTCTTTGTCCGCTCGGGCGTCGGCCACGAACACCAGGCCATCCACTTCCCGAAGCAGCTCCATTCGATGCGCAACCACATCGATGTTGGACGGCAACGAGTACACATGGACGCGCAACTGGAAGTCGCGGATGCCGATGACCGCGCTCGGAACGTAGTCAAAGTACCAAGTGCGTTCGTCGACACCCTTGGGACCGAACTTATGAAGGCGGCTTCGAGACGACGCGCTGACCAGGTCGTACAAGCGCCGTACATTGGTGCCGCTTCCAGCACCCGCGGGTCCCAGGTACAGGACCCGAGCCGCAATCTCCCGCGTCGTCAGGTGAAGCGTCGCCATTACAAGGCACCTGCTACCCTTGCATGGCGCGAAGGGCCCGCGGTCGCCGCCGCGATAGTGCGTGCCGGAGCGGAGAAACCGTGCTGGCCGTCATCCCGTGGTTTGAAGTTCCCATCTTCCGCATCCCTCTAGGCGGTGACCTCGTCATCCCCATTCACGGATTCGGCATCCTGGTCGCCCTTGGGTTCCTCGTCGGCGGACGTGTGGCCATGGAGCGCGCCCGCGCTACCTCGTTGGACGCCAGCAAAGTCAACGCCGTGATCTCCTGGCTCGTCGCCGGCACTTTTATCGGCGGCCACGTCGGCTACGGCCTCATGTACCAACCCGCGGAATACTTCGCCGATCCGATCAAATTCCTCAAAGTGTGGCAGGGCTTGTCGTCGTACGGCGGCTTCGCCGTATGCGTTCCACTGGCGATCTGGTTCTTTCGCTCCGAGCGCCTCCCTATCCTCCCGTACCTAGACACCCTCGCTTGGGGCATGACGGTAGGATGGTTCTTCGGTCGGATGGGGTGTTTCGTCGCGCACGACCACCCCGGTAGCGCCTCCGATTTCGCCTTGGCGGTTCAAGGAATCTGCCTGAACGGCGACCGCAGCCTGGCCTGTCACGACATGGGCCTGTACGAAGCGATCTGGTCGATCGGTATGTACGTTGTTTTCCTCGGGCTCAGCCGGATGCGCGCGTGGCCTGCGGGCTTTTACACAGCGGTGATTGGCCTGTCGTACGGCCCAATACGATTCTTCATGGACTACCTGCGCCCGGAGTCCAATGACCCTCGGTACGCCGGGTTTACGCCCGGGCAGTGGTGGAGCCTGATCCTGACCGTCGTGTGCGTCGTTATGCTTACCCGCCTCTTCCGCCCCAGTGCGCCACAGCCGCTATCAGAACAAACGTAGGCCGATTCCGGTACGCAAGACGAAGCCACCCGGCTTCATGCTGCCGAAGTCGCCGTAGTCCGCGCGAGCGACGAGGCCATAGCCGGCCTCAACCAGGAATCCGGCGGTCCATTTCCGGTCTTGTTGCGGCCCGCGAATCTCAAAACCGCCCGTCAACAACGCGCCCGGATGTACGGCCCGAGCGACGAGTTGGTTTGGATTGTCGTCATCCTCTGGCTCGTCGTCCAGTTTCATGGCGCCTTGCAACAACAGGCCATGCACCGCAGCGTACGGCTGAAAGATGTCCGCGAAGGTGTGGTCCACGCGCACGCCCGCGGTCCACTCGTTTGCGAAGTACGCAGTGGCAATCGACAATCCTTCGGCAACCGACAAATCTAAACCACGGCTCACGCGATGTCCTGACACTTGAACAACCACGGGAGTCGCCACGCGCACGCCCGCCTGCACCCCACGAGACGGCATCCCGTCGCGTTCGGAGAACAAGTCAAAACTCTCATCTCCATTGTGGAGCTGACCTAATTCCAGGTCCAAACTCAATTCCGGGGGCGCCGCGAGGGCGCCGTTCAGCCAGCAAAGGGCAAACATAGGCGTCTCCGATCAGTAAGTGTAGTCGGTGGAATATTCGTCGTCAGTGGAACCGGTATCGCCCCCGCCAAGTACGCTGGGGTCCAGCAGGTTCAGCGCCGCAAAGCCACTGAGTTCTGTGACGTCTCCAGACGCAGGATCGATGAGCGAAACCAGGCCCAGCGGCGCCGAATGGGTCACGAAGAACCGGCCGTCGTTCATGGACCCAATCATTCGCGGCCCTTCCGACACGTTCAACTCCTCGCTGCTCCCGCTGTACAGGTCGAGTTGGTACACGTAGTCCACGCCGTCTTGCAGCACGAGCGCATGGAGGGTGTTGTCGCCAACGGCCCACGAAACGCCGAGGCCCGCGCCTTCCAGCAAGTACGGCTGAACACCGTCGGAACGCAGGTCGAGCACCTCCAACCCCGGATTGGAGCCGAATAGGCCCCCGTCATAGCCGGGCGTGGTCAGCGCAATGGCGTACTCTTCGCCCGGCGCCACAAACAGCCGGTTGGCGGGGTTCTGCAGTCGGTATTCTACAGTGTCCCCGGTCACGGGATCGATCCGGACGACATCCCTGCCCGTTTGGCTCTCCCACAGAAGCGCAAACGTGCTGCCTGCCCACACCTTGCCCATCGGCTCGTCCAGCGCGACCGACCGCGTGTCGAACAAAACATCGTCGATCAGGTCCACAAAGGCTTCCTGACGGGAGACGACCACGACGTAGTCCGCCTCCTCAAGGTCGAGCGTCTGAAAGATCTGAAACGAAGTCGGGACGGCAGAAAGCTCCACGAGATTGGTACTATGAGCCTCAAGGTCCAGCACATACAAGTCCGAGAGGCCTTGGACCGAGAGGATGGCGTGTTCGCCATTCGGGGTCAGCGCGACATCGAGCGGGACGACCGTGTCATCGGGGTCGATGACCAACGGAAAGGTCACGACGGTTGTCGGCGGCGACGCCAACAGGTCCACGACAGCAACCTCATTCTCCGACAGCACCACCGCGCGGTCCGCCGACCCGTCCGGAAGCGTGGTGAACAGCAGGTTCTCCGGCGCGAACCCCACCGGCACCGGTTGACCCTCGCCGGTCTCGAGGTCCACGACCAACACACTGGTCAAATCGAGAACGGCATTGATCTCGCCCAGCTCGTTCTGATCGATACGAAGGACCGCTCGGCTTCCGTCCGCTGTAAAATGAACGGAATTCCAACCCGGACCGACGTCTACAGACATCGCGACCTTAGCGCCCCGTACAATATCCAAGCGCTGCAGGTCATCGTACTCCTCACAGCTGCCTTTTTCCGCACCCTCATCGACGCAGATTCGGTCCGCGACCAACAGCGCAAGCGTTTCCGCGTCTGGAGACGCATGCACAGAGGTGACCGTACCGCTCTCGAGCGACACGAAGGCCGCTTCGCCTGCGCCGTTGGGCAGGAGGGCCACCGAACCCGCGTACGGAAGGTCCACGTACAGGCCATCCATCACAGGCCAAGCGTGAGACGGGTCCCACAAGGCTTCACCCAGGTATTCGCTGCCTTGAGAGGGCAGGTTGCCAAAGCCTTTGCAGCCGGCAAGGGCCAGCAGGCAGAGAATAGGACGCATGGTCAATCCTCGATTCCGGAGTTGAGTTCGAAGCCGGTGATCGTCTCAAGCGACGCGTCATCCGGGTCATAAAAACTGATTCGGCCAAGATCGTGTTCCTGGCTCACCCAAGCGCGGGGCTCGTCAATGTCTGCCTCGTCCAGATCGGGCAGGACCCCGACGAATACCGGGTCGCTTCGAAGGCCAACGTCGTAGGCCAGCAGCGTGTTGTAGTCGAGCCGCACCAACACCGGTTCGCCTTCCATGATGAAGTAACCATGGTTGCCATTCGAACTGTGGGCGTACCCACCCGGTTCTGCTGGCAGCAGCAACGGGCTTGCCACGAACGAATCCAACGCGATCATCGACATCGCCCAGCTGTCCACGAATTCCTCGTCGGTATCGGGCAGGTCCTCCAACGTGTGGAACGCCAGCAGCGTTTGCCCGTTCGGCGCAATGGACATCGTAGAAACGGGCTTGACGAGCGCGTGTTCGTGAACGTCATCGGTCGCCAGATCCCAGGTCGCGAACCGATCGACCAAGGTCGCCGTCGTGAACAACACCGCCTGATTGCCGGTCGGGTCAAAGAGCAACTGACCTGCCGAAACACCCGCAGGAATGTCCAACACTTTGGCGGGCGCGAACGGATCCACAGCGTCCAGGATCCAAAGTTCTTGACTGTCGCGCGCCACCAACACGGCGAGGCTTCCGTCCGGGCTGATGTCGAGGTCCGTCGGGTTGTCGCCCACCGGTATGCGGTCCACCACCTGACTCGCGAGGTCTACGACGAGCACGTCATCTGCGCCGAACTGCCTCACGAACGCCCAAGCCCCGGATGGATCCAGAGCAGCCTCCTCGGCCGCTGGCGGCTCGATGAGGTCTGGCTCGAGTTCAATCAGGTCCGGAACCAACGACTCTGCCGTCAGGTCCACCAGCGCAAGGTAGTCATCAGACACGAGCGCCGCGAGTCGGCCATCCGACGTGAACACCGCTTGCCGCGGACGGTACCCGACCACCATTGGAAAATGCGCGCCGGTCGCCAACTCGACGAAACTCGCCTCGTTGAACGACTGCAGCCCATCGGAGGTCGTGTCGTCGGTCGGGGCAAATGCGTCGTACCACAGAACGGCCCATGCACCGTCGGGCGAAAGCGCCATCGCATTGAGATCGTCCCGAACCTCGACAACCGTTTGCGCCAGCGTATTGCTGTCGATGATGGAAACAGTGTCGTCGCCTTCGTTGTAGACCACCGCGCGGGCGTAGTCCGACGTCGTCAGCACACGAATCGGGTGCCGGCCTACCGGCGTTGTGTCCACAGCGGACGTGTTGACATTGACCCGCGTGACGGTGTCATGGTCGGGATTGGCGACGAAGACGAACACGTCCGTCTCGGCGGGCGGAAGGAGGAGGCGATCGGCTTCGTCTTCGGGCGGCGCTGACGGGCCGGCCCCGCTGTCGCTACCCGAAGTTCCAGTCGAAGGCCCATCGGTTTCGGCGCCCGCGGCTTCGTCCGATGACGTAAGGAAGGAGCCTCCACACCCACCCCAAAGAGACAGGGCCAAAGTGGCAATCGGCAATCGGCCGAAACGGGCGGGATCCTTCACGCATCACCTCGAAACGTTGTCCACGAAGCAACAGTCGTGCCAACGCGCAAGCATCGGCGGGCGCGGGTTCGGCGCAGTCGCGAGGATCGACGTCCAGACATCGAGGTCATGGGCTGGTGTCCACGCCACCATTGAGCTGGAAACCGGTAATGGTCTCCAACGTCTCGTCGTCTGGGTCCCAGAAGCTGATTCGGCCCAAGTCGTGTTCCTGACTCACCCAGGTTCGGGGGCTGTCCGCATCCTCCGGCGTCAGATCAGGCAGAAGCCCGGTGAATACTGGGTCGCTGCTCAACAAGACGTCCGAGTGCAGCAAGGTGGCATGGTCGATGTCCACCATCAGAGGTGTGTGTTCGAACACGACCACGCTGTGCCGATTGCCCATCGAATGGCCGAGCGGAGGCGCCGGAAGCGACATGGGCGCTGCCATCAGCGTCGATAGGTCCACGACGGTCAGCGCCGACGACCCCGCAAAGGTCGGATCGGAGTCAGCGCCGTCGGCCTCGGTATGAAACACGATCATCCCTTTGCCATCCGGCGTCAGCGCCAAGCTCTGGATCGGTTTGACCAGCGCACGAGGCGTCAGGGTATCGGAGGCGATCTGCCACACCGTGAACCGTTCCGTCAGGTAGGCGGTCGAATACAAAATGCCGAGGTCGCCCGTCGCGGCGAGATCGACCTGCCCTATCTGAAGGTCGGCATCCAACACGAGCACCCGCGCGGGTGCAGTCGGATTGAGCGCCTGCAACAGCCAAAGCTCCGCGCTGTCGCGACAGACCACCACCGCAGTAGCCCCGTCAGCCGTCAAATCGAGGTCGGTGGGGTTGTTGCCGACCCGCACTTCGGACACAGCACCTGACACCAAGTCCACAACGAGCAGATCGTCGGTTCCCAAGCGACGAACCCACGCCCACGTTCCGCCGGGGTCGAGCACCATTTCTTCCGCGACCGGCGGTTCTACGGTGTCGGGGTCCAGCGCGATGACCCGTATGGTAGGATCCGGCGCGCTGAGGTCCACGATGGCCAGCGTGTCATCCGATAGCACCGCTGCGATCCGCCCATCGGGCGTAAAGTTGACCTGACGGGGCCGATAGCCGACGACCATTGGGAAATGCCTGCCGGTCGTGACCTCGACGAACGAAGCCTCAGAAAAACTCTGAAGTCCATCGCTGAGATCGAGCGCATCCGGGGCGAACGCATCAAACCACGCGACCGCCCACGCGCCGTCCGGGGACAATTGCAAGCGACTGAGGTCGTCCCGAACGACCACTGTGGACGCCACCAAACTGTCGACGTCCACCAGAGAAATCGTCGAATCCCCGGGGCTCAAAACGACCGCTGTGCGCAAGTCAGACGTGGTCAGTACCTGGGTCGGGCCGACGCCCGTAGGCGACGACGCGATGTCAGCACCCTCTACGCCGACGCGAACGAGTGAGTCGCGAAGCGGGTCCACGAGAAACACCCAGCGGTCGGTCTGTGCGGGTGGCAGCTGTAAACGATCGGATTCGTCTTCCGCGGGTCCGCCACCGGCGACACCCCCGGTGTCAGCAAAGGACGGGTCCGACGGTTCCATCAACGCGTCCGTCTCCGAGAATGCCCCACTAAGGCCCGCGTCCGCCGCCGAGCATCCAGCGACGGCCAACACCAGGATCTGGCGCATCCCGACCTCCGGCCCGCAAAGTACCCTGGTCGCCGACAGTCGGCCGAAAAAGTGCGAAAGGGGGGACTCGAACCCCCAAGCCTCGCGGCACAGGAACCTGAACCCTGCGCGTCTACCAATTCCGCCACTTCCGCAGCCCGCCGCGCATAACTGGACGCCTCCGTGCCGCAAACCGCTTGCCATCGCCTCCGCGGCGCGTAAGCAGCGGCCGCCGTGGGCGACCTGCATGTTTGACTTCCTGCTTAACGAAGAGGGGCGCATCGCGAAGCGCCAACGTGTGCTGACCGACAAGGCCCAAACGGCCGACGAGCGGGAGTCTGCGATCGCGTGGCTAGCAGGAAATGGATCGCCCAAAGCGGTCGTCGCCCTGTTGAGCCGTTTCGACCTCACGCTCGAACACCAGATCAACGACAAGACCGAGAAACAGCGCGTCTACGATGTGCTTGTCGAACTCGGGGCAGACGCGGTTGGCCGCGCGCTCCGTGCCCACCTACGGAAGTGTCGGCAGGTCGGGTGGCCGCTCAAACTGCTCTCCGCAACGGAGGCTTCGGCCGCCTTGCCCTTGGTCATCGAATTGCTGGAAGCCGAAGCCCGCAAACACGATTTCAAACCCGAACGCAAAGTGGATCTGCTTTCTTGGCTATCGGATCACAAAGATCCCCGTGCCATCGACGCAGCCGCACCCCTTCTCACCGACTTTGACGAAGGCGTCCGCTGCGCAGCGGTCGCAGCGATCGTGGCCCAACCCGAGGACCGGGGTAAAACATCGCTCGAAGCGAAACTTGTGGACCCAAAAGAAGACAGCAACCGGTTGAAGGTCCGAATCCTTTCCGCCTTCGTGCAGCGCAGGTGGCGCGTCGCCGATGCCGAGGCCGTTCAAGCCAATCTGCCTCCCGGCTACTCACTTCGCGACGGAATCATCCTCGGCAGTTGAGGTGCTGACAGCCGGAGGTCGCGATAACGACGCGCCGCTGGAGGCGACCATGGCTGAGCCCCGCCCATCTGGAAACCCATCTTTCGAAAAACAGCCGCGGCTCGGACTCCCGTCCATCCCGCCGCCAGCCCCCGAACCAGCTCCGGCACCAACCGATGGCTGGTCGCCGGCAGCGTGGCGCAACCCCGGGCGTCCGTCGTGAGAATTGCCGCGGTTATTTTTGCCCTGACGTTCGTCGGTGGTTGTACCCAATACAACTGCCAGTCGACCTGCCGGCACGTGTATGAGCCTTCGGAATGCGGCATCCTGCAAGGCGGCCGCACGCCCGAGACCTCCATCGACGACTGCGAGGCGACCTGCCTCACCGCGCTGCAACAGCCCGGAACGCTGTGCACCCCAGACCCGGAATCCGGGGTGGAGGAGTGCTACGACCCGATGATTCGGTATCCGACCAACAACCGACCCACCCTCGAGACGGATCAGCAAGCAGCTGCTTGGATGGACTGCGTGTGGGACGTCGCGCCGGATGAGCAGTCCGATCGAGGCTGTGACGAGCTGGATCCACTCATCGGGGGCCTGTGCGCACCGATCTGACGATTAGAGCGCCGCTCGATCACATCTTTAGATGGGCGGTGTCCGGTTTGGGCCTTGCCGTCATCCTCCTCAGTTCGGCATGTACACCGACCTGCCGGGAGACCTGCAAGAAACTGCTGGCCTGCGAAGACCTCGACAGCGAACGCGTCGCCCTCGATGCCTGCGACGATTCTTGCGGGGACCTGGATGCCCAGTATGAAGACTGGGAAGACGAATCTCTGATCGAGGCGTTGGACGAGCACAAAAAGTGCGTCGGCAGCAGCACCTGCGAAGAAATCGGTGCGGGCGTGTGCTTCGACGAGGCGCTGTTCGTCTTCTAGGTCTAGGGCCAAGGCCGTTCACTGATGGCTAATGGCTGATGGCTGATGGCCCTACGGCGGAACGATTTCCACGATTTCGACTTGCATCGTCACCGGCCAGCTCAACCCGAGAGACGCGATGGCCTCGTCGCATTCTGGTGTGTCGAGCACGTCGAGTGGCGCCACCTCACCCATCCAGCGGTTCACGGGGACGGCCGGCGTCATGTAGTGTTCAAGGCCACCCGTCACGATGTGCATGAGCTCGGCGGACTTCCAGTACATGAAGTCCAACGCCGCATCGGACACACAGACCTGTAGCTCCGGACGAACATCTGGCATGCCAGGCTCGATCACCAGCTGCCACAACTGGCCCTCTTCTGTGTCGCCCATATAGGTCCAGTGCAGCGGAGCGCCGTACTCCGTCAGCAATGCGCAATACGTCACCGTGGCCATCACCGATCCCAGAGGCACCTCGGGCGGAGACGAGTCCCAAACCTCGATCGTAGGCACGGCCGTGTCGGTTTCTTCCGGAGTGTCGGTCAGGGGCGCGGGCGTTTCTAGTGGCGGGACATCCACACCCTTTTCCACTGCCGTGCACCCGACCAACCACAACCACATGAGGCCGTGCTAACGCGCATCTCCGTCGCGATGTTGTTCGGCGGTGCGGGAGGCGGGATGGCTGAATCGGTGCGATCCACATTCCCGAGGTCCATTCCGTACATCATTGGCAACGAGGCCGCGGAGCGATTCTCCTTCTACGGGATGCGGAATATTCTCGTCGCCTTTCTGGCGTCGCAGTTCTTCGATGCTCTGCCGGAGAGCGAGCGCGGGCCCGCCGCACGCCAAGTCTTCCACACGTTTGTCATGGGCGTGTACTTCTTCCCGCTGATCGGCGGTTTCATCGCGGACCGCTTCTTCGGTCGGTACGCCACCATTCTTTGGGTCAGCCTCGTCTACTGCGTCGGTCACTTGCTTCTCGCCCTGTTCGACGATGTGCCCAACGGGTTCTACGCGGGCTTGTTCCTGATTGCGATGTCGTCCGGCGGGATCAAACCCTGCGTGTCCGCCTTCGTCGGCGACCAATTCGACAGCAGTCAGCGATCCCTCGCGAGGGTGGTTTTCGACGGCTTTTACTGGGTGATCAACTTCGGGTCCTTTTTCGCGACCCTGCTGGCGCCCATCTTGTTGGCGCGATGGGGCCCGTCCGTCGCTTTCGGCGTTCCAGGTGTGCTGATGGCGTTGGCCACCTTCATTTTCTGGCTTGGTCGGAACACCTACGTCAAGGTTGCACCCACGCCCTCCGATCCTCGGGCGCCCACCCGTTTGGCGTGGACCCTACTCACCGACCACCCATCCGGACGAGCGGCACTGTGGCTCGCCGGGGCCGGCGCATTGGCCAGTCTCGTATGTGGCACGTGGCTGGGTCCCATTCCAGCGCTCTGCCTCGCCCTGGTGACGATTCTGGGCACCACCAGCATCACCTTGTGGAAACTGCTTCCCACCGACGACGGCGACGAGGACATCGCAGCGCTCCGCTCCATTCTGCGCCTGCTCCTACTTTTCGCCTTGGTCACACCGTTCTGGTCGCTGTTTGATCAGAAAGCGAGCACGTGGGTTCTGCAAGCCGGTCACATGACGCTTCCGTCGTTCATGACCAGCGCGTCCCAGATGCAGTCGCTCAATCCGCTGCTCGTCATGCTGCTGATTCCCATCAACAACCTTGTGCTTTACCCGCTCATCCGCCGACTCGGGGTCGAACCCACACCCTTGCGTCGGATGACCGTCGGCATCGCGCTCAGCGGCTTTGCATGGATCGTCGTGGGCTGCATGCAACTGTGGATCGACGGCGGCGCAACACTCTCCATCGCCTGGCAAATTCTGCCCTACGCCATCCTGACGCTCGGGGAGGTTCTCGTGTCGGCGACCGGCTTGGAGTTTGCCTACAGCCAGGCGCCCATGAACGCGAAGGGCACGCTGATGAGCTTCTGGTCGCTGTCGGTCACCGTAGGGAACCTATGGGTCCTGCTCGTGGACGCCGCATTGAAGCGGGACAGCGTCTCCGTGGCCGTCTCGGCAGCGACCGGTTGGACAGTCACCGCCTTCCAAATGTTCTTTTTCGCTGGGATGGCCTTCGCGGCCGCTACCGTCTTCGGTGCCGTCGCCCGCGTGATGCCCGTCGCCTCACGGTACCGATCCGCGTAGCCTACGGCTGGGCTACGTCTGCGGCTGGCGAGACGGGCGTGAACGCGTACACGGACTCGCCGCCAAACCCTTTCGGCGGCAGCCAGTTCTCGTCCAACACTTCCGTCACCACCCACATCATCAGGTAGATTTTCACCGCCTCGGTGGGGCCGACCGGCATCTCCTTGTCTTTCTCGTCGCGTTCGAAAAGCGCGTACAGTGCTTCGTCGAGAATATGCGGCTGGCGACGGTCTGCGGCGCGCGCACGCGCCACAAAGCCATCGTCGATGGGCAACAAGGTCGGCACGCGAGCCGCCACGCGTTCTGACGCCGCATTCACGTGTTCCCACGTCGCGGCCTTCATGCGCCCGCCCGCAACCTCGAAGAGTCGAGCGACAACGCCGACCAACCAGTGGCAAACCTGAGCGTTCGCCCCCTCAAACTGAGCGCCGTTCTGCTCGACAAACTTTGCCAACCGCCGATTGTCCCGCATCAAGCGGTGCACGGCGACCCGGCTCGATTGTACATCGTTGCCAATTTGCTCCGAGTGTTCGTGCACCCATTCGCGCGACAAAAAGGGGTTCATGGCGGCTCCACCAAAAGGCGCGACTACCGCGTTCGGCGCCGCCTCACCACCGGCCACCAACCAGGTCCACCTCATAGGTGTCGCACGATTCATGCAGGGGAAGCCGTCGCGTCGCGCTCAACCGGCCCACCGGCGGCACCGTGCCCACAGGTACGGTCCATGTCTTCTCGCCGCAGCGCACGCTTGTCACGACGTCGAGCGCCAACCGGTTGCGAGGATTGTCCAGGCGAACTTCAACTTCGACCCGTCCGCCCGGATGCCGAATGAACGAAGCGTCGAGGTCCACGAAAGGCTTGACGTCCAGCACGCGATCGAGGGCTGCGCGGCGGCTGAACACCATTTCGCGTCGGTCCACGTCAATCGTCACGTTGAACCCACCCGCCACATTGAGGCCCAACAGGCCTGAGGTGTCTGCCGACGCACACCGGTCGCAGGTGGCGATCGCGACCCCGTCCACAGGCTGATCGCCCAACCAAACCCGGTCCAACAGCACGAGTCGCGCCTCACGCTCGCCATTGGCCGTATGCAGTTCGATGACCGGATCCGACGGCGTGGGTTCGGCGCCAAGCAGCGACAGCGTGTCCGTCGACAGCGTGGTGTACGTCGCACCCGTGTCGAGCATCATGTAGACCTCAAGCTGCTGACCCGCATGTTCGACGACGATCGGAACCGCCAAAGTCCTACCTTCTCCTTCAAAAGGCAACACGATCTGGTCTTGGGACAGCGGCAGGGGTGGAGGGACGACCGTGACCATCGCCGCGGCCTCGGCAACTCTGGGCGTGGCGACCGAGGGCTCGGCAGGCAGCACGTCGGCCATGTTGCGGGCCACACTGTCAAAACGGCCAAGCCCCAGCACGCTGATCCCCGCCGCCAACGCTTCGCGCCGTTCACCGGGGAAGTACACAGGAAGCACCTGCAACAAGATCAACATCGACCAAGCCAACTCGGTGAGCCCGAAGATGACGAAGCGGTCACGCCTTGCGATCCCCGATGCCACGAGCCCTGGACCAAAAACGAGCAATGTCGCGGTAGCGGACACCGCAAATGCCGAAGCGTGACGGTGCAATCCGACGCCCAGCATGGCCAAAAAGGCCGCCGCTGTGGGCAAAGCCGCTAGCAACAGCACAGGAAACGCACGAATCATGACCCCTCGCCGTGCGGAAAACGCCGCGCTACCGGGGCCCTCCCCCGAGGAAGCACATGCCGCGCGCAACGTGGTTTTGTATCGACATCGAATGTTCCGGGCCGGTTCCCGCGCTGTACGACATGATTTCGTTGGGTTGCGTTCCGGTGCGCAGCGGGCCCAACGGCTTGGCGCTCGGGACAGGCCTGTACGTAGAGTTTCGCCCCGAAGCGCCCCGTGTTGACCCCGGTGCCATGAAGGTCAACGGCCTGGATCTGGACCGATTGCGTCGCGAAGGTGTCGCCATGGCGGACGGCCTGCGCACGCTCACCGCATTCGTGAACCGGGAGACGGCTGCCGGGACCAAACCCGTCTTCGTTGGCCACAATGCACCCTTTGACTGGTCGTTCGTGTCCTACAGTTATCACGCATGCGACCTCGTAAACCCATTCGGCTACAAAGCGCTGGACACCAAAGCACTTGCGGTCGGCGTGCTGGGTCTACACTGGTTCGATTCGAACAAAGAAGAGCTTCATGCGCTGTTGAACCTCCCCGCGGTCGAACGCGAAAAGGTCCACCGTGCCGACTATGACGCTTGGTACCAAGCGCACATCCTTGTTGGTTTGCTGGAACGGATCGATGGCTTTGAGCCTTAGTACCCACCACACCCGCCAGATACTTGCCTTTTTCCGGGGTTTGACTACGCCGCCACCCCTGGAGGCCTGATGTGCGGGTTTGTCGGGCTGATCGGCGACAACCCCGTCGCTCACGAGCTTGGCGTGGCACTGTGCGCCATCCAACATCGCGGTCAAGACGCTGCGGGCGCCGCCGTCCTTGACGTAGACGGCATGGTCCGAGTTCATAAAGACCTCGGGTTGGTGACGCAGGTCCTGACCCAATCCGTGCTCGATCGGGCCCTTCCCGGACGCGTGGGCATCGGGCACGTGCGCTACCCCACCGCGGGCAGTGGCGGACGCGAGGACGCCCAACCCTTCGCCATCCGCCGACCCAGCATGGCGCTTGCGCACAACGGCAACGTCATCAACGTACCGGAAGTCGAGGCCCACCTTCGCGAGCGCGGGATGAAACTGACCAGCGCTTGTGATGCGGAACCCATCATGTGTGTTCTTGCAGACGAACTCGGGGTTCGTCAGTTGGCGCATCAGACCACGGCCGATGTCGTTCACGCCGTAGGCCAGGTCCTTGAACGGGTACGCGGCTCCTACAGCGTGGTGTGTGCCCTCGAAGTCGACGACCGCGAGACGCTCGTGGCCTTCCGCGACCCGCACGGAATTCGCCCGGCGGTGTACGGACGGCGGGCCGACGGCGCATGGATGGTCGCCTCGGAATCCGTCGCGCTGGACGTGCTTGATTTCGTTTTCGTCGGACACATTCCCGCCGGCTACGTCGCGCTTTTTCGTGCCAACCAGGAGCCTGTTCTTCTCCCCGTCCGTCCGGAATCACGGCGTCCGTGTGTGTTCGAAGGCGTATACTTTGCGCGGCCCGACAGCCGAACAGAAACCGGGCGCGTGCTGGACTTCCGCGCCAGGCTCGGTCGCCGACTCGCAGACGCATGGACCCACAAGGGCCTACCCATCGACGTGGTCGTTGCGGTGCCCGACACGTCACGACCCGCCGCAGACGCGATGGCCATCGCACTGGGCGTACGTTCGGAGGAGGGTTTCATCAAGAACCGGTACTCTGGCCGGACGTTCATCATGCCCAACGACGCCGTCCGGCAGGCCGCTTTGCGCCTCAAGCTCAACCCCATCGACGAGGTATTTCGAGACCGCCACGTCGTATTGGTCGACGACAGCGTGGTCCGCGGAAACACCATGCGGAAAATCATCGGCATGGTTCGCCGCCATGATCCGAAGAGTCTGCATGTCGCGATCTTCTCGCCAGCCGTCCGCCACCCGTGTTTTTACGGGATCGACATGCCCTCGCGCGACGAACTCGTCGCCGGCAGAATCGCCCCAGAACAGGTCGAAGCCCAGCTCGCTGTACAGTTGGGAGCCGATTCGCTCACCTTCCTGTCAGAAGCGGCGCTCGTTGAGGAGGCCGGCACCGCAGTTTGTGCGGCCTGTTTCAACGGCGAGTATGTCGTCCCCCTCGCAGATCACGAACGAACCTGGATTCTCCGTGATCGCCGTCCAAATACCACAAACGCACCCTCGCGCGATACATTGAGCCACCAAGAATGAGCAGAGAGGTCACCGAGGCGCATTATCTGCATGAACGCAGTGGCTTAGAGCCAGTGCTTCAGCCGCCCGTGCGTTCTCCGTGCGCGTTGGCGTGGATGCCCGGCCGGGAACAGTTGTTGGTGGCCGGACGCGACGGTACGGTCACCAGTGTAGACCCTGTGCTCGGCACACGCCCGTTGGTCACCGGACTCGGTGAGGCGGCAGTGTTGACCTGGGCCACGGACCGAAGCAGTTGGGCCGCTGTGTGCCGGGACAACACCTGGGTCATCGCAGATGCGGCGGGTCAGGTCCTCGCGCGCGGCGAACACGAACTGCTTGGCGCCATGGACGCTTTTCTGGTCGGACCCTTGCTCGTGCTCGTCGGCGACGTCGTGGAGGGAAGGCTGCTGCTGGTGTTCCGCGATGGACTCATCAAGACGCGCGCCCGGCTGCCGCCCGACACGGCCGTGCTGGTCGACGGGGACTCGCTCGTGTTGGCCCGTTCAATGCCCAGCGGACTCGTCGTCGTTCCCCTTTCCGCCGGCGCCACACTTCCGAAAGGACCCGCCACCGGTCACAAACTCCGCGTCGCAGGTCGCTACGTGCTCGGTTTCACCACGACGGGAGTGGCCGTGTGGGGAAGGGAAGGCGGCCAAGCCCGGTCCATGCGTTTGCCCGACCTGACCGCAGGAGACGTGTCTCACGACGGGCGCTGGGTAAGCCTAGGCACACGTTCGGGTGCCGTCGCCTTGGCCGCGTTGGACCGCATCGAAAAACGGGTCAATCCCGACCTCGTGCGTGCCTTCGGGTCCCCAGTCACCTGCGCCGCGTTCAGTCAGCGGGGTCGTTGGCTGGCCACGGCCGCCGAGGGACTTCGGCTATGGACGTGGGAAGAGCCTACGCTCTAGCCGTGACGGGGTCACCGAACCTCAAACGGAAAGACGACGCGCAGCTCTTCCGGTAAGGCGCGGGCCCGGTTGTCTTCGCCGCGTGCCAACAGCCCCTGCGTCTGAAAGGCATACACGCCCGGTTCGAGCGGCTCAGGCGCCGATACGATGTAGTCGGTGCGGCTCGCAAGCGGGGTGACGGCCAGCGGCAACTCTCGCTCGGAGACCCACAGGTTCACGTTGGCCCGAACCGGCGCCAGCGCTCCCAGAACTTCGGCCTCTTTGATATACCTGAGACGGTGCAGTTCCAGGTCCAACCGGCCGATTTCGTCGAGCTTGAGCGGCGTGTGGAAGACAACACGCAGCTTCTGGGTCTCGGCCACCACGTCGCCCGACAACCGCACACCCCGCAGCGTATCCCCAGCCATCCCAATCTCGGTGACCCGCGTTTCCGGGAGCCGACCGTACGTTCCCGCATTCACCAAGTACAGGCCGTAGTGGTCAGGCATCACGTACAGTTCGAAGAGCGGGCCCTTGCCAGGCACACCGTCGCCCGAAAACTCCTTACGGTCCTGCACGTAGCCTTGTTTTCCTACACGAATCTCCCGCGGACCGACGAACGGCGGCAACCGGTACCGCCCCTCATGATCGGTCAACGGCTGCTCGGCATACCCGGCGAGCCGCACCGTAGCGCCCTCGATGGGGTTCCCCCACAGGTCCACGACCTTGCCTTCCAGCGAAGGCGCGGGACCACAAGCAACCAAAGCGAGAAGGAGGGAAACAGCGTCCTCCGCGGCGGGCGCGCGCGTAACCCACACGCTTCGGCACGGATCACTCATTCGGCCGGCGGCTCCAGCATCAAAGCGAAGCGCCCAAGCACACCCCGAATCGGGTCGAGCGGAAGCCGGTCCGCGAAGGACTCCACCATGCCGAGACCGACGCGCCCAAGACCCAACAAACCGCGGAGGCGTTCCAACAAGAATGCCGTGTCTGGGTCGTCGGGTGCATCGCGAACAGCACTTTCCAACTCTGATACGGCGGCCGCTAGCCGCTCGACCGTCCTTTGTAGCAGCGGAATCTCTCGCGCCTTGACAATCCTTCGAACGAGACTCCAAACGTCCGTTTCCGCGGCAAAGTGGCGCTTGCGGTCGTCTCCGCCAGGGACCCGCGACACAACGCCCCATTCGACTAAATCCGACAGCGCCATCGAAACCGCGCCGGTAGACAACCCCGTCTTCTCAGCGATCACATCGGCCGAAAGCGGGTCCGGAGACAGGTACAACAACGCCCAGATTCGCCCCATCGAGCCTTTGAAACCCCAATATTCTGCCACCTCGCCTACGGCGTCCGCAGCCAAGCGCAGAGCACGACGATGCGACGCCCGGTCCGCCATAGTTCTTGTTTAGTCGACGTCGGCGTGGCGCGCATTGTGGTGGAGCGCGGTTTCCAGGTTACCAAGAAAGACCTTGCGGGGCAGCCGCGCTGAGGTCGGTCTCATGTCATTGAGTCCCGCCCCGACTTTCGTCGGCAGACGCAACCGACCCGCCGGACTCGCAGCTGGGGCACCATTGACGCGCGTGTTCGGCGCGGAAGACGCACTCTCGCTCGTCGCTGAAGAAATGGCGGCGTGCGAAGCTGCCCTCAAGCAGCTGCTTCATAGCGACGTCGCCGCCGTACCCGCCGTCGCGGGCTACCTCGTGGATGCGGGCGGAAAACGACTTCGTCCAGCGCTCACCGCGCTCGGATGCCGGGCTGTGGGTTGGAAAGGCGATGTGCCCCGACTGATGGCCGTCGGCGAGCTCATCCATCTGGGTTCCTTGTTGCACGACGACGTCGTAGACGAGGGCGTGATGCGACGCGGTCGATCCGCAGCACACCGGGTCTACGGCAACGCGGTGTCCGTGCTTTCTGGGGACTTCTGTTTGGCGCGAGCCGTGCTGCTTGCGGCGGAAACCGGGGGCCACCGCGCGGTGACCGCGCTCGCAGAAGCTGTCACACGCATGGCCGAAGGCGAAGTTCTCCAACTGCGCTACGTGGCGGATCTCACGTCCACGCGAGAGGCCTACCACGACGTCGTCGACCGCAAGTCTGCGGCGCTCATCGCCTGGTGCGCGTCTGCCGGTGCACTGGCCGCAGACGAGCCAAACGCTGCCGACGCGCTTCGCAGGTTCGGCCGCGCCGCTGGGCGCGCTTTCCAGATCACGGACGACGTCCTGGACTACGCGGAAGGCACCGGGAAGACCCGGGGCAACGACCTTCGCGAGCGAAAAGCTACCCTGCCCCTGTTGATCGCGATCGAGCGCGACCCGAGCCTCGTCAATGCGGTGCTTGCGCCAGAGGCCGACGTGCAAGCCTTGTTGACGGCAGTGGCCCGAACGGGGGCCTTGGAGGCAGCGTTGGAAGAAGCGCGCGCCCTCGCCCGCGTCGCCGCGGAGGCGCTCCGGTTGCTCCCACCGTCCGACGCCCGAGACGCGTTGTTCGCCCTGGGCCGACACCTCGTCGAGCGCGCATCGTGAATCGGCTTGTGATCGCGGTCACAGGGGCCTCGGGTGCGCCCTACGCCGCACGAATGTTGTCCCTCCTCCGCACGCTGGGAACGCATGCCGTAGACGTCGTACTCACCCGCAACGCGCGCATCGTGTGGAACGACGAGGTCGGCGTCGAGCCCGAATCGTTTGGCTTCCCCGTGTGGGCACCGAATGACTTCACCGCACCGTTCGCGTCGGGCTCCGCGCCAACCGGAGGCATGATCGTCGTCCCATGCACGTCTGGGGCGCTGGGCCGAATCGCCACAGGGCAGTCCAACGACCTCATGTCCCGCGCCGCGGAAGTCATGCTGAAGGAGCGTCGAAGCTTGGTCCTCGTGTTGCGGGAATCGCCCCTGTCCCTGATCGCGGCGCGCAACATCGTCACAGTCGTCGAGGCAGGTGCGAGCGTCGTCCCCGCAAGCCCCACCTTCTACACGGCACCCGGCAATCTCAACGCGCTGCTCGACACGGTTGTGGTTCGCGCGCTCGACCTCGCAGGAATCAGTCTCGATCTGCCTCGCTGGACGGGAACGCTGCGACGGCTTCACTACCACCCCGACACCCCGTCATGGTGACCCCGCTCGGCCCTCTCGCTCACGCTGCGCTGCAAGACGCAGGCCTGGGCGACATCCGCGACCGCGTGATCGCCGGAGAACGCCTGGACGCCGCAGACGGACTGGCCCTCATCACCAACCAGGACGTGATGGCGGTAGGCGCATTGGCCAACGCGGTTCGGGAGCGGAGGCACGGCGACCTGACTTGGTTCAACCGCAACCAACACGTCAACGCCACCAACGTGTGCGAAGCGAGCTGCACCTTCTGCAGTTTCGCCCGCCTCAAGACCGGAGACGCCGCAGCCTACACCATGACGCTCGACGAAGCCGTGGGGCGCGTGCGGGCCCTGAAGGGCCAATTCGTGACTGAGGTCCATATCGTCAACGGCCTCAATCCCGATCTCCCGTTCGCGTACTACACCTCCTTGTTGTCCGCCATCAAAACAGAACGGCCGGACATCCACATCAAAGGCTTCACCGCGGTTGAGATCCACTACTTCGCGGTGAAGTTCAACCTGTCCTACACCGAGGTCCTCACAGAGTTGCGGGCTGCCGGGCTCGACTCGTTGCCCGGCGGAGGCGCTGAGATCTTCGCACCACGTGCACGCAAGAAATTGTGCCCAGACAAGGTGGACGCCGAAGGATGGATCGAGGTTCATCGCACCGCGCACGGGCTCGGCATGCGCACCAACTGCACGATGTTGTACGGCACCATCGAGCGTCTCGACGAGCGCATCGACCACCTGATTCGGCTGCGCGCACTTCAAGATGAGACGTCGGGCTTCCAAACCTTCATCCCGTTGAAATTCCACAACGAAAACAACCGGCTCTCAAAGCTCAGCGAGCCCACCGACATCGACACGTTGCGGACCTACGCCACAGCGCGGTTGATGCTCGACAACTTCGCCCACATCAAAGCGTACTGGCCCATGCTCGGCGTGCAAATGGCCCAGTTGTTGTTGGCATTCGGCGTAGACGACCTCGATGGCACCGTGCGTGAGGAGCGGATTTACCACATGGCAGGCGCCCGCACGCCACAAGAGCTGACCCGGGCCGAACTGATTGCGCTGATTCGAAGGGCGGGCAGAGTCCCAGTGGAACGCGACACGCTGTACGGCACGGCCGCGGAGGCCTGATGCCTTACCGCGTCGGATCCGTGGGCTACCTCAACGCGCAGCCCCTCGTCTCCTGCCTCGACCCCGCACAGGTTCAGGTGGTGACCGACCATCCTGCAGGCGTCGCACAACGCCTTGCGGCTGGGGAGGTCGACGTCGCCCTCGTTCCCGTGGCGTCCGTGCTTCGGGAGGGCTGGGCCTTGCTCCCTGGCTGGTGCATCGGCTCCTTTGGCCCCGTCGAAAGCGTTCTGCTGGCCGCCGAATTGCCAATAGAACAATGGACCGACGTCGTATTGGACGGCGAAAGCCGCACATCGGTCGTTCTCGCGCGCCTGCTGCTCAGTGACAGCCCATTGGCGAAGCGGCTCTCGTCGCCCGTGCGCTTTCACGAAGCCGCACCCGGGACCTCGATCGCACAGACCCTAGGAACTACCGCTGCGGTCATCATCGGAGACGCAGCGCTGAAGCTTCCGGACCGTCTGAAACACCGCATCGACTTGGCCGCAGAATGGACAGCCTGGACGGGGTTGCCGTTCGTATTCGCCGCCTGGGCCACGCGAGGCCCCGTCGACCCAGCTCTGGTCGCCCACCTCCGCGAAGCGGGTAGACTCGGCGTGAGTCAAATCGCCGATCGTTGGACCGGGCCACAACGCGCCTACCTGACAAAGTCCATTCGATACCTGCTCGACGACGACGCGTTGTGCGGCCTCCGTCGGTTCGCGGCACTTGCCGCCCGCGCGGGACATCTTCCACGTTGCGACGTTCGCCTTGTCGGTCCGACCCGGCAGGTGCGGCCACCGCCGGTGGTGGACCTCCTCGAACGTGCTGCCCGACGGGATCCCCTCACCGGTGAAGAAATCCTGCGGCTGGCGCAGCAGGCTCGCACCTCGGACCTCGTGTTGGCCGCAAATCGCTGCCGGCGCAAGGACCCAACAGAGGCGCGAGGTCCCCTGCGAATCGCTGTGGCCTTGTCGATGCATCTGCCCGACGCCAATTCGAGAATTCAGCGGGCCGCGACGCTCGGCGCCACCGACGTACACGTGCTCGGAGCCGTGGACGTACACACATTGGAAAAACACACCCGACAATACGCCAACCTGCGATTCTGGGCCCGCGGGTGCAACCCCGCGGCCTTGGCAGCCGCAGGCGCCTATGGCTGGCTCCCCGACGGCGTGGGCACCCTCGATGACACGACCCGCACCCTTCTAGGCGCCGACAACGCGGCCAAAGCGCTGCACGACTTGGCGGCTGTTGGCCGGGCCGGCCTGCGCACCATCGGCGAATTGATCGTCGGCCAAGGTGAAACGGACGCCGACCGTTTGGCAACGCTGGCGTCCTACGACGCGCTCGAGGCCGATCACCCGGTATTTGACGCCGTGATCGTTCGAACCGCACTTCGCAGCGGACCTTATGGAAGCGAGGCGACCACGGCGATGGACCAAGTGCGCTGGCTGTCGGTCGCAGCACTCGTGCTCCGCCATGTGCAATCGGTCGCAGGCGCCCCTGACACAGAGGGTGCCGGCCTCGCACAGGTCGCCTTGTGGGCCGGCGCAGACGACTTCGGGACCGTTGTGCTCGACGGCGACCCGGAACATTGGGGTCGCGAAATCGCTTTCGCACGCCACCACCTCGACAGCCTCGGCGACGGGCCTCATCGCCGCACAGCATGATTCTGCGCGCACGTCAGGCCCGACTCCCGGCCGGATTGATGACGGACGTCGCGATTGACCTTGCCGGCGACGGTGAGATTCGCGACGTCCGGCCCGGAATTGCCAGCGACCCACCCTCGCTCGACGGCCTGCTGATTCCTGGGCTCATCAACGCACACACCCACATCGAACTGTCCCACCTCGCCGGCCTTGTTCCGGGCGGGAACGGCCTCGTGCATTGGGTGCGCAACCTCATGGCCGTGAGGACCCCCTCCAACGAAGCCGCGGACCAAGGCGCCCGCGCGCTCGCTCGTGCCGGCGTCATCGCCGCGCTCGACGTCTCCAACGAGGGCGACACTGGGCCCGCTTTGCGCCGTGCCGGCCTCGTCGGCACCGTCGCACACGAACGAATTGGCTTTAGTCCCGAACGACTCCCCGTCACCCTTAGCAGCCTCCGGACCACCCAAGTGGACGGCGTCGTGACCCGTCCGTCTCCGCACGCACTTTATTCCACCCACCCCGAACTGGTCCGGGCCGCCAGTGCCGTCGGAAAAGTCCCCGCGACCATCCATATCGGCGAGGACCCAGCTGAACGGCGATTCCTCCACGATGGTGGCGGTCCGCTGGCTGACTTGTTGGACGAGCTCGGCGTCGACTGGCGGTGGTGGCACCCGCCCGGCACCTCACCGGTCGCCACCCTGCATGCCCTTGGCGCCCTCCGTCCCGACGTCTTGCTGGTGCACGCCGTGGACACTGACGACGCTGATCTGGAGCTGATCCTCAGCTCAGGTGCCCGAGTTTGCCTCTGCCCGCGGAGCAATCTGCACGTCAGTGGCCGCCTTGCCCCCGCAGACCGCTACGCGCGTTCCCACATTCCCCTCGCGATCGGGACCGACGGGCTCGTTTCCTCCCCCGACCTCGACCCCTTGGGCGAGGTCGCGGAGCTTGTTCGCCGTTTTCCCGACGTCGATCCGTTGGTTTGGCTAGACGCCGCGACCCAAGGAGGTGCCGCGGCACTGGGTCGCCGTGACCTGGGCCGGATCGAGATCGGTGCGCGTCCCGGCTTGGTACTGTTGAACGGCGTGCGCGACATCGTCGACCTGAAAAGCGCGCCAGAACGGCAAGTGTGGAGCCCTGCATGAATAGCTTCAGGGTGTGGGCGCGGATGATCAAGCTGCCTCACACCATTTTCGCGCTTCCGTTTGCGCTGGCGTCGGGCATCCTCGCGTCGCGCACAGTATCGGTGACGACGTCACAATGGGTTGCCGTCGTGCTCGCAGTGCTGTGCGCACGGTCCACGGCGATGTCCTTCAATCGTGTCGTGGACCGACACATCGACGCCGCCAACCCCCGAACGGCAGGGCGGGAGATCCCCACCGGTCAGCTGAGCCTCCGCGCCGGCCTCCTGTTCACCGCCGCAACAGGCCTCGCGTTCTTGGCCGTGTGCGCCATGTTCGGTTCGCTGACGCTCGCGCTCGCCCCCGTCGCGCTCATACTGGTGTATGGCTATTCGCTGACCAAACGATTCACCGCGTGGTGCCACGTCGTGCTGGGATGCAGCCTCGCGCTGGCACCCACGGGTACATGGATTGCGTTGACCGGAACGTATTCAGCGGTCCCGGCCCTCATCTCAATCGCCGTCGCGACTTGGGTCGCTGGCTTCGACATCCTGTATGCAACCCAAGATGCTGAATTTGACCGAAAGGCGGGCCTGTACAGTGTACCGGCATCGCTCGGCATCAAGTCTGCCCTTTGGCTGTCAAGCGGCCTGCATGCGGTCACCGTCGCGGCACTCGCAAGTCTGCCCTTGTTCGCACCTCTCGGCTGGCCCTATGCCGTAGGATGGCTCGCTATTGCCACCGTCCTAGGGGTTGAACACAGCATCGTGACGTCTGACGACTTGCGTAGAATCGACCGAGCGTTCTTCGACCTCAACGGCGTTGTGTCCCTGGTTTTCTTGCTTGCTGTGTGGCTGGCGTGAAAGCTGCCACGCATCCATGACTCAAGGCGACGACCGCGCGACCGAGTGTTATTGCGCGCAGCGACCCCCTCATTGACCACGCCCGTGGGCAACTGAAGGGTCCTACGATACCCCCCGTCGGGGCCTAGACGCCCCGGAGACCGTACCGATGACGCGTTTTGCCGAGTTGTTCCAAGCAGGTGGCATCCTCATGTGGGTGAACCTGTTCGTGCTCGTCGTCGCGCTGGCCGTTGTGTCCGAGCGGCTGTTCGTCCTGCAAATGCGCCTGCGAATCAACGACGTTGCCTTCTTGCAGGCCGTTGAAAAGCTGGTCATGGCTGGAAATTTTGAGCGCGCAATCAAGCTTTGTTCTGCCCAAGAAGGGGCCGCCGTCCCTCGCGTCGTCAGGTCCGCCCTGGCAGACGCTCGTCTCGGAGGATCCGCGGTGACCCGCGCGATTGACGAGGCGATGTCAGAGGTCATGCCCGCCATCACAAAGCGAGCAGGCATCCTTTGGGGCATTGCCAACCTTGCAACCCTGATCGGACTGGTCGGAACCGTGTACGGACTCATCGAGTCCTTCGACGCGATCGGCAACGCAGCGCCGGACCAAAAGTCCATCCTGCTCACGCAGGGCATCGCGCACGCCATGTCGAATACGTTTTTCGGCCTCGCCATCGCCGTCACTTGCGTGTTCTTCCACATGATCCTGACTGTGGTCACGAAGAACGTGCTCGACGGTCTTGAGCATTCCGCCGTTCGCATCGAGAATATCCTCGCGAAGCGCCGCGCTGCTGTCGGGGGCCGGGAAACCGGAGCCGCCCCAAACACTCAGACCTGAGCCTCGGAAGAAGCCGGATGAGTCGTCGGCACAAAGTTCACCTCGAAGATGAAGCCGCTGCGAGCGGCGAGCTCAACCTCGTCCCGTATCTGGACATCATCACCACCCTGGTGATCTTCCTCATCTACACGTTCCAGGTCATTATCGAGTTCCGCCTCATTGAGTTGCTGCCGCCGGCCTACGAGGGTGGCACGCAGAACCCAGACCCCGACAAACCGCCCGAGCTCACCCTGACCCTGTTGATCATGAAGGACGGCTACCGTCTCGTGACCAGCAACAACGAGCTCGGTGCCACCGACGTCCCCATGAAGGGCGGCGCCTACGACAACGCGATGCTCACCGAGAAGCTCCATCAGATCAAGGTCAACTTGAACCTCCGCGAGTCGCTCATCCTTACGGCTTCCGGGGACATCGAGTACAAACACGTCGTCGCCGCCATGGATGCCGCTAGAAAGTACAAAACAGAGTTGCTTTTCCCCGACGTATTGCTCGGCGAAGCCAGTACGGGCGGTGGATAATGGCAACTCAGACGCCGGTTACGCCTGAGGCCACCTCTGAAGCGTGGGAGACCTACGCCGAGGAACCCGTCGAGCACGACGGGGACCTTGAAGAAGGCGAAGAGCGCGTACGCCACCGGAAACACAAGGCGCGAAAGCTGGACGGGCAAGACATCAGCCACCTCAATCTCACGCCGATGATGGACATCATGACGATGCTCCTGGTGTTCTTGGTGAAGTCATTCGCCGAGGAGCCCAACAACATCAACGTCAGTCTTTCCATGCGGCCACCGGCTTCGACGTCCGAGCCGCTCGTCGAAGCGGCCACGCGTGTCATGGTCACGAAGGAAGAAATTCTCGTCAATGACCGTCTGGTCATGAGCGTCGAGGAAGCGAAGAGCGCGAAGTTGAGCACCGCATGGCTTCCCGCGTTGCGCGACAGTCTTCTGGAAGAGAAAGACCATCTCGATGCCCTTCACCGAATGGGCGGCGATGAGTTCGACGGCGAACTGCTGGTCGTGGCTGACGAGACTACGCCGTACTCACTCGTCACAGCCGTGCTCGTGACCGCCGGTGAGTCTCAGTACCGGGCGTACAAACTGGTGGTCATGCCGGGCGCCACACCAGAGAAAAAGAAGCCGTAGCGTAAAGTTGTGGCCGCCGGCTACCCGTCGGCTCCGCTGCAATCCTGGTCCTGGCCATCCCCAAAGTCGTCGTCTGCGCCGGGAAAGCTGGCGGCGTCGTCGTCATCGCAGTCGTTGCCGTCTCCTGTGAAGCCTGCAGGCGATTCGCACGACCGCAGTTCCTCGTCCTCGTCGCCCCAACCGTCGAAGTCATTGTCTGGGTGCCAGGTCACCGCACCGAGCGCATCCGGCCCGTCAACTTCTCCGCTGCAATCGTCATCGACCGCGTTGCAGATCTCGAGCGCGTTGGGATGAATCAGGCTGTTGCCGTCGTTGCAATCTCCGCCGACCAACGCGAGGCCCGCAAACGAGGCACAAGCGAAAATCGCACCACTGTCGCGCCCATACCCATCCCCGTCCGTATCGGCATAAAACGTCGTCCAGCCCGGCACGGAAGGGCCGTCGGCAATGCCGTCGCAATCGTTATCGACGCCGTCGCAAACCTCATCGGCATTCGGGTACACGCGGGCGTCCGCGTCGTCACAATCGTCGGTCGGCCCAACGTAGCCAGCCGGTTGATCACACGCATTGAGCGTAGCGTCTGGACTTCCGACACCGTCGCCATCGAGGTCCAAGGACCACACCGGCCTCGGTCCGTCGTCCACGAAGCCGTTGCAGTCGTCGTCGCGTCCGTTGCACTCGTCCGACACGCCTGGGTGTACGGTCGCGTCGTCATCGGCGCAATCAGCGCCCCCACTCGCGACCGAAGGAACGCCGTCCCCATCTGCGTCCGTACCGTCTACCCCATCACAATCCGAGTCTACATCATCGCCGATCGCGTCTTCGGCCAACGGCGACATCTCGGCATCGTCTGGCCCACAATCCAACGTGCCGAGGATTCCGTCCCCATCCGGATCTAAGGCTGCCGTCGCCGTGTCGGTTTCTTCGGCAACCGCACAGGCCGACAACCCCAGACAAAACCAGAACAAGGGGTTGGGGCTCATGCTTCACCGTCCACGCCGTCGCAATTGCTGTCGATGCCATCGCCCTCAGAATCATCGGCGAAAGGTGAAATCAATTCCTCGTGGTCATCGCAGTCTCCCCCACCGTCGACAGTGCCCTCCGGCGCTTCGCACGCCTCGATTGCGCTGTCAGTCACACCGAAACCGTCCCCATCAGCGTCGTAGTACCAAATCCCCGCCTCTACGTCGGGGTCGTCCACGTCGGTCAGGCCATCACAATCCTCGTCAGCGCCAAAACACACTTCCACCCCGCCGGGATGGGAGTTGGCGTCGTCGTCATTACAGTCGTTGCCATTCAGCACGCCGTACGCAGGTGCGTCGCCGCAAGTTGCGGTCGCGCCGTCCCCGAAACCATCCCCATCCACGTCGGCAAACCACACCGGCGGACCTGGATCGGCCAACCCGTCGCAATCATTGTCCACGCCGTCGCACACTTCCGGGAGGCCCGGACTGCGGGCTTCGTTGTTGTCGTCACAGTCGCCGAGGCCCTCCACCGTGCCCTCCGGTCCCGTGCAGCCATCGGCGACGGCCACGCCCGCACCAAACCCGTCGCCATCTGCGTCGAGGTACCAGCTGAGCCAGCCGGGCGTTCCGGGCCCATCGATGACGTCGTCGCAATCGTCGTCTACACCGTCGCAGGCCTCGTTCGCGAACGGGTAGGCCGTTTTGTCCGCGTCGTTGCAGTCCGTCTGATCCGAAACGAAGCCGGGAGGCGCCGCACAGACGAGTACGGACCTACCCGGGTCGCCAAAGCCGTCGCCATCTGCGTCGGCATGAAATTCCATGTGGTCCGACCCGTCGTCCACGACCTGATTGCAGTCGTCATCGAGCCCGTTGCACACATCCACAGCACCCGGCAGCACGGCGGCGTTGCTATCGTCACAATCAACCCCACCGGTCTCGCGGTTGGCAACACCGTCCCCGTCCCTGTCCTCGCCGTCCGCCCCATCGCAGTTTCGGTCCGCCCCGTCTCCAAAGACGTCCAGCGCTAAGGGCGAAACGGTCGCGTCCCCATCATCGCAATCGCCGGCTGCTTCAGACACCCCGTCGCCATCTACGTCGGTGACATCCAAGCTCGGCTCGTCCGTCTCTACGGGAGCGCAGCCAGCCAATAAGACCAGGAACACTACGCGATACATGCCCCCTCCGGACGGGCTCACTACCACGTTGCCGTTCAAACGCACTGGAAGCTTTGGTCAACTGATCCGACGAGCACAACTGTGAGGGGCACATGATTCAGAACCGGAGGGATTTGGTTCGGCTAGGGTTCACAGCAACCGTCGGCGTTCTGACGCCAAGCACGTTCTGGACGGGATTTACGGAGAACATCTCGGAGGGCGGCCTGTTTCTCGCCACGGCCGAACCCCTGCGAATTGGGGATGAAGTGGCGATTACGTTGGGTATTGAGGGCGACCCACCCATCGAGCTGACCGGCGTCGTACGGTGGCTGCGGCTTTCACAGGGCCCCAACGGCCCCGCACCCGGCGCTGGCGTGCAGTTCGTGGGCATGAACGAAGAAACAAGCCTGCGAATTCACCGTTTCATGGAGACGCGGCGCGAAGCGCTTTTCTACGACATGGACTAAATCTTGGGCCGTCCGCGCCGTGACGGGGTCATTTCACCCCTTCCCACTTGACGGTTCGCCGGTTTTCGCGCTAGCCGCGGCCGGTCGGCCCGTGGTCGACACGCCGGCTAAGAAAACCGGCGCTACGGCGCGGTCCCCGCGCAGAGAGGATTACATGTCGAAGTCGATGCACGGTGTCGTCGTCAGCAGTGCGCTGGCCGGTTTGATTGCAGGCGCGCTTGTCGCTTGCGGTGGCCAAACGGAAGCCCCGGTGGTGGAAGCTCCCCCTGTGGAAGCCCCCGTCGCAGCACCGGAACCCGCTCCTGCCCCGGCCCCCGCCGAGGCCGCTCAGCCGGTCACGGTCGCTACGCACGAGTGCAAGGCACACAACGAGTGCAAGGGCCAAGGCGGCTGCGCCGTCGAAGGCAAGAACTCGTGTAAGGGCCAGAATGCCTGTAAGGCCGCTGGTGGTTGCAAGGTGGATGAGGCCGCAGCCGCAGCGATGAACGCCGCCAACGTCGCCGCAGCGGCAGCAGCAACTGCAGCCGCGGGCACGCCTGCCGAAGGCGCCCAGCCTGCCGCAGCCCCCGCACACGCCTGCAAGGGCCACAATGAGTGCAAGGGCCAGGGCGGTTGCGCAGTCCAGGGCCAGAACGAGTGCAAGGGCAAGAACCCCTGCAAGGCCCACGGCGGCTGCAAGACCGGCTGATGTCGGTTCGCGAAACGCCAGGCGGCTCGCGGCCGTCTAGCGCTTGCTCGCGATTTGGCGTCCCGGACTTCGGTGTGGGCGTGGGGTTCAGGATTCCCCACTACAACCACGTGCTTGAGAGCCAGCCCGCTATGGACTGGTTCGAAATCATTTCCGAAAACCACATGGTCGAGGGCGGAGCGCCACAGTTCCACCTCGACCGTTTGCGTGAGCGTTACCCGGTCATCCCACACGGCGTGTCGATGTCGCTCGGGGGTGTGTTCGACCCAGGCCATTTGGCCCGGCTCAAGCGCCTCGTGACCGAGATCGATCCCCCTTGGGTCAGCGATCACGTGTGTTTCACCGGCTCGGCACATGCCAACACGCATGACCTGCTGCCCGTGCCGTATACCCGTGCGATGCGTGACCGGATGGTCGGCCGAATCAAACAGGTGCAAGATACGCTCGGACGCCCCTTCGCCATCGAAAACGCCAGCAGCTACCTGACCTACCGCGACAGCGTGATGTCCGAGTGGGATTTCGTCGGTGAATTGCTCGACGGCGCTGATTGCGCCCTCTTGCTAGACGTGAACAACGTCTTCGTGTCCTCCGTCAACCACGGGTTTGACCCGTGGACCTACCTAGAGGCTGTCCCAGCAGACCGCGTGGTGCAAATCCACCTCGCAGGCCACAGCATCATGGACGAAGGATACCGTCTCGACACCCACGATCACCCCGTTTGCGACGAGGTGTGGGCCCTGTTCCGGCGAGCCGTGGAGCGGATCGGACCTGTGAGCGTGTTGGTCGAGTGGGATGGCAACATCCCGTCTTGGGAACGGTTGGCTGAGGAGGCGGAAAGTGCGCGAACGGCGAAGGCCGAAGCGCTACAAGCGCGCGCAGAACGCCGTGTTGCCTGACAAGACGCTGCCTGAAAACTGGCAGGATCACATGGTTGAGATGATCCGCGGGGCAGTTCCGTTGGACGGGAATTGGTTTGCCGGCGGCGCCATTCTCAACCCCGTCCGGCAAATCGGCGTGTACGAAATGATGTACCGCCATCGCATGTACGACGCGTTGGTCGATGAGGTTCGAGGCCTCGTTGCACTGCTCGGGCCCGACGCGGAACGGGTTCTCCGGGCGTATTTGGCGGCGCATCCGAGCCGGAGCTGGACCCTCAATCGGGTCGCAGATCACATGGTCTCGTTTTTGGAAGCGCAGTCCGCGCCCCAAGCACAAATCGAGATGGCGCAGCTGGACCACGCCGTCCAAACGGTCTTCGAGGCGGTCGACGAACCCGGCGTTCGCCCGGAGGAGTTGGCCCAGGTCCCGCCCCTTCGCCTCAACGGCGCCGTCCGTCTCCTCCGCCTCTCCCACAACGTCCACGAAATTCGAAGTGCGGTGCTGACCGCCCAACCCGTGCCCGCGGTCATGTCTCGAGAGGTTCCCCTGGTGGTATTTCGGCGCGACATTCGTGTCCGCCATTGGGAGATCGGTCCAGCGCCGTGGGCGCTTCTCTCCGGAATCGAAGCCCATGGCGACGTGGGCCGCGCCCTCGAAGAGGTCGTCGCCACCGAGTTGTGTACACCAGCCCAACTGGCGGCTGATGTGGGGGGCTGGTTTCGCGACTTCGCCGAACGCAACCTGGTCGTCGTGAGGCGCGCATGAACCCGGCCGAGGCCTTCGACCTGTTGCTATCCTACGCACTGGCTTTTCCCGGCGCGCACGAAGATCACCCTTGGGGTGAAACCGTCGCCAAAGTCGACGGCAAGGTGTTCGTGTTTTTCGGTCACCCCGATTCGGCGAAAGGCGACCTCACCTTCAGCCTTAAGCTCCCAAAGACCGGCGGCCACGCCCTGCAAGGCAAACACGCGACGCCCACCGGCTACGGTTTGGGTAAATCGGGCTGGGTTTCGTTTCGGTACCCGCCAGACGAAGTTCCGGTCGTCGAAGAACTTCGAGCCATGGTGGACGAATCCTGGTACGCCGTCGCTAAGAAGCGGCGAATCAAGGCGTGGAAGACCGCTGATCGTCAGCGATCTTAACGCACCTGGTACGAGATGTGAATCTCGGTACCGCGCGCGGGGACGGAGGTGCCATGGAAAACGATAGCCCTTGCGTTCTCATCGTAGGTCCAGCCGTCAAATGGGTTTGCGGAGATTGAGTCCCCGTCCACCCACACTGCCAACGACCCCTCCACCGGAGTTTCGGTCAGTTGCCAGGACTTTGCGATTCCGATCGCCGCCAGACCGATGTCGTACATGAGGTCATCCCAATTGGACTCGCACACGTTGCCGACCATGCCGCGCGTGACCACGGCCGCGTCAGTGTACCGTTTCGAGGCGTACGCATCGTCACAGGCCGCTTCCTTCGTGCCTACGATGGCGCCAATTCGAACGTCCCCACCCGTTATTTTCGTATCATAGAGCTGGTCTAAATAGTGTTCCACAGGGGGCAACGCGTTGACCTGTCGATAACATTCGGTCGCCGGATATCCGTCGAACAGGCCATCGTCTGAGCAGTCCTCCTCGTCGGACACCACGATGACCACCAATGGCACGTCTGTGCGAATGAAACCTTGGTTGTACCCACCGAGTGCTTCGTCGCTCAGCGCCATCGTCGCCGCCAACAAGCCACGCTCCCGATCATCACCGCCGGTACCGACACGAACTCGGCTCTGGAACGCCGCGACGTAGTCGTCGGCTGGCGTGAGGATGGGAGGGTCTCCTAGAAATCGAACGGACGTCGGCTCCTCCGTATCCACCGTCGTTGTGATGACCGCCATTTGGAAATCAGCGCCCAACTCGTCGAGCCCGTCGACAAACCCCTCAAAGCCGAGGGCCAAGGACTCCTGCTCGTCGCCCATAGAACTGGAATTGTCTACGACCCACAACAAATCGACGCGATCGTCGGGGGATTGGTAGAAATAGTCGTCCACGAGGTGGGCTCGAAAGCCGTTTTCGACCCCACAACCGACCAGAGTCAACAAGAAGGCGGACCGCATCATGACCTCCGCTACCGACAGTTGAGCAAGGGCTGTGCCAAGACGCACGCGCCCAATTCTGCGTTTTACAGCGGTGGTGCGACAAACGGGCCGCAGGCTCATCGGACAGGACCGGACGCATCTACTTCGAAGTCGCAGTACGGTTTCCACGCTCCGATCTCCCAAACGTGTGCTGAATCCGGCGCTGCCGGGGTATACAACGCGACTTGCGCACGCACACGGCGCGGTGGTTCTCCCGCGGGATCGAGTGAAAGAAGGGACGTGACGCGCACGTTTCCAGTGGCGATTTGCGTCATCGTCGCCACCAGCCAAGGATTGCGCCGACACGAACCCAAGCCCGCGAACCACAGTTGCCAATCCAAGCGTGGGTGGTGCGGCGCGACCTGCAGAGGCCAGCCATCTGCGTCGTCGGGGGTCCAGCGGGTGGGAATTTCGGACCAAGTCTTGCCGTCCCAGGTCCCTTCGAGGCGCACCTCTGGGCGCTCGGTGGTCATCCGTGCAAAGAGGCCGTACCGGCTGGTAAGATGCCATGGGTAGACCCATTCTTGAACGACTCGGACGTCGGCGTACCAACCCACCTGGACCGCTAGCAGGAGGAGAGCCGCAGGCAAGAGCCAGGGCCCAGTTGGGGGTGCTTCCACCGCGGTTGGACCCGGGAAAAAGGCCTTCAGGTCCACTTCGTCCAGAAGCGTGAAACAGAGGACCAAGGCCAGAATCTGGAAGTAGCCGTAGTTGCCCGACACAGCGAGCAACGCCATCAGCATCGCGAATCCCGTGAATGCGACGCGCCGGGCGCTTCGACCGAAGGGGATCAGCCAAGGGAAGACGAGTTCCACGAGGAACATGAAATGCACGGAGGCATCGTGCACGATGAAGGGCATGCGGTGAAACCACAAGGACAACGGGTTCGGCAGCGGTTGCGTCCAGTAGTGGTAGGTCAGCGCGGAGCTGTCGCGCCAGGTGGGGTCACCCGACGTGAGTTTCGCGAACCCCCCGAAGAACATCAAGCGGCCCAGTAGCCCCCACACCATCCACCAGCCCCACGTCGCGGGTTCCCGTTCGCCAAGGCGAAACCGAGCCACGAACAGAGCGACGACCGTGCATTCCGCGAGCAGTGCGTCCCATTGGAAACCCAAGAAGACGCCACCCACGTTGCAGATCGAAATCCAGGTGGAGAAAAGGCCGAGCAGCAACCAGCCTTCGGGTCGGGCGCCAAACAGGAGCAGCGTCGCGAGCAAACAATGAAGGGCGAACAGCCCATCGAGGCCTTGTTGCGTGGGCAACAGCCACAACCACGTCGGGACTTCGAGCGTCGCGTTCGTTGAGTTCGCGCCGACGTCGGCCAGAAAGGCGTCGAAGGGGAGGATGCCACCGGGTCCGAACAGGCCTCCGGCCTGCGTCCACAACGAGCCGGCTGCGATCAGGTGCGTGGCGCCAAGTCCCCGGAGGAAAACGGCGCGGCGAAGGCGGGTAGACATATGGGGCGCGCGGATGGTACGACACAAAACCCCGAAAATGCGCACACATTCGCGGCGGGGCGTGACTTCCATTAGCTGCGGCCGATGACACTCGTGCTCACCCTGTTCGCCTGTGGTTCGCCCGATTCCACCGACGTGCCTGGCCACGACCTAGGCCCCGTGTCCGGATGCGACCCGGTAGACCCGTCGCTCTGCGCGTTGCCCTGGCCGTCCAGCACGTTTCAGGTTGCCGCGGACACAGTTTCGGGGGTTCAGAATGCGTTCCCTGAAGGGTCCATGCCCGAGAACCGGGATTTCGTTCCGCTAGACGTCACTGCGTGGAATGAACTCGACGGGTTTCCGGTGCTCGGCCCCATGCTGGTGGATGTGGGTGGCGACGTCGACCTCAATCAACTCGTCAGCCACCTAGACCTCGGCGCTTCGCTCGGGACGAATACGAGTGTGTGGTTAGACGTGGAGAGCGGACTTGCCGTTCCGCATTTCACCGAGTTGGACGCCTCTGCGCCTGATGACGCACACCGTTTGTTGATCGCGCACAATGTGGCACCCATGAGGCATGCGGCGCGACACGTGTTTGCGCTGCGTACGCTGACCCGGCGGGACGGCACCCCCATTGAAGCATCGGAGGGCTTTGCGGCGCTCCGCGACGGGGTGGTCACCGACGACCCGGACATTGAAGCGCGACGCGACCATTACGAAACCGTCATCTTCCCAGCGCTTGAGGCAGCCGGCTGGGTGCGAAGCGAGTTGCTTGTGGCGTGGGATTTCGTCACAGCGAGCCGAGAGTCTACGTTGGGTCGCATGGTGGCCTTGCGCGACGACCTCATGACCCGACTGCCGGCGGCGGGACCCTCGTACACCTGGGACCTGGCGGCCACCGAACTCGGCGATTGTACGAACCCCGAGGAATTCATCGGCAAGACGTTGTACGGCCACATGACCGTGCCGTTTTACACTGAGGTCGATGGTCCTAATTCCCGACTGACCCGAGACGAGAACGGGCTGCCCTTTGCGGTGGGCGACACCTCCGTTCCTTTTATGGTACGGATTCCGTGCTCGTTGTTGGAGGATCCCGCTCTTGGCGCGCGGGTTGTCCAGTATGGACATGGTTTGTTCGGGGACTACACGGAAGCCAAGACCGGTTGGCTGTCGGAGGCTGCGGACGCGCAGCGGTGGGTCGTATTTGCGCAGAATTGGACCGGAATGAGCACGATTGACGCCGGCGTCGTCACTTTGATGTTGGCGACCGACGTGTCTGGGTTCCGTACCGTGCCCGAGAGGTCCATGCAGGGTTTCGGCGAAGTGATGGCTGGTACGAGGCTGATTCTCGGGGCGCTGCCTGACGACGCGGAGCTGGCAGTAGCGGGGGTGCCCGTCATCGATCGCGGCCAGGGCGTCCAATTCTACGGAAATAGCCAGGGGGGTATTCTTGGCGGGGCCCTGATGCGCATTTCTCCGGATTTAGAGCGTGCCGTCCTAGGCGTGCCTGGCATGCCATACACGCTGTTGTTGTCGCGGTCCGCAGATTTCGATCCGTTTTTCTCGTTGTTCAAAGAAAAGTACCTAGACCATCGAGAGATCACCTTGTTGATAGCCGCAATGGGGATGATCTGGGCGCCGGGTGAGCCGGGGGGGTATGCCAACGTGACGGAAATTGATCCTTTGCCGGGTACCCCCCCCAAGGCCGTGTTGATTCACGACGCGATTGGGGATGCGCAAGTAACGACGTTGGGGGCACAGCTGATGGCGCGGTCGTGGGGAGCGACGGCGGTTGCGCCAGCGGTTCGCCCGATTTGGGGTGTTGCCGAGGCCGCGCCGCCGTTCGGCGGATCTGGGATTGTGGAGTGGTCGTACAGCGATGTTCCGCCGGAGCCGGTGGAGGCGTTGCCGCCGTCGGCTGAGACGGACACGCATGAATGCCCTAGGCGGGAAGTGCGTGGGCAGGTGCAAATCGAGGCGTTTTTTGAGACGGGCGTGATCGAGGCGACATGCGATGGGGCGTGCGTAGGGCTGCGGGCGAACGTCTGTCCTTGACGACCCCCCGCTGGGTGGGGTTAGCAGGGCGAGTCGTTCCCGCTTAGCTCAGTTGGTAGAGCAACGGACTGTTAATCCGTGGGTCGCTAGTTCGAGTCTAGCAGCGGGAGCCATTCTGCACGACAGGGAGAACACGCCGCCCGAGCGTCGGCGGAAGCCCTCCCTGTTCCCCCTGGCCCCTCCGCCGCGGCGCCCTGGCTGCCCGGTGCGTGCCACCGTTTCCAGGCCCATTCCCCGACGTCTGAGCCGTCGCCAGCCCTCCGGCGACCGGCACCAGCGGAAACGTGAACTCGACGCGAATGTCCTCGCCGGTCGCCACGACACGCTTGACCCAGGCGCGTAGCAGTGTCCGCCGCTCATCGACGGTGCCGCGCTCGAGCACTCCCGTGAGATCGCTCACCCACGCCTCGATCTCGTCGTCGGCGATGTCGAGCGCGACGTCGGCGTTCACGGCTGGCAGCGCCGCGATGCGCGCAAGCACCTCCTCCTTGTCCTT
>CAMASI010000010.1 GCA_945861065.1 Klebsiella pneumoniae | reverse complement strand
TCGGAGTGCGTCAAGCACGCCTTCCCTCGGGTTGCACCCCGTTCCTCGTCCGGCGGCGGCCTCACCTCCCTCGCGACGGTGCTCACCGCTCTCTGCCGAAACGAGCAAGCTCGTCTCGGCGGAACCGCTATCTCCGACAGGCTGCTAGGTCGGCGACTCGGACCTACATGTCTGGCGGGCCCTCAGGTGCAGCGATCCGCAGGGAAACTGCGTTGATCAGGCCCGCGAGTGTGTCGTCACCGGCGGCGAGGGGGATCAACAACGCGTAGCCAAGCGCCCCAGCCTCGGATTCCGCCCCGAAGCCAAAGCTCAGGGCATGCGGACTTACCTGATGGGAAGCATCCATGCGCCACCCAGCGCGAATGAACGCAGTCCCAAGGCGCTTTTCCAGGCCTGCCGCGATCGCAAATGCGCTGGTGTCGGGAAACAGGTCGAATTCGCCGGCGATGGCGCCAATGGACTCATCCTCGGTGCGTAGACCGAATGCGATCGATCGTTCGTGGCCGCCGACTTCATCGAATCCGATCAGGTCGCGACCGGCGGCGCTGAGCATCAGCCAAGTCCACGGCGCTGCGGCGAGGCCGGCGTCTAGGTCCCCGGTGATCCCTTCGCCGGCTTGATCGTAGGTGTACAACAGCACGTCGCCGCCGAGGCCTACCGCGAGTTTGCGCTCGAAAAACTGCAGGGCAAAGCCGAGCGCAAAGTCGTGTTCTCGCCTTCGATGGGCTGGATCCTCGCCCGGTAGTGTCCAACCGGGCAACTCCTCGACGTTGAGGGGCGGCTCCGCAGACAGGCCTGTGTAGGCGAATCCGATCGCGAGGGCGTCACCCGTTCGTGCGTCCGTTGCAGACGCGCCCCATCCGAGCCCACCTGTGGGCCCATACGCGAAGGCCGCCTGGACGTCGTACCGGCGATGGAGACCCAGCAGCGCCGGGTTGGCGGCCACTGCGGCATTGTCGTGAGGATCGGCCGCGGTGGCATTGCCCATCGCTAGCGTCTCGACGTGTGTCGGGATGTCGGCGGCCAGGGCTGCCGGCGGTACGGCGAGCATCCACATGCGTTGCCCTTGGACGAGGCGCGGAGTAGGGGCGCCGGCTTCGCTGGCAGCGGTGTAGCACGCCGTCGCGACGGGGGGAATACGCATGGACCCAGCAGACCTTAAGCGATTCCGCACAATTTTGGAAGACCGGCTTGCCGTGCTTCAGCGCGGCGCAGGCACGGCCATCGGGCAACTGGTGGACGTTCGTGACGCTTTCGCCGATGCCGTGGACATCGCGTCGGAGGAATCTGAGCGTGAGTTCACGTTGCGGATGCACGATCACGAACGTTCCTTGTCCCGTCAGGTACAGGCGGCGCTCAAACGCATGGACGAGTGCGAATACGGCGAGTGTGTTGTTTGCGGCGAGGAAATCTCGCCTGGACGACTCATGGCGCGCCCGATGGCGACACACTGCATCGACTGCATGACGGAGTTGGAGCAGCGCGACAACGATCCTTCGCCGGGGAGTAGCTTCGGCGGTCTGTGACGTCGCTTGACTCGCGGTGGGCCTACGTATCTGTCGTTACGGCACGGCCGTTCGTTCAGGAGCTGACCTACAGCGTTCCCGCGCACCTTCCTGCGCTTCAGCTTGGCCACGTCGTGCTCGTGCCGCTCGGCGCTCTGGGCGAGACGGCCTACGTGCTCGGTCCGTCGGGAACGGAGGGACTGGATCCCGCAAAGATTCGCCCAGTGACGCGGGTCGTGGACGCCGAGCCGGCCTTCGATGCCGCGCAACTCGAATTCTTTCGCTGGGTAGCTGATTATTACCTTGCCCCGCTGGGGGTTGTGCTTCACACGGCGCTGCCGTCCCGGCTGGGCGCACGGGAATTGCGGGTCGTGGAAGCCACTGAACGTGGGTCGGCGGCGCTCGCAGCCAACGCGGTGCCCGGAGACGCCGCGATCGTGCTGCGCGAAGTGGTGTCTCGCCCGGGACTGACGGCCCGAGGGCTGGCTCGCCGACTCGACGACACGCTCGCTGCCGACGCAGTTGCTGCGGGACTCGCCGTGTGCTTGCGGCGCGGCTGGATCGAACGCGGCGTTCGGACGGTCGGCAAAGTGGGAGGTCGTGTCACCGTCGCCCAACTCGCCGTGGACGTGGACGTAGCTCGCCAGCGCATTCGACAGGGTGCAGGTCGCCAACTGGCGGTTGTAGAGGCGCTGAGCAACGGGGCGCTGGATGTGTCCGCGGTCGTCGCGGGATTGGGCGGCGCGGCGAGGGTGGCGCTGACAAAACTCGTCCAACTCGGTGTCGTCACCTTGTCGGAACGGGAGAAGCGCGATGCGTTGGCGGCGGCCGAGCCCTTAGGCCCGTCGGTGGCGCTTGCGCTCAACGCGGCGCAGCGTGCGGCGCTGGACGCAGTGACGGCCAGCGACGCCGCAGGTCCTTGGTTGTTGTTCGGCGTGACGGGCAGCGGCAAGACGGAGGTATTCCTCGGGGCCGCCGATGCGGCGCTCAAAGCGGGCCGACAGGTGCTGGTGCTGGTGCCTGAGATTGGGCTGACGCCACAGTTGGTTGGCCGCTTTCGGGCGCGGTTTGGACCGAACCTGGCGGTGCTTCATAGCGGTCTGACCGGCGCCGAACGCTTTTCCGAGTGGCGTCGCGTGCGGGCGGGCGATGTGTCGTTGGCGATTGGTGCGCGATCCGCGATTTTCGCGCCCTTCCGAAACCTCGGCCTGGTCGTCGTAGACGAAGAGCATGACGACTCCTACAAACAAGACGACGGCGTGGCGTACAATGCGCGCGACCTTGCCGTGGTCTTGGCGAAGCGTCATCAGTGTCCGGTGCTGTTGGCCACGGCGACGCCGTCGTTGGAAAGCTGGGCGAATGCCGACCGAGGTCGCTACCGTCTCTTACGCCTGCCAATGCGCGCGACGCCTCGTCAACTGCCGGAAATTCAGGTCGTAGACGTCAGCGCGTGGGCCAAGCCGGAGGAGCGTCCGGTCCTGCTCCCGGAAGCTGAGGTCGCGTTGCGCGAGGCCATGGACGACGGCGGGCAGGCGATCGTGCTGTACAACCGGCGCGGTTGGGCGACGATGGTCGAGTGCAATCGTTGCGGAGGCACGTACGAATGTCCGAACTGCGGCATTTCAATGACGTTGCACAAAGGCCGCAACGAGGTTGTCTGCCATTATTGTGCCTTCCGACTTCATTACGACGGGACTTGCCCACGGTGCAAACGCCCGACGTTAGACGAAAAAGGTCGGGGCACGGAGCGTGTAGAGGAGGCCGTGAGGACGCTGCTGCCCGGGGTCGTCGTCGCCCGAATGGACGCGGACGCCACGGCGGTTCGAGGGAGCCACGCCCACCTGCTGACGGCCTTCCGAGAGGGGCACACCCGGGTTTTGGTCGGCACGCAGATGTTGGCCAAAGGCCACGACTTCCCGAATGTGCGTTGCGTCGTCGTGGTGTCCGCGGATCAGCCTCTGCGGCTACCGGATTTCAGGGCGGCGGAGCGGACTTGGGCGCTGTTGGTTCAGGCGTCGGGTCGGGCTGGCCGTGGCGAAGCGCCTGGCCGGGTCGTGGTGCAGACCTGGAGACCGGATCACTACGCCATCACCGCGATTCACAGCCCAGAGACCTTCCTGCGCGAAGAGCTCAGAGTTCGCGCCACCCTGAGGTACCCACCGTTTTCGCGCTTGTGCCTCGTACGTGTCGATGGCGTCGTGCGCGAGGGCGTCCGCGACGTCGCCGAGCAGCTGGCGCGAACCCTGCGAAAGAGCGCGAATGGGGTCGTCGGGGTCACCGTGATGGGACCGGCGCCCGCGGCATTGCCTCGAATCGCTGGACGGTGGCGCTACCAGCTGGTTCTTCGCGGAGAGTCTGCGGCGTGGCGGCCCTGGCTGGGGTCGGCGCTTCCGCTCCTGCGGTCGGCCGCGAAACGGGGCGTTCGGGTGAGTTGGGACGTGGACCCGCGGTCGATTCTCTAACTAAGCTCGATCGGCGGCCGGTCCGAGTGGTAGGCGACGCCGTTTCGCACGGGTTGTGACAGGTGAACGTCATCCCATACGACGCTGCGTTCCACAAGCACGGCGTCGATTCGAGCGGCGTGCCCGATCACGCAGTCGCGCAGCACGGCCCCCTTGTCGATTTGTACGCTGTGGCCGACCCAAACGTCGCCGTGCGTGACGACGCCGCGAACGACGTCGGGGTCGCCGTAGGTGATGCCGCCGCGTCGGGCGAAAGCGGCGCGGGCGTGCGGGTCGACGGGGCCGCGAAAGGCACCGCTGAGCACGTGCATGTTGGCCGACAGGTACGATTCCAGGTCGCCAATGTCGATCCACGTGGCATGCGTCCGAACGCCGACAAGGTTTCGGTCGGCCATCAACGACCGAAATGCGGTGGAAACAACGTCCTGAAACCCGGGGCCGATGCGATTCACCACCGACCGGTCCAATGCGTACAGGCCGGTGAAGTGGGTGTCGCTGGTGACAGCGCCCGTCGCCGGCGTGTCGTAGCTCCGAAGCCGAACCACGGCCCCGGTGCTGTCGGTTGCGACGACGCCGTAGCGAAACGCTTCTTCGGGCGCGACTCGAAGCGCGAGCGCGGCGCCCCCGTGGGGTACCGCCGCCGCCAGAGCGGTCAGGTCGAGGTCGGTCAGGATGTCGCCGTTGAGCACGGTGACGCACGAGCCAAGGCGGTCGGACGCGTTCCGTAGGCCGCCCCCGGTGCCAAGGATTTCGGGTTCGACAATCACGTCGACGTAGACGCCTTCCTGCTCTCCGCGCCACGAAAGAATCTGTTCGGGGTGCCAGTGGGCGTTGACGACCGCACGTCGCATGCCGTGGCGCGCGGCCAGCGCCAAGGTCCAGGCGAGGATCGGAACGCCGCAAATGGGTACGAGCGGCTTCGGGCGCACGTCTGTCAATGGGCGCAGGCGGGTGCCCAGGCCCGCCGCGAGAACGAAGGCGGTCGATCCGGTCATGGCGGACTTCGTTATCGCGTGCGTGACGTGCGGACGGCACGCGATACGCGGACTCGGAGGTGAACGTGGCGCTTGCGCTCCTCCTGGCCATGACTGCCTGTGGCAGAACAGGGCCGACGTTTCAAGAGATTACCGAAGTCAGAATCCGAAATCAGGACCAGCATGGGCTGGCGGAGCGGGTGTTGACGGCTGAACAACTCGAACGCGCCAAGACCTGCTTAGGCACAATCCAGGTCAGTTCAGCGGACAAAGTCGACGAACAACTGCTTCGTGCGAGTTTGCTGATCGAGATCACCGACGCCCGTGGCCTTCGCAGCTTCGAGATGTTTAGCGAACACGACCTAAAAGGCCGCGACGATCGATACTATCGGTCCAACTGCCTTCACGCCTTGGTCGAAGCAGCAGGCTCGAGTGAGACGAGGAATCCAGGCGACGCTCCCCGCGGCCGTTAGAGCGGCGTCCGTTCTAGGCTTCGCGACGGCCGATGCGCTCCCGCAACCACTGTTCGAACGAAACGGGTTCGAAGGTCTGTTCGTCTTTGCCGCCGTACCAATTGCGCAGCGTGGACTCGAACAAACTGTTGCACAGAACCATCGGAGATCGGCTCGCACGCATGTGCTTGATCGCAGTCGAGATCCGATACCCTTTGTGGCGAACGAGGTAGGCTGCCACTGCGAATCCGCTGCGGTTGAGGCCTGCATGGCAATGCCAGTAGGAACCGCGTGCGTCGATGCTCTCGTGCACGACGTCCACGAGCTTCTCCACGGCGATTCGGGTCGGCAGAACGTCGCGGTCGAGCACATCCAAGAGCGGGAACACATGCACCCGTTGACCGGGTGCTGGGGAGCCGCCCGGCATCACACCGCACAGGTTGACAACCACCGGCAGGTCCACGTCGGACCATTGGTCTGGAAGTTCACCCATCCATAGGGGTGGGTCGGCGAGGATGAGGCTGCTGTCCGGCATTGGCACGTTCCACGGATATAGTGCCTCACGTGCCGCGACTCAAGCAAAGCGATGCGTTGCTGCTCAATTCACCGGGCTTGTTCCGGAGTGGCCAGTTCGGGGGCGTCCGCTGTCACGCCTGCGCCGACTGCTGCGAGGACCATCCACAAGACGGCGAACAGCAGGAAACCAGTGAGTAGGGGGCTCGTAGAGGTTTCCTCTTCGTGCTTGACGACGAGCGAGCGGGCCATGGGGTCATCCGGGGAGGGAGGAGGGAGCGCAGAGGGAGCGGGGCACGACGACGATCAAAGACCGCCGTCGCCCGACGATGGTATCACAGAACGATCGCCGCAAGCGTGTCGTCGATGGACAGGCTCTGTTGTGTGCCGGTCGCGAGGGTCTTGAGCGTCACCTCCTGTCTCTCCACTTCCGCGCCACCGACGAGCGCTGCGAATCGGGCGCCTGCGTTGTCAGCATGTTTCATTGCTGCCTTCAATCGGCCGTCTCCCACCCACAACTCGGTGGCGATTCCGGCCGAACGCGCCCGACGTACGACCTCGAGGGCCCAAGGTCGGGCGGACTCTTCGACGCAGCAAACGACGACGTCGGGGCCGGGCGTGGCTCTTGGCATCCGGCCGGCTTCTTCCAGAATCGTGAGGATGCGCTCCAATCCCAAGCTGATGCCCACAGCGGCGACCGCGCGGTTGGAGAACATGCCAATCAGGCCGTCGTACCGGCCCCCGGCAGCGATGGTTCCGACGCCCCCGCCCGCCACCAGTTCCCACACCGGACCTGTGTAGTAGTCCAGACCGCGTGCGAGCGTGCTGTCCACGACAAGTCGGGCTCGGACACCGAGGCCAGTGGCATCCGCAATGAGTTGTTTCAGCCCTGCCGTAGCGACCGCAATCTGTTCGGAATGTTCTGGAACGCGTCGCGACAGAGTGGCTGCGAGCCGGTCCAGGCCGCCCTCGTCTAGGCTGTCGTCGATGAGCGACCACAATGTTTCGGAGACTTCGGGTGGGAATCCACGACGGCCGAGTTCGCCACTCACACCCTCGCGCCCCACCTTGTCGAGTTTGTCCACCGCAACCAACAGCTCTGACTCGCGGTTTGCCGCGCCCACGGCCGCCGCAAGCGCGCGCAACAAACGCCGGTCGTTGATTCGAATTGTGACGTCATCGAAACCCAGCGCAACGAGCGCCCGATCTGCGACCGCCAAACACTCGGCGTCTGCGAGTCCTTGCGGCGCCCCGACCACGTCGCAATCACACTGCAGAAACTCCCGGAATCGACCACGGGCTGGCCGATCGGCCCGCCAAACAGGGGCGATCTGCCACCGCCGGAACGGGAAACGAATCGCCGGATTCATCGCGATTACACGCGCCAACGGCACCGTCAGGTCGTAGCGCAACGCAAGGTCCGCCTTTCCGGCCAGGCCCCCTTCGCCCCGCTCGAGAATGCGAAAAATGAGTTTTCCGCCTTCCTCTCCATACTTTCCCTCCAGCGTCTCGATGCGCTCGAATGCAGGCGTATCGAGCGGCAGAAATCCGTGCAGGGAGAATGCGTTTCGAACGATTTCTAGCACAGCCAGACGTGGCGCCATCCGTTCCGGAAGGTAGTCGCGTGTGCCTTTGGGGAGAAACACTTCCATTTTCGCCCTTTAGGGGTCCGTGAGCGGAATGAGGGTTGTTTTGCCCGTGCTGGCGGCGACCACGTCTTCGACGGCGAGCTGCACAGAAAGGGTGTCGTTGGCCAGCCAAAGGGCGGTCTGATCGGAGGAGGTGGCCGTATCCAACAGGCCCGACTGGCCCCCAGGGATAATATTTTGGCCGGTGACGCCGTCTCTGCCGATGGAAAATACCATTCGCATGACGGGCCCAGATCCGTAGCGGAACGAGCGCCCGCTCAGCCCGGGATTTGCCGCGTCTACATTTCGGTTGTCTCCGTGCCTGGGAAACCAGCTGAGGCCGTATCGTGGGTCGCCGGCGACGACGTCGGGAGCGAGCGGCAGGTCGCTGGTATCGATCGCAAACGGTGTGAGTAGGGCGCCGAGCAACGGATCGTCGAGGTACGAAAGCACGAGGGACTGGAATTCCACTTGGTGACGGAGACCCCACGTCCACGCGGACATGTCGTCGGTTCCAAAGCCCCCTTCGCCTGCGTCGATGGGCTCGGAAACGAGGAAATCGAGGCTGGCTTCAAGCGCGAGGAGGATAATCTCGTGGCTGGACTCGACGTCCGCTGTGGCGCGATTGTCCCAGAATACCGATTCCCCGGTCATTGGGTCGGCGTCGGCTGCAAGGGTGTCGCCTCGTTGAGACAACATTTCGTGGAGGAGCCGCAGCCGCGTCGCCGTCCCACCCAAGCGGAACACGGCACCGGGCAGGCCTTCATCGTCGATGGCGAGCGCGGTGACGTCGCCGAGCCAGGTGTTCCAGATCATCGTTGCGACGGCCGCTTCCGCATCGCCGGGGAGAACGGGGTCGTAGAAGGTTTCGACGCCAGATCGGGCGAACGCCCCGCTATCTACCCAGGTGACGAGCCGGTTCTGCACCTCCTCGAACTGTGCGACGTGGTCATTCCACACCGCGAACACGCGGGCGTCGGCACCGGTGGACGTGTCGTCGAGGGAGCGCGCGTAGTCGAGGCTCTCCAACAACGCGTTCGCCAACAGGATCGCCGTCGGGCTGTGGTGGTCGGCTTGCAGGGTCGCCATCTCGTCGACGGTGGCGTCGCCGTCAGCGATGGCGGCTTGCAGGCCGGTCTCGATGGTTCGAGCCCGGAATCCGTCGTCCCAGGGTCCGCCCATATAGACGTCGTTCTTCGTGAGGTCGTCGTCGAAGGAGAGGGCGCCGGGGTCGTTGTTCGCGGTCAGGACGAAGCCCTGCGGAGGGTCGAAGGCGTGGGGAATCCGATCCCAGGCCAGGATGCACCGGGCCGGATCGGTGTCGGACTCCACAGCCGCAAGACTGGCGTCTACGGGCAACGTGAATCCACCGAAGTTGGTGCCATCGAGCAACTGCTGAGGGTCACCGCCGGGAAGCCAGCTTCCGTCGATGTCTCTGAGGTTGTCGCGGCAGGGCGTCATCTGGTAGCCGGTGTAGAGAATCCGGCCGTCGGCGTCTGCTGCGATGACGTTTTGCGAAAGCGCCTGTGCCATGCGGGTGGCTTGCGCGAAGGCGTCGATGTCGCCTGCGCGCGCGAATTCGTCGAACATCGCGAGTAGGTTTCCCGGATCCAAACCGCCGAAGTCGAAACTAACCCCAGTGATGACGCCGTCGCCGTCGATGTCTCCGGGCACGACCTTTGCGCCGGCGAGGTCGATGACGGTCTCGCCTGCGCCGGGTAGGTCGCCCTCGGCCAGCACCCGCCCTTCGACTTCCGAGAGCCATCGTCCGTCGAATAAGACCCACCTCGTCCAGGTTTCCGTTCGGCCAGTGGAGCCAAGCGCGGGCACGTCGGCGATTTCGTACACCTCGTCCACCGCGACCATGGGCTGCCAGGCGCCATCGAACAAGGTGGCGGAGGGTCGCCCTTCCGCGTCCAACTGCAGTTGCTCGGCGTACCAGTCGGTGACGTCACCGGACAGCTGGGTGGTGGACCACGCGACGGCGCCGTTGGTCCCAACCGCGAGCATGGGGATGCCGACGATGCTCAACCCGACGGCGTGTACGTCCCCGTGGCCAAGCAACTCGGTGTCGAGACCGACCTGGTACATGAGCGCGGGGATGTCGAGTTCGAGGTGGCCGTCGCCGGCAAGGAGCGCGCGCCCGTCGTGGGTGAAGCTGCCCGAAACTGCCCACGAGTTGCTTCCCCAGCCTTCTTGATGGTCGCGTCCTACGCGATTCTGCCAAGCGTCGAGCCGGGTCCGCAGACGAGAAAGCAGCGCTGGATTGACTTGCGGTCCCAGGACAGGGACCCCCTTGCCCATTGGTGCGCCACGTCGACCTGGAACCCAGTCCGGCGCGGACGACACGGTTTCCACCGGATGCAGTGTGGCGTACAGGGTTTTCGCGGCGGATTCGCGAAGCGGCGCGTTGGCGGAACCGTCGAACAGGGTGTCGAGGGCGAGGACGTCGGCGGTGCGGTTGACGTCGTCGGTTTCGAACCCCAGTCTGTACAACACGGCGCCACCGATAGCGGCCACGTCCCGGGCTTCGAAACGCGCCATCGCGGCGCCGGGGCTGTCAAAACCAAGCAGGGGAGCGGCGAGATCGTACTCGCTCGGTGGCGCCAAGCTGCCGGCGTTCACGGCGTCGATGTAGGCGTTGATGCCTTCGGCGTAGCCCTCGAACGTCTCCTGAAGCCGTGGGGGCGCGGTGCTCAGAACGAGGTCCGTGGCATGGGTCATGCCAATTGCGCGGCTTTCCTGGTCCGCTGGAAGGGACACGTCACCGAGCAGGCCGGACAGGGTGCCGAGTGCCAACCTGCGCGCGAGGTCGACCTGAAAAAAGCGATCGCGTGCGAGGGTAAATCCAAAAGCGACTGCGAGGTCGCGGTCGGTTTCCGCGTACACGTGGGGGACGCCGCTTGCGGTGTACACGACCCACGCGGGCGCGCTGAGCGGGAGCCGAAAGCGCTCGGTTTCTTCGACCGCTTTGAGGGGAGAATCGACGTGGATTCCGGGGTCGGAGCCGGAACATGCGAGAAGGGCAATGAGCATGGGAGCGCGTGGCTAACGTCGGACACGCGCCATGGCGTGGTGGTTAGATGGCCGAATGTGGTTCGCTTGGGTTGCTGTGGCCTTCGCTGTGCCGGAGGGTTTTTGGGCGCACTGGGGTGACGGCCGCGCCGAGGTGTCAGCCTACGCGTTGACCATTCCTCGGTATGGTGAGTTGCGGAAGGGCGAGGCCGTTCTGGTCTTCGTCACCGAGACGTTCACGAGTGGCCAAAGGGTGAAATCAGACGGCGGTCATCCCGACGAGTTCCCGGTTTTGAAGCTCAACACGATGGTCGACTTCCAAACCGGCGTGTACGACTACGACACGACGACGAGCACATTTTTACCCCTCGATGGACGCCAAGCGATGGGCGTTCCAACGAAGTTGGCGTTCTCGGCGCAGGAATGGTGTGGCGTGGTCTTCGACGAGGTCCGGGTGGACGGCCCCGTCGCGCGATGGACGAGTCACTCGTATTTTGACGGCGAAGGGGATCGGTATCGGGTGCTTGCGGTTCCAGACGACGCCGTGTTTGCCGACGCCTTGCCCATCCTCGTCAGAAACGTAGTCGGCGATTGGCTTGCCCCCGGGGCGACGCGGGAAGTTCATCTTGTCCCGTCGTTTCTCGAACTGCGGCTGGCGCATCGGGACCCGATTTGGGAGGTGGCGCAGGTGTCGCGGTCGGCGTCGTCGTCGGTGGTCAGCACGGTGCTCGGAGCGGTGGAAGCATGGACAATCACCGTCGAGGGTCCGGGTCCGGCACAAACCACCTGGACGGTGGAAGCGGCGAGCCCAAATCGGTTGCTCGGATGGGTGCGGTCGGACGGGTTTACGGGCACGCTGACGGGCTCGACGCGCTCGGCCTATTGGACGCAACATGGAGAGGGGGGTGAGGCCCTGAGACTCGACCTTGGCTTGCCGCCAGACGCGTGGCACCCGGTCGCGGCGCCGTGACGATTCACGAACCTTTGGTGGACGGCGACGGCGCCGTTCGGCCTACCCACGTGCTGGTCGATCACACCCGGTTGGCCACCAACTTTCGGAGGATTTGCGACCATGTGCAGCGCCCGGTGTTGCCCATCCTCAAGGCGAACGCGTATGGGCACGGGGTGGTCGCGGTCGCGCACACGATGGTTGCGGCAGGCGCGTCGATGGTCGGGGTGGCCTACCTGGAGGAAGGGATCCTGCTACGGCGGGCTGGCATTTCCTGCGACATCCTCGTGTTGGGAGGAATCCTCGGCTCGCAGGTCCCGACGTTCTTGCGCCATGAACTCGTATTGTCGGCCTCAAGCGTGGACAAGGTGCTGGCCATCGAGGCAGCCGCGGCAGAAATGGGGCGCGTGGCGAGGGTCCACCTGAAAATCGACACGGGGATGGAGCGTTTCGGCGTCCATTGGTACAACGCGTTTCGCCTGATCGAAGCTGCGATGTCTGCGCCTCACGTGCGTGTCGAGGGTGTATACAGCCACCTTTCCGCGTCCGAGGACGCGGACACTACCGCGCTGCAATTGGAGCGTTTTCTCGGAGCGGTGTCTTGGTGGGCTGAACGTGGCTTGCCGACCCCTACGCGGCATTTGGCGAATTCGGGCGCCATTCTCGGCCAACCGTCGACTTGGCTCGATTTGGTGCGCCCGGGGCTATTGTTGTACGGCGTAGCACCAAGTCCGCAACTCCCCGTCCTTCCAGGAATTCTGCCGGCGTTGACGTGGATTTCGAGGGTCGTCTACTTCAAGGTCGTGCCTGCGGGCGCAGTGGTCAGCTACGGTGGACGATGGACGGCCCAGCGTCAGACGCGGCTTGTCACGGTCCCAGTGGGCTACGGAGATGGGTACTTACGCGCAATGTCTGGGCGTGCAGAGGTCGGGATCGGCGGCCGGCGGTACCCGGTTGTCGGCACGATCTGCATGGATTCGGTGGTGGTCGACATCGGCGACGACAGTGCCTACAACGGCGATGAGGTGCTGCTGCTCGGCGAACGCGGCGGCTGCACCTTAGGCGCTGAAGAACTGGCCGAATGGGCGGGCACGGTGCCATGGGAGGTGCTGACAGCCATCAACACCCGGGTCCCACGGTTGGCCGTGGGAACACCGGGTACCGAGGCCGTCTGACGCCTTAGGGAATGACCGCTAGGTTGCCCGCGGTGCAGCTTTCGCGATCTACGACCTGGATGGACATGCCACACGGGGCCGCGCCGAGCGTGGGTACCAGGATGGCGTAGCCAGACGCGTCGAGTTGGATGCTCTTGCGGAGTCTGAGCGTTCCGGCGTCCAAATCTGTGGCCGACCCGCCGCACACGCCGTATTTCACGGTGCCCGAACCGCTGGTCGCGCCCGTGTAGATCGAGGCCGTGCCGTCCGGCGTTCCCCCGATGATCTCAATGGTCACGGCGCCTGGGCATACGCCGGAGACGTTGAGCGTTGCCGGCGCGGTGAACGCGCTGGGAGCACCGATCGCCTAGTCGAGCGCGTTGGCGAGTATCCATTCGCCATCCGTGGCCGTCTTCCAAAAGTCGCTGCGGATTGTGCTGGAGGGCGGGTAGAAGTTGAGGCCTACCGTGCGCCCTGCGTGGCTGTCATCGGCACCGACGAGGGGAAGGCCCGTGTTCCAGTTCGCGAGGGGCGCGGCGGTGGCCGAGAACAGCGCATTGGACGTGATGTACGACGAGGTTCCGCCATTGAGGCCCACGACTCCGTTCATGACGTCGTGGCCGGGGTCGAGGTCACGGACGTGAGCACCGTTCCCGAACTCTGCAGACTGCCCGTGATGGGCTCGTAGCCACCGGACTCGAAGCGACCGGACAAGGGGACGGAGCCGTTGGCGAACACGGCTTCCACCACACCGCCGGCGCTATCCACGTAGTCGGCGAGATTGTTGCCGAGCCCACTCGGGTTGGAGAACCCGCTGTCGCTGTACACGAGAACGGCGTCGTGGACGAGCAGGTCCGCGACGGTCGGCGTCGTACTGCCGCAGTTGGTCTCCGCCACGTTCGTGAACATTTTTGTGTCGTGCAACTTGGTGTAAACGTCGCTCTCATAGCCAGACGAATAGCAGACCAGCACATTGCTGCCGGCAGAGGCTGTGGCGATCAGGGACAGAATGTACAACATGAAGTCCCCCTTGGTGGATGGGAGGGAAGTCTGGCATGCTTTCTTGCACTTTGCAAGTTTTCTTGACGACAGCGAGGGCGCTCACGCGAGGACCTGGAACCGCAGTTCTTCCCCTCCTACCGCGATATGTTCTCCGCCCAGCAAAGAACGGCGCACGACACGCTCTCCGTTCACCCGCGTCCCGTTTTGCGAGTCCAGGTCGAAGAGGGTCCAGCCGGCGTTTTCTCGGCGAATCACGCAGTGATTTCGTGAAACGGCAGCGTCGTAGGCAATCTGCAGGCGATTCGTGCGATCCCTACCGATCGTGACGGCGTCCCCGACCTCCGTGCGGGTCTCCACATCCATACAGACCCAACTGATTTGTGCACGGCTTCCTCGGGTCGCCGTCGGTAGCGGCGTAGGGGCTTGAAGGTCCAGTAGCACACTTCGATCTACGACGGCGGTGTCTTCGTCGGTGTCGGAAAACACGGCGTCCCAAGCGGTGGCATTCTCGATGCACATGCCTTCGGCGATAGCGACCAGTGCTGCGCGTTCTGCCGCCTCGATTTTGCGGAAACCGAACACGCCGCCAGCGGCATTCGCCACTTGTTCGCACAGCGCGAGCACGTCCGCAGGCGTGGCCACCGTGAGGGGCGACGACGTTTGTGCGAGCGCCATGAGTGCGCGGCGGCCGCGGTGGGTGTAGTCCGGCGATGGGCGGTGGGTCAGCCAACCGGCGAGCAAGGACATGCCCTCGGGTTCAAGGCGGTACCGGTCTTTGGCGACCGCTTGGATCACGACCCGTTCCTCGGGTTGTACGGCACCGTCTGCCCAGGCGACGTCGACGAGGGGCAACAACGCGAGCGCGCGCCAGTTTCTCACGTCGAACCCGAGCCAGACGAGTTCGGTTCTCAGGGCGTCTGCGTTCATGCCTGCTGCTAACTGCCGGGTCTACTCGGTGGGGTAGGTGCCGGTCGTTGGAGCGCGTCGACCCACCGGTTGAGGTCGCGCCGCGTCAACGTCCAGTCGGTAGGTTCGCGACCCTCCGGGGTGACTCGGAAGCGTCCGATTTCCGTTGCATCTGGGCGAACGGTGGCTTCGAAAAACCCTTCCTCGTCCACCACCGAGCGTAGACTGCCGCCGCCTAGGCGAGGCTCAATCTCTGTGGGGCGCAATTCCGGTAGCCCTCGGCGATTGGCGAGCCGCTCGATTTCGTGCGCGGCGGCCACTTCGGTCCCGGTCACCCGAAGGGAGCGCAGCCGAACACCGAGTCGATCGGCTTGCAGAACGTCAAGCGTCGCCACCCCGCCGGGAACAGGCAGCACGACGGACCCTTCGCCGCGAGGAAGGGCATCGAGGGCTTGGTCGAGAGGGGTCACGTGGGGTCCTCCGCGCGTTCGGCGCGTGTGAGCGAAAGGCCGTCATGGGTGAGCCGAATTGGTTTTCCGTCCAGGTGGGTATCGACGTGAACGGGTCGACCCCACAACGCGGCGAGGTTCAGAAGCGTGTCGCTGCTGACGTCCAGCTGCAGATCGTGGCCTTCAAAGTCGTGCCAGAGGCGCAGTTCGCCACGGTTGTTGGCGTTGGCGTCCACGACAAATACCCTCGGCGTTCCGCGACTCGCGAGTTGCGCCAACAGGCCCTTCTTGACGTCGGCAAACTCGGTGCTGTCGATCACCCATTCGTTGGTCTTTGAATCCCGACGGGTGGTGAAGAAACCCTGTTCACGACAGAAGTCTTCGCTGAGAAAGGTATCGAGGAAGGTGATGTCGTTGTGGGTACGACGGACCTCGAATAATTTCGCGCGCCCGTCGCCAGCGCTGGTGTCCCACGCGCGGCGTGCGGCCGGATCTTCGGTTTCTGTCCAGGCTTTTCCGTGTTGGCCTTTGTCCCATCGCCGCTCGATGTGGCGCCACAACTCGACGCCGAGTTTGTATGGATTGAGCCGACCGGGTTGTTGTGCAACCGTGCCGCTATGATGGTCGCAATAGTCGACCACCTCGTGGTCAGAAAGGATGTGGCGCGTCATGAGATGGGTATGCCAATAGGTCGCCCACCCCTCGTTCATGATTTTCGTTTGGGCCTGGGGCGCAAAATACATCGCCTCGTCACGGATTATTTCCAGAATCTCTTGTTGCCAACGTGGCATAGTTGCGTGACGCGCCACGAAGCCCAGGACGTCGCGGACTGGTGATTCTGGAAATGCGCGCATCCGCTGTACGTCTTCGTCCTTTCGCTTGCGCTGGTCCGCGAGGAAGTCCGGCGGATTGATGTGGCGGTCCATGTAGGGGCGCGTCGGGATCCGATGGACGGTACTCTCGTCTTCTGCCGCCTCTATATCGGCCTCGTTGAATTCCCGACTTCTCTGGATATGGGGGAGGAACGGGTCGATCAGGTTGTCGATCGATAGCGCCCGATCGATAAACTGCTCGACTTCAGCCTCGCCATGCCGTTCGATCATGGCACGAATGCGCGTCGCGTGGTTCGCCATGTCGTCCAGCATCTTTCGGTTCGTATGCGCAAACCAGGCGTTGTTCTTGAAGAAGTCGACATGCCCAAACACATGGGCCATGACGAGTTTCTGATCCACCATGAGATTGCAATCCATGAGGTACGCATACGAAGGGTCGTTGTTGATCACCATTTCATAGATTTTGGACAGGCCGTACTCGTAGGATTTGTTTGTTTGTAGGAAGTCCATTCCGAAACGCCAATGCGGATACCTTGTCGGAAACCCCCCGTACGCAGCCACCATGTTGATCTCTTCGTACGAACACATTTCGAAGATCGTTTCGAAGAAATCGAGCCCGTAGGATTTCGCAATGGCCTCGATGCGGTCGCGTTCATCGACCAGCTCTGGGGGAAGACCGCGACCTTCGCGGAGAAACCGGGTTGTGATTCGTGCCATCGTTAGCGCCCCTTCCCGAGCAATTCGCGGATGGAGTCGAAAATGGCGTCGCGCGAGGCGACGCGTGAAAGCGCCACCCGGTCGTCCTCAGGAAACGCTTCGCGCAGGTCCTTAATGAACTGGCCGGAGCCATAAGGGCTGTCGACCTGTGCGTAGGCGAACTGGTTGCACAGCGGAAGCAGGCGGCCGCGCATCAAATCCACGCAGATCTTCGTGTCTGCCGTGGACCAATTGTCCCCGTCTGAGAAATGGAAAATGTAGAGGTTCCAGTCGTTGACGGGAAAGTGTTTCTCCGCTAGGTCGAGCGCCAGTTTGTAAGCGCTGCTGATGAGCGTGCCGCCGGACTCGCGTGTCCGGAAGAACGTGTCTCGGTCCACCTCCCGAGCCGCCGCGTCGTGCACGATAAAGCGTGTTTCTACGTGATCGTAGTTGTGGGTGAGCCACGTGTCGATCCAGAACGCTTCGCTCCGCACGATTTCTTTCTGCTCCTTGCCCATGGAGCCGGACACGTCCATCAGGTACAGAATTGCGGCCGCAGACCGTGGTTGTTTTTCGGCCACAAATGTCCGAAACCGGTTGTCCTCCTTGATCGGTACCAGGACGGGGCGTTTCGGGTTGAATTCGCCTGCGGACACCTGCCGCTTCAAGGCTTCGCGCCAGGTCCGCTTGGCGTGGCGCAACGCTTGGGGGCCGACACGGGCCACGCCCTTGTAGCGATGACGCACCGTGCGGGCGTCTTTGTCGCCTCGTGGTTGAATTCGGGGCAACTCGAGCTCTGAGCCGAGAATCTGTGCCAATTCCTCCAGACTCAACTCGGCCTCAATCTCGTGTTCTGCCGCATCCTCTCCAGGTTTACCTTGGCCGCCTTCGCCCTGGCCGACGCCGGAGTCTTCGTTGGACCCGTGTTTGAGGCGGGGGATTCCAATGTGCGGGATGGGGATGGACACGAAGTCCTTGCCTTTTCGCCCCAGCATTTCCGACGAAGACATGTACCGTCGCAGCTCGCGGCGGACCCTCCCTTTGACGATGTCGCGGAACCGCCCAAGGTCCCGATCGATCGGAAGCATGGTCACCTCGGTTTGGTTGCGTCACCACGAGCGAAAATCGACGCTACGTACTGGAGCACGTCCGACGCGCACGTCTGGCAATACCCGTGTTGGTCAATGAGTCGGGTCTTGACGATGTCGATTTTGGCCTGCGTTTCGGCGTCCATGGACTGCGACACGAGGCTCGTCAGCTTGATGCTGTCTTTACTGTCTTCGAACAGCTTGAGCTCCAATGCGCGGTGCAACCGTTCGTTGAGCGTGAAGTCGAAGGTTTTCCCGTCGAGCGCCAACCCGCCGATGTAGTTCATCAACTCGCGGCGGAAATCGTCCTTTCGCGCGTCTGGAATGTCGATTTTCTCTTCGATCGACCGCATGAGCCGTTCGTTCGGCTCTTCCTGCGCGCCTGTGAACGCGTTCCGTACTTTTTCGCGAAGCACATAGGCCCGCAGGTTGTCGATGTAGTTGCCGCTCAGTCGGCGGAGTGCGCCATCGTCTGCCGAGATTGCCTTTTGCACTTCGTTTTTGACGATGTTGTCGTACTCGAGCTTGACGACACCCAAGAGTTCTTTGTAGCGATCCCGCTCGGTTTCGTTCGTGATGAGGCTGTGGTGCTGCAGGCCCGATTCCAATTCATTGAGCACCATGAACGGGTTGAGGCAGGCGATGAGCGGGTCTCGGACCAGCGCGTTGCTGAGTTTGTCCTGCACGTAACGGGGGCTGATGCCTTCGAGGCCCTCCCTTCGTGAGGCTTTCCGCAGTTCTTTCACGTGGTCTTCGGTGAAACTGGGGATGGAACGCCCGTCGTAGAGGCGTGCCTTCTGGACCAACGTGAGTTTCGGGTTGTTTGGGTCTTCGAGTCGCGTGAGAACCGCCCACAAGGCCGCCATTTCCACGGTGTGCGGGGCGATATGGGCGGACACCTTGCGCCGGTTGAAGTCTTTCTGGTAGATCCGCGCTTCCTGAGACGGCCGGGTGATGTACGGAACGTCCACCTTGATCGTCCGGTCGCGTAGCGCTTCCATGTACTCGTTGTTCTGAAGCCGTTTGAATTCTGGCTCGTTGGTGTGGCCGAGAATGACCTCGTCGATGGACGTTTGAGCAAATTTCTTGGGCTTGATTCGATGCTCCTGGCTTGCGCCGAGCAGGTCGTAGAGAAATGCGACGTCGAGTTTCAGCAGCTCGACAAATTCGATGATTCCCCTGTTGGCGACGTTGAATTCGCCGTCAAAGTTGAATGCCCGAGGGTCGCTGTCGGAGCCGTACTCCGCGATCAGCCGGTAGTTGATGTCGCCCGTCAGCTCGGTGCTGTCCTGGTTTTTCTCGTCCTTGGGCTGGAAGGTACCGATGCCGATGCGGTCGCGCTCCGACAGCAGCAGACGCCGAACGACGATTCGGTCTGCCAGTGCCAGGAAGTCGCCGTCCACTTCCTTCATGACCTGACTGTACAGGAATCGGCACACCGGGCACAGGTCACCTTCGATCCGCACCGGGTACTTTGGGCTCTTCGCGGAGAGTGCGCCCAGGACCGCGGCGCGCGCGGCTTCGGGGAGGAGTCGAATGGGGTCTTCGTGCATTGGGCACTTCACTGTTCCGTCCGGCGTCTTCCACGAAAACGTGTACAGCCGACCGGCGTCCGTGCGCGAGTATTGCTCGGTACCTTTCTTTAGCAGGCGCGCGATGGTGGATTTTGCGGAACCCACGGGACCATGCAGGAGAAGGACGCGGCGCTCCGGGCCATAGCCGAGCGAAGCGGCATGCAGCACACGGACGAGTTTCATGAGGTGAACGTCCACCCCGAACACAGCGTCGGCGCCCGCATCGAACGGGTCGTCGAAGAACCCGTAGCGCCGAATTACCTTCTTATATTCGGTGTATTCCGTCGATCCGTAGGACTCGATCAGGTCGTAGAGCCGCTGGTAGGCGTTGCGGCACACGGTCGGGTCCGCGTCGACCAGATTGAGGTAGTCGGCGAAAGAACCCTCCCAAAGGAGGTTTCGGTACACCGCGGTGTCTTGGGTGGCGGCTACGATTCCGAGCAACGTGTTGCTGGTGGAACTCATCTCCATCCTCCTGGTCCACAAGGATCATCGGAACGCAGTCGCCGCCCTGTGGGCCTTCTTGGTCGGCAGCGATGCGGAGATCGATGTGCAGGTGGTCTGAGCGATGGTCGCTCTACGAACATAGTGTCTGACGGTTGAGAGGATTGTTGTCAAAACGCGCAACGGTCGATCTGAAGACACATGGCTGTCAGGAAACTTCCCTCCTTTACCTCATCACGCGCCATGCCAACGCCACGCTGACCACAACGAGTCCAATTGCCGTGACGAGTAAGCCGCAGCTAATCCCACTGTTGTAGAACCGATCGTGGCTTATGGGCGTTCGGGCGATCGGTAGCGCTGGGTGGGCGGCAGCTGGCGCGAGTGAAGGCGTGGCAGTCGCGACGGTACCTTCTTCGACGAGAATCCGCCCAACAAGGGCGCCGTCGATTTTCGCAGGTTCGAGGCGGGTCACCTGGGCGGCCCAGGCGCGCAGGTCCAATTCCGGGCGCTGGTTTGCGAGCACGTCGAGCGAGCTGGCGAACTCGTCGCCTGTCGGCCTCCGCTCGGGGTCGTGCGAAAGTGCCGCGGTCAACAAGTCTGCGAAACGGCGATCGGGCAACGTCGCGATTCGGTCCTTGAGGAATCGGGTCCATTCCGCCTCGTCAAGGGCCAGGCCGCTGATGGTACGCGCGTTGGCACGTGGGTGCAGTGGCATGCCGGCGAGGATGTGAAACAGGATGCAGCCCAGCGAGTACACGTCCACCGCGCCGGAGACGGTTCGCGTTCGAAAACGTTCCGGCGCGACGTACGGGAGGCTGCCGACGATCTCGTCTGAGGATGTGCGTGCCTCGCGGATGCTGCTTTCGAACTGGGCGACGCCGAAGTCGAGCAACTTGACTTGACCGCTGCGACCGACACGAATGTTGGCGGGTTTGACGTCGCGGTGCACGAGTCTCAGCGGGCCGTGCTCGTTCCTTGCGGTCCAGGCGGCATGCAGGGCGTCGGCTACCCTCGCAGCGATCTCGAGGTGGACACGAATGGGTACCCGATCCCCGCTTCGGATCAGGGTGCTCCAGTCGTCTCCGTCGACGTACTCGGCAACGAGTGCAGTCAGGCCCGCGAGCCGTACCAGGTCGTGCACCTTGAGGATGGAAGGGTGGTCGAGGCTGGCCAAAAGGCGTGCTTCGTCGCGTAGGCGGCCCAGTGCCGAGGGGTCGTGACCCAGGTCGGAACGCAGCACCTTCAGTGCGATGATGGATTCGATGCCGGAAGGTGCGCGCATTCGAGCCCGGTAGACTTCGCCGAAGCCGCCTCGTCCGAGGCAGGCCTGGATGGTGAAGCGCCGGGCAACTACGCGCGGCAATTCGTCAGCCATTGCCGCGGCCCCCTTGCCCCGAGGGCGAGTCCGCCTAATCTACTGAAAGGCGCCAGCGGGGGCGCAAGTGGCTAAAGGGAAACGGGGCAAGGTTTGGGGCAACTCGTTCAAAAATGTCCGCGCTGCGGCGGGGCCCGTCTGGGCTGGACGACCACCAAGGGTCACGTGCCAGCGGACGTCCTACAGTGCCTGGACTGTTCTGCGGTCGCAGACACGGAGGACTGGGTTGCGCCTGTGGCGCCGATGGTGCCGGGTCGGTGCACCAACTGTGGAAGCCGATTTGAAATGCAGACCTGCGACAACTGTGAATTGACCCGCAAAGAGGTTGTTCAGGTTCACCAAGAGCTTCGCGACTTGGTGGACCCGAAACTCGGCTTCCACGATGCTGCCAAAGAGGCCGCACGCATCGGGCGCAAAGTTTTGGCGCTCAAACTGGCCACTGCGGGCGCCGCAAGCAACGATGGCGGGCGCGGATCACAGTGCCGCGCCATGCGTATCTGGCTGCTTCAAGGTCTAGGTCGCGCACAGGATGCGCTGCAGGACGCACGGGCGTGGGTAGAAACGACGCCTGACCCCCCAGGGTTGGCGTGGGCCATCTACGGGCAACAGCTCCTGCAGGACGACAACAAGGGGGCCGCGGCAGATGCTTTTGGGCAAGCGCTCAAGAAGGACGAGAAGCAGCACACGCTTCGGGCAAAACGCGCCCGTTTGTTGGTGGACTTGCGAAGGGAGGGACAAGCGGCGGATGAGGCGATCAAGTTGATCGAGCTCAAAGCCGACGACGCCAACGTGGGGATCGGGATCGGTGTGCTTGAGGATCTTTGCGATCTTCACGAATCGAAGCACCGGGAAGACGAGTTGAACCGCATTTTGGACGCATGCCGCGAACAATGGGAAAAGTCTGCACGGTTGATGGCGCACCGCGCACGAATCTCGGGTGACGCTGCGGACTTCGCGGATGCAAAGAAGTGGCTGAAAAAGGCCAAAGCGCTCAACCCGGACCTCGAGATTTACGTACGAATCAAGGTCGCGGAGGAAGGAGACAAGAAGGAAGGATGGTGGCGCTGGGGGAGTTGATCGCGCCGGATCTGAACGCGATTCCCGTCCTTGAGGCTTCGGACCCGAGATTGTTGGAACGGGCCGGAAAGCAGGGCAGGGTGCGTGATGCTGTGCTCGTCGGGTTGGGGGCGGTGCGGGCGAACCCCCACCGCGCGGGCGCCGTGTTGCAAGACCACTTCCGCGCAGCCACTTGGTTGCATTCCGCCGAACGTCGCTTCGCCAGTGACGCGGTGCGCGACATCTTGCGGTGGGAGAGTCTTCTGGATGCCCTTGTCGAAGACCCGGGCGCAGACGAGGCCCGTTTTCGCAGGTGGTTGGTAGCGAAGGGCGCGGAGGCGATCGAAACAGATCGGCCGGTCGCCGCGGCGTTGCCAGACTTCGAAACGTCGGCAGCTCGATTTGCCAACTTACCGCCGTCTATGGTGGCCGCAGTCGGCCGGGTGTACGGGCACGAGACGGCAGCGGTTCTCCTAGGTCTGCAAGGACGCGCGCCGGTCTGCTTGCGGGTGAACGCCCGGCTCGCGCAGCGAAACGAAGCCGCTCAGAGGCTCGCCTCGGAGGGTGTGGACACGGTTGAGGGTGCGTGGTCGCCGATGTCGCTGATCGTGGTAGGGCGATCGGCGATCGAGCAGACGCAAACGTGGAAATCCGGCTGGATCGAGGTTCAGGATGCGGCGAGTCAGTGCGTCGTGGACGCCACGCCTCGCGGAACGGTTCTAGATTTGTGCGCGGGTGGAGGCGGGAAGTCGTTGGCGTTGGCGGCCAGAGGCGACCGGGTGATCGCAAGCGACAGCCGCCCTATGGCGCTGCGCGAACTTCAGCGTCGCGCCCAGCGCGCGGGTCTCGCCATCGAGGTGGTGGCCCTGGACGGCCTTCCGAGGCACGTCGATGTGCTGTTGATCGACGCACCGTGCACGGGAATGGGGACGCTACGCCGTCACCCAGAGTTGCGCCTTTCCTGGGACGACCAAACGATCCCCCGCCATGCATCACAGCAGCGCCGTCTGCTGCGAGATGCGCTCAAGCGCGTTTCTGCCGACGTCGTCGTGTGGGCGACCTGCTCATTGTTGGTCGAGGAAAACGAGGCGGTGTGGACCGAGGAAGCGCCCACGTGGACCGGCAACTGGACCCGCATGGACCCAGCTCATCACAGCACGGACGGATTCTGCTGGGGCGTGTTCAGTCGTCTTGACGACGCCGGTGTAGCAGCGCCAGCCCCATGATCATTCCGAGCCAAGCAGATCCGCCGGCCGACCCGTTGTCGCAGGTGGACTTGGTGCCGCCCCGGGTGGTGGCTTCGATGACCAGGCTGGCGGCGGAGGTACCAGCGTAGCCCCCGACGTTGAGGACGATCGTGTAGGTTCCGGCGGCAGGAAGTTCGAACAGAGGCTCCCAGGCTTTCACGGCGTCCACGACGATTGGGCCGCTGGTGCCAGCGCCTTCATGCACCGTCCACTGAATGTCCTGCATGCATCCATACACCGACACATCGGTGTCGTTGAGCATGCGGTACTCCAGGCCCTCCACGTGTTCGGCCTGGAACGCCGGGATTGGATAGCCACAGGCCCGCACGTATCCGACCTTGCGGTATTCGTATTCCCAGCCGTCCACGCCGCAGGCTTCGCGGTTTCCGTGCACGGTCATCTGGATCGTGTAGTTGCCCGGTACAGTGTACTCGTGCACGGGCGCGAGGTCTGACGCAGTTCCGCCATCACCGAACGACCAATCGGCGCTGTCGACTTCGCTGAGCGTTTCAGACTCGACGATGCACTTCAGGTTCATCGGAACGACACCGATCGCCAAGTTGTCGTCGAGCTCGTGGCTGCAGGTGAATGTGGCATACGGGCCGTACAACGCGGTGATGCCGTCGATATCGTCGGAGGCGATCGTGGCGGGCTCTGGGTCGCCTGCGCCTGCGCTCCAATACATCGTGGCTTCGAGCAGGAGCGGGTCGGTGCAGGTCTCGTCCTCCTGACAGGAGTGGTCGAGTCCGAGGGTATGCCCGATTTCGTGCGTGCCTACACCGTTAATGTCCACGCCCCCGTTGTCGGCTCCGCTCGCGACGTCCTCGTGTGTATCGAAAACGACATCTTCGTTGAAGACGATGTCGGAGTCTGTTGCGTGTCTGAAGCTCACGCCATCTACGATTTTGGCGACGATGAGCGACTGCGTGAAGGTGACCGCCAACGTTCCCGACTCAGAGATTTGTTCGTCTGGGTCGTTGAAGGTAATGTGATTCTCAAGATCACCTAGATTATACCCTGTGTTTTCGCAGAGGCCCATGTTGACGGAGGTGATCTCGGCACAGGAGACGGATTCCCACTGGTCGTAGCCCCAGTCGGCCATCGCCACACAGGCGCCGGGCAACTCCAGGGTCTCTTCGCAGGCCGATTCGGGCGTGCCGTCATCCGCGACCCAGTAGGCCAACGGAAAGTCCTCTGGCAGCCAAATGTGCTCGGTGAACGTGAATGCCAGCGACCGGGCTGGAACGAGAAGCGCGAGAAGGGAAAGGGTTGCGGCGCGGTTCATCGGGCGATCCTACGGTCGGGCGTGTTGAGCCGAGCGAGTTCGGCGGCGGACAGGCCCGAAATGGGCTGCCCCTGCCAACCGACCAACAAGTGGGTACGAACTTGGTCCAGCATGTCCGCCAGGTACGTCCTTGATTCGGCCGGGGGATGAGACAGGAACCGACCGTCGAAGTGGTCGTTGGGTCGGGCCTCGCTGCGGCGAACATACGACTCGGAATCTCCGGGGGCGCGACGAATCGCGAGCTTCCCTCTGTATTTCGAGACGAGAACCACACGGCCGTTGCTGGGCACCTGATAGAGGAAGGCGAGAATGTCTTCGTCTACGCTGAAGCCTGCGCTGCCGGACACGTAGACCGAGTACGCGCCGACGGTCCCGCCGGCTTGGTCGATGATGACCTCGGCCGGCGCATCAAATCCCTTGAACGTTTCGGTGACGCTGACCCGAGCGTGGGTCCACACGTCGCCTTTCGCATCCAGGTCGGTCCACACCTCGCGGACCGTTCCTCGAATGACCCAAGTCGACGCGTCAGTGAATTGTTCGACGGTGAGCGGCTCTAACGTCGTGGCCGAAGCAGGTGCCGCCTGCGTTAGCGCCCCAACGAGCGCGAACGCACCCAGGACGTGATTGAAGAAAGACCGCACGACGCCTCCGGTGGGATGGGGCCCCCGCTAGCCTGTTCGGCCCGGGCGCTCAACACCGAGAGTGACCGGCATCCCAGATGTGTTCATGCTGGCCAGTGTCGTTGCCCTCAGGCGTTGCCCGTCGAACGTATGGGGTTAGCAAGCGCGGCCGCCCGGCCACCGGGTGGGTGCCAATGGACCGACTTACGGTCCGAAGGTCGGGTGAGGCATGTTGCGCTTCCGAGGTTCGGTACGTGAAATCGCAGCGCTGTTTGCGCTGCTTCTCGTGCTCTTTGCAACGCCCGCATGGGCGGTCACCACTGGGTCCTTGCGGGTCATCGTCAGTGACTCTGAACAACTTCCGGTGCCTGGTGCATCGGTTGAGTTGTCAGGCGTAGGCTTGGCGGGCGGCAACCAGTTGAAGCTGACCGACGCGTCGGGTGAGGTGCTTTTCGTCGAGTTGGTGCCCGGGACCTATGAGGCGGACGTCACATTTTCGACGCTCGCAGGCGCCCGCATTGAACAGATCAAGGTGGACGTCGGCCGGACATCGGTTCAGCCCGTGACGTTGAAGCCTCAGGGTGCGCTAGACGACGTGATCGTCTACCAGGCCAAAGCGGTCGATACGGAGAGCACGACACGCGGCCAGGTGTTGGACAAGGCCTACCTCCAGAAGGTGCCAGCGGGCCGCTCGTATCAACAGGCGCTTTCAGGCGCGGTGGGCGTCACCGGTGAAGGTGGCAACAAGAATCTCGGCGGCGGCGCGACCAATGAGAACACGTATATGTTGGACGGCGCCAACATCACCGACCCCGTTACCGGCACGTTCTCCGTCAACTTCAACTTCGACGCGATCCAGCAAATCGAAGTGCTGCTCGGCGGCTACATGCCGGAGTACGGTGTGTCGGTTGGCGGTGTCGTCAACTTGGTGACCGAGTCCGGAACGAACACGTTCTTGTTCGATACGTCGGTGTTCTACTCGAACGCGAATTGGTCGCCGAAAAAAGACGCACGGTTCACCCCAGATGCGTACCAACTCGCGCCCACTGGGTTCGACAGCGCCTTTGAAACGATTGCGCTTGCCACCAAGGTGGCAGGACCGCTCGTGCGTGACAAGGCCTTCTTCATCATCAGCTACCAGATGGAGCGGAGCATCATCGCGGCCACCGGCATTCCTCAGCCGCGCGACTACGAAGGTCACTACATGCTGGCGAAGCTCACGGTCGCACCGACGAGTGAACATCGCCTTACGGCCTTCATCCAACTCGATCCCACCACGATCGACAATATCAACCAGTCTGACCCCTACCAAAAGCCCGAAGCGCAGGGGCGTCAGGCGCAGGGCGGATATGTGAGCCAGACGCGCTGGCAGTGGTTCCTCGCTCCGAAGGTCAACACGGACACCCAGTTCGTGGTGCAAAAGACCTTCATCGAGGTGACGCCGGTCCCGTGCACGCACGACATCGACCTCGGCTACCACCCGTGTGCGCCAGACGAGGCTGAGAACACCACCGACTGGGAGACGCCCGGGCGTATCGGTCTTGGCGGCGCCTATGACTCGGTGAACTGGGGCTACTTCTACTTTGACGACCGGTTCCGCTACCAAGCGTCTACCAAGTTGTCGTTGACCTCGGTCAAGGATCCCTTTGGCGGCTCACATGACTTCAAGTTCGGCCTCGAAGGCGATCAGGTCGTGTGGGACCAGATTCAGGGCTACTCGGGTAACCTCGAGTACTTTGACATCAATCAGATCGCCTTTGATCCCCAAACCTTCCTCAACTACTACTGGTTCGAGATCACCGGGCCCATCAAGTTCCGTACGACGGGGTCAACGTACTCGGCATTCGCGCAGGACTCGTGGAAGCCCGTCTCGAACCTGACCATCAACTATGGCACTCGGTTCGACAACTTTGTGATGCGCAACGACCTCGGCGAGCCCGTACTCGGCGGCAACCTGCTCGGGCCCCGCCTGTACGGTGCCTGGGACCCGTTTGGGGACGCCAAGACCAAGATCGCTACGGGTTGGGGTCGTTTCAACGACACAAGTCGCCTGGGTGTCGCGGACTTTACGTCTGCAGCGGCGTACGGGTCAAAGCTGTACCTCGGCGAATACTTTGATGATGGGGCCGGGCAGGGCTTCTTGTCATCGGCCTCCAACGTCGTGTCGGTGACACAGGCCGAAAACCTGAACATCGCGCACGACCAACTTCGCACACCACGCGTAGACGAAATCACGCTGCAGCTTGAGCGTGAGATCGTTGACGACGTGGCCCTGTTCTCTCGCATGGCGGGAAAGTTCAGCCGTTTCATGTACGAGCCAGATGAGACCAATCTCATCTACGACAGTGACGGGTCTGCAGTCATCGGGTCTCGGTTGTCCAACCCAGACGAGTACCACTTCCGGCTTCGTACGCCTTTGCTCGCCAAACGGGACTACTTCCAGTGGGACCTCGGGGCGACCAAGGTGCAGTCCAGGCGCTGGGCCGCGCAGGCCACCTACACCTACACGCAATCGTTAGGTTCATCGACGAGCGCGATTTCTGGGTCGTTCATCAACGACGCTCAGACTCAGTACAACTACGGGCCCCTGAATACCGACATCAGCCATGTGGTGAAGAGTTGGGCCTATTGGGACCTGCCGACGGACCCGTGGAAGCAGTCAGTTGGCGCGTTGTTCGAGTACTACAGCGGGATTCCCGAGGAACGGCTCTACATCAGCGAAGGCAACGGGGCGATCGGGTACGGCTTGCGGATCCAGCCGCGTGGCACCTACCTGACCTTCGGCGACTTTTGGCGCTTGGGTGCCAAGTTCTCGCAGGACATCGACGTCCGCAAGGGCAAGCTGGTTGCCGAAGTGGAAGTTGCGAACATCACGAATAACCAGGCGCCTTATGGCATTGATTTTGGTCTGGTTGACGCGCAGAACCGTCTAGTCACGACCTCGCGTCAACAACCACTGGAGCTCACACTTGGGCTCCGGTACCAGTACTGAGGAGGCACGTACATGCAAACCCTTCCGCTACTTCTGCAGCTCCTCGGTTGTACCTACGACGAGGGTCTGGAGATTCGCAACCTTCAAGGCACGGTCGTGGTTCCTCGGGCCGCCGCGACACGCGACATTCCAGATGAATCGGGTGCCTTGGTCTCCGTGACCGACGTTCGACTGATCGGTCCCGTGTACCTTGGGCTGTTCCCCGGCATGTTGGGGGAAAACGAGTTCACCTCGTACCCGCACCCGGCGGTCGGGCCACAATACTTGGCGGACACGCCGGGCGACACGTACCCCTACGGGGGAACGACCGTTGGCGACTTCCGCTTCCCTTGTTTTGAGTCGCTGGTGTGTAAGCTCACGTCAGGTCGCTTCGTGGACTACGACTCGATTCTGAGTTGGTTCAATGACACGGTCGGCGACCCCGTGGTGGACGCGAAGGCGGACCCGGTGACGACCGGCGAGTTCTTGGAACAGACCTGTTTTGACCTGTTGGAAGTGGTCACGACGGAAGAGGTTCGCATCACCGCGTTTGAGGACACGAATGGGGACGAAAAGATCGACGCGATGGACCTCGACTTCGTTGAAAACGCCGATGGCGACTTCGAGGCTGACTTCACGATCTGGCAGCAGGAGATGTTCTACGACATCGACGATTCGGGCGCGGATCCGGCTGGGATGCAGTTGTGGGGCTTCATGGATGGTCCTTCGTCCAATAGCTACACCTTTGCGACGTGTAATGGCGACTCGGCTGGGTTGTTCATCGGCGAGTACAACATGGAATTTTACGGTGGTGTCGTTCAGACGAACACGCTGAACCTGCCGTCCCAGTACATCGTGTCCGGGGATCACGACTGGGTGGCGACCGAAGGCTTTGAGTGGTCAAACTGGGAGGACCGCCCCGCGGTGCTTCTCGATTTTGAGGTGCTGTGATGCTGACGCTCCTCGCTCTCGTGGGTTGTGACTACACGGGCGATTGGCTGTTCGCCGCCGGCGTGGAGGGCGTAGACGACGTCTACGAGCTCCTCGCGCCCGACGGCAGCGCAGAATTCGTGCCGGTGGATATTCAGGTAGTCGAGGACATCGCGGCGAACGTGGTGTACGCAGAGGTCAGCGCTTCTACATCGACGGCCGGCGGTGGTGTCACCGCAACCTTCCGCGGCACGGGCAATTCCGTTTGCGTTTGGGTGGATCCGGAGACGGTCTACTGGACCCAAGCCGTTGCCGCGAAGCCGACAGACTCGTCGAAAAAGTACGACTACCCTGACAACCTGTTTGATGACGGCGACATTGACCTCACGGTCGGTCAGTCGCTGTTTTACACGGGGTCGCCTGGCGTCGAAATCGGCGATTTCAAGGTCAATTACGACGACCAACTCGGCAATCCGATCACCATCTCGTTGCAAGAGTGTGTGCAGACGGACTACTACGGAGATCCATTTGGCAGTGGTGGCCGCGGAACCCCTGAATACTGCACGATTAACAGTACGCTGCCTGGTGTGTCGTACACGATCCTGATGCGCACGTTCTCGACGCCCTTGGACGACGACCGCCTGTCCTTCGGATTCCTGCTGACAGATGGCACGTGTGCGTCGCTGATCAACACCGGAGACGTGGGCACCCCAGCCCAAGAGGAGTGTTTGATCCGGCAGGAAAGTATCGCCGCCGGCCAGGTGCAGGCCCCAGGGCCTTGGTACGGATTGAATGAGGTCGAAGGCCTCAGTTGGCCGGGCGTGTTTGAGTTGGAGGACGCTTACTGCGACCTCAACGTGAACATGAGGGGCTTCTGCAATGACGAAGTCCAGGCGCTGGCAGACGCCGACCGTGAGTGCGTGTGGGACAACGTGGACGATCCCGATAGCCACTGCTTCTGTGGCGATCCCCAGCTCACGCCTGAGGGCGGCGGGATCTGACCCAGTCGAGGGCCTCGTCGGCTGTGGTGACGATGCCGTCGAGTTGCGCCCCGTAGACTGCGCCCAATTCCGCTCCCATTTCGGGACCGGGTGACCAGCCTAAGCGGGCGAGGTCCCGGCCGCGGACGAGGGGGACGGGCGCTGCGTCTGCGATGCCCAGGAAGTTGGCGTGGAAGATCGACGACGCCCAACCCGCCTCGGGCTCATGGCAGTGGCGGACGGTGAGCGCGACGCGCAGGTCGGCGACTGCGGCGACGCGACGCAGCGGGGTGTCCTCACGGGGTGCCACGTGCCGAACCCGGAGTAGGTCGATCACGGCGCGACGAACCGGCCAACCGTTCGCAGTGAACACGGCGAGGCGGTCGAGAATTCCTTCGACGGCCGGTTCGACCGTGTGGTGGAGCCAGAGGGCAAGGGCGCCGCACCAAGCGCGTTGTCCTGGCAACTCGGACCGCACCGTCGCGAAGACGTCAGCAGCGGCCCAGAGGGAAGCGTGATCGGTGCGATGCGGAAAGAGCCGCGCGTCGATCCCGGCATCGCGGGCGAGCTGGAGTCCGCGTGAGGGTTTGACCCCCTTTAGCCACAACTTTTCCCACTCCTTCCCGACGCGTTCGGCGGGGAGCTCGTCGAGGGCGGCGTCGCGGCACAAGGCCACCAACAGTGGGTCCACGTCGAAATCGAGGCGCGCGGCGAACTGAGCGACCCGAAGCGCTCGCAGGGGGTCCTCCAGAAAGGTCGTGGCGTCTACGGCCCGCAGCCGGCGGCGCTTCAAGTCGTCTTGGCCACCAAACGCGTCGTGCAACTCGCCAGTCACGAGGTCGAGGCCCATGGCGTTGACGGTGAGGTCCCGACGGCGGGCGGCCTCCACCGGCGTCATGTCGGGGTCCCCCTGGACGGAAATTCCGCGATGGCCGGGGCCCACCTTGCTGTCGCGTCGTGGAATCGACACGTCGATGTCTGGCCCCATCCAACCCTTGGGTCGGCACTTCAACACGCCGAATGCCCGGCCAACGGCATCGACGCGTCCGACGCTTCGTAGGGCCGCCACGAGATCGTCTACGTCAAGACGGTAGACCTCGATATCCCAGTCCACGAGTGGCAGGTCGGTGAGCAGGTCGCGCACACAGCCGCCGACAAGCCAGGGGCGTCCGCCTGCCGCCACGATGGCGTCTACAACCCGCTGCACGGCGCCGGGCAGGCTCAAAGGGCCCAAGGTTCTCTCTCGTTACGGGACGGGCGATTGTTTGTCTTCGATGGCCGTGCCGCTCGCGTGAATGTCGTCGAGTTTCGGCGGTTGCGCCGCACCGCGGGCCGCGGCTTCGACCTGGGCCATCAGGCTGCCGTTGAGCCAGGAGATAAACGTGGAACCAATTCCTGGGTCCACGTCCAGCAGGTTGACCCCCGCGGCGCTTTCGGCAACGGTCACTACGTGGTGGGGTCCTTTTGCGGACTCCGCCAGTAGGGTCGCCGTTTTTGCAGACAAGGTGTCGGCGTCGGAAGCCACAAAGAACGTGGGCCCGGCCCAACTTGCGAGCTGTAAGCGGGCAGTCATGCCATGTGCGGTGGGTCGCGGGGACAACCAGGTCAGGTCGTGAATGCCCGGGTCCACAGCGGCGGCGGCCATGGCAGCATTGCCGCCCGAATCCACGGCGACGACGGACACGACGGAAACGCTTTTTCGGCGCATCCACGCCACGGCGGCGCTGACGTCTCGGGCGGCCGCTTGCCAGTCCGCGTCTGCCATCGGCCGACCGAGCGAAGACTCCCCGTGACCGCGCAGGTCGATGGCGAGCACGAGCATGCCTTGTTCCGCGAGGCGTGGACCCCAGGCACTCCAGTCGGCGCGGGTTCGGCCGTCGCCATGGATCAGCACCACGCCCTGGGTGCCTTTGCCCCACACGTCGCCCTTCAGGTGTACGCCGTCCGAGGCGTCGAGCAGGACGGGTGCTGCAGAGGCGGTCGCGCCCCAGAGCAAGAAGCTGAGCATCCGCTACCCCCTCCCGGACGCGTTGACACCGGGGTTCCCTCGGGTAACAGGCGGCGGGCTGGGCGTCGGCCCCGATCTTTGGCAGCATTGGGGATTAGCCCGGGCTCAGTCCCGGAGGTGAGTGTGTGGGAGCCCGCACAGGCGGAGCATTTCATGCGTGAGGCGATGGAACTCGCCTCGGTGGCGGCGGCGCATGGAGATGTGCCGGTCGGCGCGGTCGTGGTGAAGGACGGGTTGGTGGTAGGTCGAGGATGGAACCGCCGGGAGGTGGATCAGGATCCGACTGCACACGCCGAGATTCTGGCCTTGCGTCAGGCTGCGGCGGCGGGCGGCCATTGGCGGCTCACAGGTGCCACGTTGATCGTGACGCTCGAGCCCTGCGCGATGTGTGCGGGTGCGGCGGTTCTCGCCCGTGTAGACCGCGTGGTGTATGGCGCCCGAGATCCAAAAGGGGGCATGTGTGGAACGGTGGGTGACCTGTCGAACCATGCCATGCTCAATCACCGATTCGATGTCGTGCCCGACGCGCTAGGTGCCGAATGTGCGGAGCAGTTGCGGGTTTTCTTCCGGGCGCTCCGCGCGACTTGATTGGCGATTTGGAGAGATGGCCGAGTGGACGAAGGCGGTAGATTCGAAATCTACTGTACCCGTTGGGTACCCAGGGTTCGAATCCCTGTCTCTCCGCCAGTTTGTAATGAGGAGGGATGACCGAGTGGCCGAAGGTGCACGACTGGAAATCGTGTGTAGGGCAACCTACCGAGGGTTCGAATCCCTCTCTCTCCGCCATCTGAATTCATCCCCCACCGGTTGAGGGCCGGGGTCCGGCGACCGCGCGCTGTGAACCCCGCCAGGTCCGAGAGGAAGCAACGGCAGCAGCCTCCACGGGGCTCCGGTTGCCCCGGTCCTCAACCGGTGGGCGGATGACCCGCCGAACACCACAACGCTGCGAGATCGGCTGGAATTGGGCTGGTCAGGGCCAACGGGTCTGTTGCGTCGTCCAGGATCAGCGTCGCCGCATGCAGTGCGAGCCTTGGCCACCGTCGACCGATCTCCATGCCATAGCGACGGTCCCCGACGATTGGCGTTCCCGCCAGCGCAGCGTGCTGTCGAATTTGGTGGAATCTCCCGGTTTCCAGGCTGACCGAAACGTGGGTCATGCCCGCGCGTGATGGGCTGGCGACCACCCGTGTTCGAGCGGCCTTGCCGTCGACGAACTTGTCCCAGATGCACGTCGTTGTTTCTCCCATCACGACGGCTTCGTAGCCGCGGTGCAGGCGCCCAACTTGCAGCAGCTCCGACCACCGGCGCGCGGCTTCCCGCGTGACCGCCACAATCACCAAGCCCGACGCGACTTGATCGAGGCGGTGCACTGGGAAAGCAGCGCCAAACTGTGCACTGACTCGGTCCAACACGGAGTCGGTGTCGCGTGGGCCACGTTGCGTCGGAAGGCCAAACGGCTTGTCGATGGCCACAACCCCATGCCCTTGCCATACGACGGTCAACCACCCCCCACAGCGCGCACCACCTCAACGTCGTCGCCTGCCTCAAGGCGGTGGGTTCCGTGCGTTCGTTTGGGCACAATGGTGCGGTTGACGGCGACCGCGACGCCATCGCTTGGAATGCCCCTGCTGCTCAGCAGTTCTGCGACTGTCGCACCTTCTTGAAGGGCGATTGGATTGCCGTTCAGGCGCAGCGTCATGTTCCGACTTCGCGCCGGTTGTGCAGGGCGCGCGCGAGGCTGACCGAGTCGGCATGTTCGATCGCGGAACCCACCGACAAACCGTGGGCGAGGCGAGTGACGCGCACCCCCAGCGGTTCAAGCAATCGGGCAAGGTACAGGGCGGTGGCGTCGCCTTCGACGGTGGGGTTCGTGGCCAGGATGACTTCTCGAACAGAGCCCGTCCGCAAGCGCTCCAACAGCGGGCGCACCCTCAGCGATTCAGGTCCTACGCCGTCGAGCGGTGACAATGCGCCATGGAGCACGTGGTACCGACCGCGGAACTCGCCGGAACGTTCGATCGCCAACACTTCTACCGGCGTCTCGACGACACACAGTTGGTCGGCACGGCGTTCGGATCTGCAAATGTTGCACGGATCGCGTGCAGTGAAGTCGCAACAGATCGCGCATTCTCGTACGCTGTCGGCGAGGCCGTCGAGTGCGCGCGCGATGTCGCCTGCAGTGCCCGATGGGGCGCGCAACAACCAGTACACGAGGCGCGTTGCTGACTTTTCTCCGACGCCGGGAAATCGTCGAAGCTGGCCTATTGCCGCCCGGATGGGGTCGTCGGTCACGGCGCCTCACGAATACGGACGTCGACGTTGGTTGCGTGGAGCACCTCGGCGATGCGTTTGACGCGAGGGTCCTCTTCCATGGCGCGGCGTTCGGTGTCGTGATTGTCGATGTCGACCACGGTGAGTGTGGCGCCTTCGCCCAAATGCAGGGTCACCAATGCCGCGATGTCGGGGTTGCGAAGCGCGGCTTTGGCTCGGAGCCGCGTGGCCGTTTCAGCGATTCGAATGACGTAAGCGGAACCGTCCTGTTCCGGGAGCACTTCGGCGAGCCGGGCGGTTTCTGGTCCAAACCCTCGGAATGCGGCTTGAAGTGCGACGTAGCCCTGCGCCTGAGGGGCAATTTGCGCGGCTGGCGTGGCGCTGACGACCGGCGGCGGTGGGGTCGCTACAGGTGGGGGCGGCGGTGGGACCGGCAAAGGGCGCGTCACTGCGGGCGGCGCGGGCGGCGGGCGCGGCGGCGGGCTCGGGACCGGTCGGGGCGCTGCGGCTGTTTTTGCAGTTGGGCCCTGGCGCAAGCGTCGGTCGAGGTCGTCCAACCGTTGGACCAATGCCGCAAGTGGGAGCAGCGGTCGAGTCGTCGCCAGCCTGGCGACTGCCATCTCCAGCGTTGCGCGTGGTCGGGGGCTGCGAGCCAAGCCTTCCATCACGTCGATGAGCGCGTGAAACAGGCGCGCGAGGTGGTCGGGTTCGGCGTCGCCGAGCGTCTCTTGCAAACGGACCAGTTCGTCTGGTGCCACGTCTGCGTAACGAGCGACTTCGGGCGACAACCGAATGAAGGTCCCGTCCCGAAGCAATTCCAGCGCGTCTGCGGCAAGTTGTGTGGGCTCAAATCCCAACGCACACAGGCGGTCGATGACTTCGAGGGCCTCGGCGGGCCGCGCGTGCACAAGGCCCCCGACGAACTGGTGCAACCGCCCCCGGTCGACGAGCCCGAGGGCTTCGGTGATCACCTCGTCGGACACGGTCGGACCGCCCGCGAAGCTGATCGCCTTGTCGAGCAACGATTGCGCGTCGCGCATGGAGCCGTCACCCGCGCGTGCCACGAGTCTGAGGCCGGTCGGGCTGACCTCCACGCCTTCCCGTCTCGCGATGTCAGCCAGCCGCTTGGCGACGTCGGCGACGGGAATCCGCTTGAAATCGAATCGCTGAACCCGCGACAGGATGGTGTCGAGCACCTTTCCCGGTTCTGTGGTGGCAAACAGGAAGATGACGTGGGCGGGCGGCTCCTCCAGCGTCTTGAGCAGCGCGTTGAACGCAGCCTTGGTCAGCATGTGGACTTCGTCCACGAGGTAGATTCGGTAGCGCCCCCGTGTCGGGGCGTAGTGCACAGTGTCGCGCAGCTCTCGAATGTCGTCGACGGAGTTGTTGGATGCGCCGTCGATCTCGATGAGGTCTGGGCAGTTGCCTGCCAGCATTTCGACACAAGCCGGACAGGTGCCGCAGGGCTCTACCGTAGGGCCCGTGGCGCAGGCCAAGGCACGAGCGAAGGCCCGGGCCGCACTGGTCTTGCCGACGCCGCGGGCGCCCGTGAACAGGTAGGCGTGGTGAATTCGACCCGAGCTGATCGCATTGCCCAGCGTTCGGGTGACGTGTTCTTGGCCGACCAAATCGGCGAGCCGGTCCGGTCGATACTTACGAGCGATTGCGAGGTAGGCCACGCGGTTGGCTAACTGCGCTCGTTTCCGCGCGAGGTATTTCTGAGCCACGCGTCGAGGATGAAAAGCGACCACAGGCGGGTGCCGGCCTCCGGGTCCATGGGAAGGCGCGCCCGGAGGAGGTCCAACGCGGCGGGGTTGAAGGGTCCGCTCGGGTCTGATCGCAGGCGCGCAAAACGAGCCTCGAAGAACAACCGTCCGGACCGAGCCAGCCACGCTGGCAGAACCGGAAGGCCGCGCTTGGGTCGGTCGATGAGGGCTGGGGGCAACGCGCCTGTCAACAACGCGCGCAGCGGCCAGCGGGTGTGGAGCGAGCCACCCATGCGGCCGACTTTTGACGTGCCCGGTAGCGCGAACGCGGCGCTGAGCACGGCGCGGTCGAGCAGAGGAAACCGAAGGTCGAGCCCTGCGGCAGCCGCGGTACGTTCTGCGAGCGGCAAGGCACCTTCCGCCAGCCACGACCGAAGCCAGCCCCACAACACGGTGTTGATCGGGTCCGCGACCAGCGCGTCGTAAAACGGGTGGAGGATTTCCTGACGAAGCCCGGGTCGCACCAACTCGGGGTCGCGGAACAAGGACTGGCGGTCGGCGTCGCTGAACAAATCCCGGCCGCCGAGGCCTCGGGTGAGGGGCCATCCTTGGGGATCGGTGAGTGCCTTGCGGGCCGAGGGTGCGCCGATGAGGACCGAGGCCCACAGGCGTCGGGCGGGCGCAGGAACACGTTCGAGCATCTGGCCGAACGCGAGGCGTCGCGACAGGCCCGCCAGCATTCGCCCGCCAAAAAGTTCGTCGCCGCCGTCTCCCGACAGGGCGACTTCGACGGAGGCCGACGCCCGCCGTCCCAGCAGCAGTTGCAGCGTTGCGGAAGGCTGGCCGACGGGGTGACCGAGCGCGCTTACGGCTTCGTCGAACGTGGAGGCGACATCGGCAGACCCCACGCGAATTTCGTGGTGTTCGGGCAGGCCGAGCAGGCGCGCCACACGTCCGGCGAACGGACTCTCGGGATGCGCTTCGTCGTCCAGGGCGACGGTAAACGCGGGGAGGGCCAAGTTCTGGCTGCGAGCAGCCACGGCAATGGCCGTGCTTCCAAGGCCGCCAGACAGGTACAAGCCGGTAGGCCGCCCCTTCGGAATTCGTCGGCGAACTGCGCCGATCACAGCGTCGTTGAGCGCCTCGACCAGGTCTCGTTCGCGGGGTCGTTGGGCGCTCGGCCGCGCGTGGTACGGCGTCCACCAGGGGACGGACCGACGGATACCGTCGCCGACCTCCATCATATGGCCCGGCTCCAGCTGGAAGATGCCTTCCAACAGGGTTCGCGGCGCATGAACGACCTGAAAGGCGAGGTACTCGCTCACCGTGTTCCACGCGACGGACCGTTGTACCCAGGGAAGCGCGAACAAGGCCTCTGGGTCGCTCGCGAAGGCAAATTTTCGGCCCTTGGCCGTCCAATACAAGGGGCGAACGCCCAAGGGGTCGCGTACGAGGTGTAGGCGTTGGGTGGCGCGGTTCCACACCACGATGGCGAAGTCGCCCTCCATGCGTTCTGGGGTGGTCGGTCCCCACCGAAACCAGGCGCTCGCCACGCTTTCTGTGTCACTGAGGCCGGGTTCGGCGCCGGCCGTGCGCGCGAGGTCCTCGTGCTCATACACCCAGCCGTCGAGCACGACGACCAGGTCGCCGGAGACGACCGGTTGACGGGGGGTGGTCCCCGCCCTCCGTGGGCGAAATCCAAGTGCCGCGGGTCCGTCGTGCCATCGGCTCAGGTCGCCGGACGCCCGTGTGGCGATAGCCGCGCCCATACGGGGCACGTCCGCGGGGTCGGCGATGTCGAAGTCAATCACACCAACGATGGCGCCCATGACTCAGCGCCTGCCGCGGCCAGTGCGACGTCGTGGGGGTGGTGGTCCCGGCTTGGGCGGCGGCGGCGGTGCCGTGGGTGGAACGATGGGTTGTCCGGGTTTCGCGAGGGCAGCGGGCAGCACGACGTCGCGTGCGTCGATTCGCCACGGCGCACCGGACCACCACATGTTGCGCAGTGCGAGGCCGACCAAGAAAAACAACCCGCCCAATCCCATTGTGCGCGACGAAAGGGTGGACACGTCGATGTCGGGCGCTTCCGGCGTCTTTCGTACGCCGTAGGACAGGCTCCACCGGGATTTGTGTGTCTCCGGCCTCGTTCCGTTCACACGGGGCGCTGCGAAACTAGACTTTTCGACCTTGAGGTCCAGGCTTTGTACGACCCAAGACGGCCACCACAACACGCGGGAGTCGCCGTCGGGTTCGAGCAAAACCACGCCGAGGACAGGCGCGTCGACCTCGCCCGGAAGTCGGTGCGTGAGACGGCCATCCCATTGGCTGAGCAGGCCAGACGTGAGGAGCACCACCCCAACGGCAGCTGCGACGAGTGCGGAAGCGTGAAGCAGCAGCGCGCGAATGTCGGGGGGAATGGGGACTCCGAGGAGGCGTGCTAACGCTTCTGCGCGACGTACCTCGGAGCTGTTTCCGAGGCCGCCGGATGGTCATGCGCCTCCTGCTCGGACTGTTGGCCCTTTGGGCCGTCGCTTGCACGCCCGCGCGCCGATGGGCGCCCGGTGAAGACGTCGTGCGGCGAATTCGTTTCGACGGAAACGGCGGGCCGGCCTCGGGCCATAGCGACTGGGACCTGCGGTCCTCCATGGCGCAGAAGGGCACGCAGTTCGGCCTGTTGTTGTGGCCATTGACCTTCACCCATCGCCCCCACGTGCTCGACCCCGTTGCGTTGGACGCCGACAAGGAGCGGATCCGCACGTTTTATGCGCATCGGGGATGGTTTGAATCCGCGTTCGTCGACTGGGAATTGGTCCGTCGCCGGGAGGCTTCGGTTCGGCGCGCTGGGGTCGTCGATCTCGTGGGTCGCGTCGTGCCGGGTCCGGCGACGAAAGTCCGTTCCGTCACGATTTCTGGATTGGGCCCAGCGACCGGAATTTTCGGCGATGTGGTCTTGCGAACCGGCCCCGTCCGAGAAGGCGATCCGTTCTCGCTCGAGGGCGCGGCTGCGATGCGTGACTTGTTGGTGAGCCGGCTGAAGGACAGCGGCTACCCCTACGCAGTCGGCGATTTCTCCGCGGAGGTGTACCAGGACGAGCGAGCTGTTGACTTGCTCGTGACCGTGGAGCCGGGCAAGTTGGCCACTGTGGGGCCGGTCACCGTTAGCGGGTTGCTTCGGGTGCCAGAAGGCGCTGTTCGCAGCGCGCTGCCCTTCGACACCGGCGACAACTGGAAACAGACCAGGTTGGCGGAGACGCGGCGCCGTTTGTCGGACCTGGGTGTGTTCTCGGTCTCGGCCGTACAAGCGAACTTGTCGGATCCCGAGCGTACGGAGGTGCCCGTTGAAGTGCGGCTGGCCGAGGGTCGTTTCCGGCGTCTGCGGGTCAGTGGCGGCGTCGAGTTTGACGGCGCCCAATTTGCACCGCGGCTGACGGCGGCTTTTCGGCACGCCAACGTTGGGCGTCGGGTCATCCGGATGGACCTGACCACGTCGGTGGGGGCAACGACGTCCTTCGATGCGACAGGCGCAGAAGCACTCTTTCCTACCTACAGCGCGGAGCTGGCCTTCCGCTGGCCTCGGCTGGGCGGCAAGGAGTTGTGGCTCGAAACCAAGGGTGGCGTGGTTCAAGACGTACAGTCGGGCCTGTTTGGGTATCGGCAGCCGTCGGCCTCGATCACCCTTCGGGCCGAGCCTACGCGCAACTTGTCGGCCAGTTTTGGCCCTGGGTTCACCCAGTACGACTACTTGTTGGATTCCGTCCCGCAGCGCCAAGCAGCGCGGTCTTCGTTCGGCGCTGACTTCCAGAACCCGTACCAGCTTGCGTATTTGGACCAGGGGTTGGCGCTGGATCGGCGAGATGACCGCACCCATGGCCGGCGCGGCACCTACAGCGCCCTGTCGTTTCGCGAGGCGATCCCACTGGGCTCGGGCGACTACGCCTTCTTCGGTGCGACGGCGGAAATGCGGGGCTACATCCCGATTCGGTTGGGATACCGAGGCTTTCCCCTCGTGGCGGTGCTGACCGCGAAGGCGGAATGGGTCGAGCCGCTCAACGACCAGGGCATCCCCTATCCAGAGCAGATTTTTCTCGGTGGGGCCTCGGACCTGCGGGGCTTTCGGACCGATCAGGTCGGTCCTTACGAGACGCTCTGCTCCGAAGATCCGTTCGCGTTGCTCGGGGAAGGCGACCACCTGTATTTGCCCCGTGGCGGGACTTCGGCGTGGTTGGCGAGCGCGGAGTTTCGATACGACCTGCGTTCGGGTCTGCGGCTCGCCACGTTTGTAGACGCGGGCATGTTGGCGCCACAGGGTGGCGCGTTGTCTGCAGACCTGCTGCGCGCTTCTGCCGGCGTAGGCACACGCTACGACACGGCAGTTGGGCCCATCCGATTCGATTTGTCGTTCCGCCCGCTGTACCCAGAAGACCAAGGCCCGGCGGACGTCATCGATTGTGTGGTGGGAGAGGCAAACGCCCGCGTTTCGGATTTTTTCTCGGCGTTTCCGGCGTGGCGAGCCACCGAGTCTCACCCGCCCTTCGCGATGGTGTTCTACCTGGTGATTGGGGAAGCCCGATGACGGGCAGGGTGCGATGGGTACTTGCGGGAACGGCGCTGGTGTTCGGGTCGGGCGTCGTCGCGAGCGTTTGGTTCAGTACGAAGTGGGATCAGTGGGCCGCAGAACAGCTCGGCGAGCGGCTGACTGCGCTTCTCGCACAGGGTGAGGTGACCGTCGGACAGGTGGCCTTCGAGGGTTTTCTTCGTCTCGTGGTGTCCGATGTCGTCGTGCACGCCTCGGGTCGCGATGTGATCTCTGCGGGCCGGGTCAGCGTCGATCTGGACCCAGCCGCGCTGTGGCACCGAGGGTTGCACGTTCGTTCGTTGACGGTGGAGAAGCTGACCGTGGTGGCGACGGTCGGGCCTGGTGGTGAGCTTGACCTTGCGAGCTTGCTCCCTGCGTCAGCGCCAAACGCCGAACCCTGGGCGGGCCTGGGCGTGGACGTTTGTGTCGATCAGGTGGCGATACGTGAGGTGGCGGTCTCCGTGGTTGGGAGCCCTTCGATTGTTGTGGAAAACGGGTCCGTGGACGGCCGATTCTATAGCGCTGGGGCGACGGTGGTCGCCGTATTGGATGGCGTATCCGGCGGACTTGTAGCGCCTGAAATTGCGCCTTGGACCTTGGCGGGTGCCGTCGTCGTGGACCCAGCGGGGACCAGGCTGATCGAGACGTCAGCGGCCGCGGACCTGCGGGGTTTTTCCGCGGTAGTGACGGCGGCCGGTCCGCTCACGAACGTGGTGCTCGGTGGGCACGTTTCGGGCACGGCTGGGCGGGCCGATTTGAAGGCGCGTGTCGATGCTTCGACCGCGACTTGGTCGGCGGACGTCGCCACGGAGCGGTTTGACGTCTCGTCCGTGGCGCGCTTGACGACCGCCGTGGTGTTGACCGGGCAACTGCGGCTCTCCGGGCAGGACGGCGCCGTGGACCTTCAGTTGCGAGGCGCTTCGGCTGAGATTGACGGAGAACCCGTCGAGCGCATCAAAGCGGATGGGGTTTGGTCGAACGGAGCGCTGACCCTGACGCAAGCGACGGCGCGTGGGTTTGTCGGCGATCTCCAAGTCTCCGGACGTGTGCACGGCGACGGGTCGGTCGCAGTCCACGCGCGGTGCACCCTGGAGCGAACTCGGCTCCTTCGCCTGGGCGGTCCCGACGTAGGCGCCGACGGGACCTGTGTCGGCGACGTCCAGCGCACTGCCTCTGGCGAAATCCGCGTGGTCGGAGCGGCCTCGTGGCCAACGATACAGCTTCCCACCCTGTTGGCCGGCGCTACCTCCGCAGCGTTTGACGTCGAGGTCGTCGAGAACACCGTCACGGGCACAGTCCGGCTAAACGCGAGGGCGGTCGTCGCGGGCGGTGCGAAAGTAGGCCGGGTGACGAGTCCGCCGTTGCGGTTGCGGGTTGCGGCCGGTCAGGTGGACGTCGGCGGCGCGATGACCCTCGTGGACCTCGTTGCGGGCCCGTTGGTCGCCGTCGACCCCGTTTACGTGAAGTTTGAGGCGCGCTCGTCTGAGCGGGGCGTGGAGCTGGATGCAGACGCGCGGTTAGGTCACCTGACCGTTGCGGGATTCGAGGGGCATTCGGGTTCTGTCCAGATCGCAGCGCTGGGAAACGACGTGAACGCCCGGGTCACGTTGAATGCTGAGTCCCACCCGTTGTTCGAAACCGTTGCCCAATGGCACGGCGCCGATTCGACGTTGGAATTGAACGGGTTGGTGCTGGCGCCATCGCTTCGCGCTGTGTGGAAGGCTCCGATGCCCGTCCGCCTCATCGTGGCCGACGGCGGCGTGACGGACGCGCATGTGGACCTCGAAGGGGCGCTTGGGCACATTACGATCGACGGCGACCTTGGCACGCTAGGACGCCTCGACGGTCGCGTTGTCGCCCACGACCTACAGCTGGACGTGTTGTCGGAGTTGTGGCCGGAGTCGTTTGACGGGTGGTTCGGCGTCGCCAATGTCGAGCTGACCCTGGCTGGCGACGCCGCTGATCCCGACGTTGTCGGGGTGGTCGACATCGGCGGCCTGTGGATTCCAGACGCAGTTCGATGGCTTGACGTGTCTGGCACCGTTCGTCGTACTGCCGGTGTGTTGACGCCTGACCTCGAAATCGGTTTCGCGGGCGCGCCTGTGGGGCGCGTGTCCGGTGCGGTTCCCGTCGTTGGCGCCATCGACGCGACAGCGATCGACCCTGAAGGGCGCGCGTCCGTCTTGTTTGACTTGTTTCCGGGGAGCTTTGAGCAGCTCAATCGTGCGTTGCCTTCGCTCCCCGTGATGCCTGAAGGCTCGGTATCGGCCCGTGTCGCGGTGCGTGGGAACGTGCGCGACCCAGAGTTGGAAACCAGCTGGGTTGCTGAAGTCGTGGTTCCCGGGTGGCCTGAACCCGGCCGGGTGGAGGGGCGCTGGTCCCGTACCCCTGCGGACGGCGTTCGTGGATTTGCGGACGCCCGTCGTGGATTTGAGTCGTTCGTCACGGTGGATGCTGCGGCCAAAGACCGGCTGTCGGAGGTCTTTGCGGCCGCGCTCGGCGGCCTCGCGCTCCCGGAGTCGTCCTCGTGGTTGGGCGAAGTGGCCGGCCGGGTGAGCGGTGCGCAGGTGGACGTCCAGGGCCTGCTCGCAGCGGCGTCGTTGGACCTCCCCATCGTGGGTGCGTTGTCGGGCGATGTGGCGTGGTCCGGGCCCGCGTTCACACCTCGCTTGCGTTCCTCTGTTCGGTGGACGGATGGGGAGGTCGCTGGCGTGCCGGTAGACGCCGCCACGCTGGCGGTCGAGCCGAGGTCGGACGGCGCCTACGACTTGGCGCTGGCGACCGCGTTTCCCGACGGTGGTTCGTTCTCCGTCACAGGGACCTCACCGGATCCTTTTACGGGCGGGGCGGTGGATCTCGACGTGTCTGGAACGGGGATTCCGCTGGGTTTGTTGGCACTGGGTGACCGTGCCATTCATGCCGCAGGCGGTGTGGTGAACCTGAGCGGAACGGTCGGCGGCACATTGGCTTTGCCGGAACCCGAATTGGTGTTGGCGGTGGTGGATGGCCGGTTGACGTACCCACCGTGGGGCCTCGCGGTGGACGGGCTGATGGTAGAAGCGGAGGTCGATCGACGTCGGCTCCGCATCGAGCGGATGACCGCAAACACAGCGCCCGCGCGACGGGTGAGCGACGCCGACGCGACTGCGCTCAGTCGAATCACGGCGGCCGGTGGCGTGCGACGCGCGGACGACGGCACGCTGGCTTTTGGCGTCAACCTCGGTTTTGACAATGCCTGGGTGGCTGGGCGTCCAGACCTGGCTTTGCGGGTGGATGGCAACGCGGATGTGAGCGGAAACTGGCCCTCCGTCACGGTTCGCGGCGACGTCGTCGTCGTTTCAGGGCGTGTCTTGATGAATACTGCGGATGCTGCGGCGGCACCCAAAGAGTTGGACGCACGGTTGCATGTGGTCAGCGCCGCGCCTGAAACGGTTCGCCCATCCGTCCCGGTCGCCGCGCCGGTAGACCTGGACGTGGACCTCGCCCTCGACCTCGGTCGAAATCTTCAGTTGGTGGTCGGGATGCCGTTTGTGGACGACGGCGGAGATGTGGGCGCCGCGGTCGGCCGAATGGACGTCACGGCGCGGCTGGGCGGGCAGGTGGCGCTCACCGTGGACGATGGCACGCCAGTGCTGGTGGGCGTCGTGGACGTTGTGGGTGGACATGCAAGTCTGCTGCGGAGCCGTTTTGAGCTGTCGGAAGGCACCGTCACGTTTGCGGGCGGGGACCCCTGGGAGCCTGACCTCGATCTTGCCGCTCGCATGGACCTGACAGGCGCTTCGGTCGATCTCACCATCCAGGGAACGCCCTCCGCGCCAGATCTTTCACTGACCAGTGAGGCGTATGCGGATCCGGCGATGGTCATGGCGATGGTGTTGACCGGCACTCGTCCCGACTCGCTGGGCACGGATCAGGGGGCCGCTGCGGCTGGCGCGGTCGCGGGCGTCTTGTTCGACCGCGTGGTCGGTGCGGCATCGGCCGGGTCTGCGTCGGTGGACGCGGACGGTACGGTACGGGTCGGATTTCCGGTCGCGCGGTCGCTGTACGTTCAGTCGGTCGTCGCGCCCAATGCGGGCCTCGGCGAAAACAGCCTCACGCTGGAAGCGGAATGGGCGCTGACACAGCGTCTCGTGTTGGCCACCGGTCTCGGCTATCCGAATTCATGGACGGACCTGGGCTGGGAGATTCGTTTCTGATTCGAGCAGAAGTGCCCAGGTCGCGGTCATTGCCGCGTGGAAGGCGTGCCAAGGCGGTTCTCCGGCCGGGGACACGCCAAATCGGCCCTCCGCAGTTTGGGCATGGCGTAGGGCTTCGAACTCCGTGCCGGCCACGAATGCGCCGGCAAGTCGCCTCATCAAAATGCGCTCCGCGAAGAGGTCGGCCTCCAGCGTCGCGGGCCCGGGTGCCGCCGGTTGGGAGGTAGCCAACTCAGCGACGAGGTCGTCCAAACACGTCACGGGCGCACACCCGTTGTTGCGGGCGATGACCGCGGCCCACAAGGCGTGCGTGGTTCCATAACCACCATCGTCTCGCATCGCGCCGCAGATCCAACTCGCGGTCACGGGCCGAAGACCGTGCTCATTGCAGGCAGCTACTTCGATCAGCACACGGTTGATCGTGGGACGGGTGGCGTCTGAATGGGCGACTTCTCTTGGGATGGGAAAGGTCGGGTCTACGAGACGGCGAAGCGGATGCCCGCCGTCGAGATCCACCTGACTCGAGATCCGATCGCGCACGCGTTTGGCGACCGGCGTGGGGTGGCTTTCGACAATCGCGTTCGTCCCGATGAGGCCGTCAAACGCGGGTTCGCCGACCCAGCGGTCCATCCACAACAACGCTCGGTCGGCGGAGGCGGGGGGTGGCGACGAAAAAACACATCCGCTGCTCAGAAACGCAAAAAGCCACCGGATGCGGTGGCTTTTACTTCGGACGAGCGCCGAAATTACGGGTCCGGCGACCGCCGAGATCAGGTGCCTGTTCCGCCCTGCTCGCAGTCGGTGTCACCGCTGTCGCAGCCGGTGTCCGTGTCCGTGTCCGTGTCCGTGTCCGTGTCCGTGTCGGAATCAGTGTCCGAATCGCTGTCCGAATCGCTATCCGAATCGCTGTCCGTATCGGTGTCCGTATCGGTGTCCGTATCGGTGTCCGTATCGGTGTCCGTAGGGAGGGGGTCCGTGACGACGCCAGGCGTCGAGGAGTCCGTCGCCTTGTCATCTGTAGCGGTGCAGGCGAACGCGATTGCGAGGATGATGGCGGTGTACAGACGCATGGGTCTTTCGTGCCTCGTACGACTTGGGGGATTCTGGATCGAAATCTCGACGAGCGGGCACCTTACGGTTCACGTTCGCCGCGATGTCTCTATCGTACCCAGACCCCCAGACTGTAGCACAACATCCGCGGTTGGCAAGCGTTGCGTTGCGAAGGCGATTCGGTCGCCGTCGTTTGCCACGTGGACGTGAGGGTGGAGGGCACCTGCTTCCCGAGCGAATGCGGTTGGGTCGCCGTAACGCCGCGAAAAGTGAGCGAGCACGACCCGTTTGGCACCAGCCTCGACGGCGATTCGGGCCGCTTCGGTCGCCGTCAAATGGCCATACTTGCGGGCCAATTCCGCTTCCGGGGCCAAAAAAGTGGACTCGATCACGAGCAGGTCGACGTCTTTCGCGAGTGCCAGCGCTCCGGCGCAGGGCCGGGTGTCCATCACAAAGGCGAACGATTGCCCGGCGTGGGGAGACGACACCTCCTCTAAGCGCACGACACGGTCTCCGACGGTCACCTCTCCTTCCCGCAACAGTTGGCCGACGGCCTTTCCCGCGACGCCCGCTGCAGCGAGGGCTTCGCGATCGAAACGCACGCCGTCGTCTTCTTGTAGACGGTAGCCCCAGGTTTCCACGCGGTGATCGAGCTGTCGCGCGATGAGGCGCATTCCGGGTTTGAGGTCGGAGGTGATCGGGCCTTCGCCAACGAGCGGATTGTTGTTCACCTGCACGACCCGCTCGTAGATGCAGGCGTCTTCGAGGTGGTCGAACCAGCGTTGGCCGCTTCCCGGGTACGTCACGGTGACGGAATGGGCGACGCGGTCGCCATGGAAGCGTTGCAGCAGGCCGGGGAGCCCGAGGCAATGGTCGCCATGAAAGTGGGTGACTGCGACGTGATGGATGTCGCTGGAGGCGACGCCGTACAGCTCCATTTGGCGTTGTGTGCCTTCGCCGGGGTCGAAGAGCACGCCGAACCCGTCCCACGACACGAAGTAGCCGTTGTGGTTGCGGTGCCGCGTGGGCACTTGGCTGGCCGTGCCGAGCACGACAAGGGAACGGGATGACACACGATCTCCAGTTTTCTGTGCTGCCTGCCGGCCATGTTAGCGCGGCGCATGCGCGACGGACCCGCCGCGGTCCATGTGGCCGCAGCTTCGCTCAATCAAGTGGTAGGGGACTGGACGGGCAACGTGGCCCGAATCGTCCGCGCCATCGACGAGGCGCGGCGTCGTGGTGCCAAACTCCTCGTGCTTCCGGAGCTCTGCCTGTCGGGCTATGGCCTCGGGGACCGGGTGGTTCGGCGCGGAACTGCGGAACGTTCGTGGGAAGCGTTGTTGACGGTTCTGCCCCACACCGAAGGGCTCGTGGTCCTGGTCGGCTTGCCGATTCGCCACCGGGAGGTGTTGTACAACGTGGTCGCTGTGATCGGAGATCGGCGAATAGCGGGGCTCGTCGCCAAAGAGAACCTGGCGACCGGGGACGTGCTGTACGAGAACCGGTGGTACTCGGGCTGGCGGCGCGGCGACGTGGATGAGTACGCGGCTCCGGATGGTTTGATGGTTCCGCTGGGGTCGCTGGTGTTCGAGGCCGCGGGCCTCGGTCGAATCGCGGTCGAGGTGTGCGAGGACGGCTGGCTTGGGAATCGCCCGGGCTCAACCGCTGCGCTCGCGGGCGCCACCCTCGTCGCCAACCCGTCCGCAAGCTGGTTCATGGTCGGGAAACAGGCCACGCGACGCGGTCTTGTCGAACAGACGAGCCGCGAAGACCATGTGGCGTACCTGTATGCGTCGCTGATGGGCTGCGACGATGCGCGTACGATTTTCGATGGGGCCGTGTTCATTGCGCGGGACGGCCGCGTATTGGCGGAGGGCGACCGTTTCTGCTTCGACAGTGACTTTCACCTGGTGGACGCCGAGGTCGACCTGGATGGGCTTCGGCAGAGCCGCGTCGAGGAGGGGTCGTGGCGCGAACGGGTTGCGGCAACGCGCCGGGGAGACCGAGGTCCACAGCCGCGCCTCGTGACCATCGAGGGTGTGTACGACAGCCGGGCCGTGCGGGCGCCAACGCCGTTGCCGTGGCTAGCGCCGACCGGACGAACTGCGGACCCAAGTTTGGCCTGGATCGGCACGCGTGGCCTCGCGCTGACGGATGAGAACTGCGGGTCCGTCGAACTTGAATTGGGCTTGTGCTACGGGCTCCATGAGTATCTGCGCCGCGCGGAAATCCGTGGCGTAGTGATTGGGCTTTCGGGAGGTCGTGATTCTGCGATGACCGCGGCCATTGCTGTCAGAAGGGTGGCTTGGACCAGGCCCGACCTGTCCGGAGACGCCTTGCGGGCGGAGGTGGCACGGCAGGTCGTAACGATTTGGGAGCCCACAGAAAATTCCGGCCAGCCTACCTGTCAGGCCGCGGAAGCGATCGCCAAGACCTTGGGGACGGACCATCGTGTGGTGGACATCTCCGGCGTATTCGCCGAGGTTCGCCGCCTGGTGGAGGCCGATGCGGGTCGCGCGCTGAGCTGGGACGACCCAGCCGACGATATCGTGTTGCAGAACGCACAAGCTCGCTGCCGCGGAACGGTGGCGTGGACCGTTGCGAACCAACGGGGGTTCACCCTCCTGACGACGGGCAATCTCAGTGAAGCGGCCGTCGGGTACACCACGCTCGATGGGGATTCGATGGGGGTCATCGCCCCGCTGGCGGGCCTGCCGAAGACGTGGATTTCTGTGTGGTTGACGTGGGCGAGGGGTTTCCATGGTTGGCCAGCGATCGACGCGGTGCTGGCGATTCCGGCCACGGCCGAGCTTCGTCCGCCAGGGGCCGGTCAGACCGATGAATCCGACCTGATGCCCTACGTGGTGCTCGACAGGCTAACATTCGGGTTCGTTGAAAAGGGACAAACGCCCCGCGACCTTGTGGAGACACTTTGGCCAGAGCTGTCAGCCATTTATGGCGGGGACAAGCAGCACTTTAAGCGCGACGTGCGCACCTTTGTTCGGCGCTTTTGCGCTGCGCAATGGAAACGCGAGCGGCTCGCTCCCGGGTTTCGGGTCGGGCCTTATGACCTCGATCCACGCGGTGGTTGGCGTTGGCCGGTGTTGCAGGCAGCGTTCGAGGTGGAACTGCAAGCGCTTGACTTGCCGTAGCGCAGGGTCGTTCGGGCGCGCTTTGGTCAAGGGGGCGGCGGCGTGGCCTTGGCGGCTTTCTGGGCGCGTTCGCGCTCCTTCAGCATCTCGATCGGGTCGTTGTTGAGCGTGGTGCGAACGGGGACCTTGGGTTTGTGCTCCGCATTCGGGTCGTCAGACGGGACCTGTGCTGCGGGCGGCTCCGGGGCTGGCAATTCCAGTGAAGGGGCGGGGGGCGGGGCCACGGCAGGGACTTGTGCCCCTACGGCTCCGCCCAACGGAGGCGCCTCGACCAAGCTGGCCTGTCGGAACCACAACACGCCAGCAATTGCAGCGAGCAGCGTCAGGACAAACACGAGCAGAACGCCGAACTCAGCGGGCTTGATGCGATCCGGTCGCGCGCTTGAACGAGGCCGTGCTGCGGGCGGTTCCGGTGTGGCCACGACGCGCACGCCGAGGCTCTCCGAACGTTGGGGGTCGGAACGGAGCGGCGGTGCCCGCCCGACGCCTTGATGGCTCGGAGGCCCACTCGAACCGGTGGCCCTGAACACAGGGCTAGGCGGGTCGCTGGGGGCCGGTGTGATCGACAGTGGTTGCGGCGGATTTGGAATGTTGGGCGGCTCCGACAACGCCGAACGCTGCACGCCCGGCGGCGTCTCCAACATCATCGGCGGGCCCACGAGCGGAGAGGCCTCGGGTGGCACAGGATCGGGGGCAGCCCCGGGTGCTGGCGCCGCCTTCGCTGCGGGTGGTTCGGGCGGTTGTTCCGGCGGAATGGTGGGCGCGGGCGAGCGTCGGACGCCTACTTCCTTTGCCGACTCCAAGCGCCTTCGTAGCGGCTCGTCCCATTCGACGTAGTCCGGATTGGCGGCGACCTCGCGGGGCACCACCAGCGCGTCTGGCCTCGCCACCTTCGTAGGCGCGGGTTCTGCGGTTGGCGTATCGGTGTGATCCATGAGATCAGAGCCCGGCAACGGAACGGGCGTAGGAGAAGTGGGTTCCGGCGGGGAACCGCCAGCGTCGCGATGTCCTCTTGCCGCCAAGGGTTTACTCCACAAGCCAACATACTGCGGACAGCCGCGAAGTCGAGCCTGTTAGCCTTTATCGCTTAGACGATGCGTTAGCGCGCTGGCCATGCGCAATGTCATCCCGTTCGCAGTTCTGCTGCTTTCCTGTAAGACGCCGCCCGCAGCGCCCTCCGAAGACCCAGCGGTCGGCATCAAAGCTGCGATGGACCTCGCGGTGGACCCGTGTCAGGATTTCTACGCGTATGCGTGCGGGGGGTGGCTCGCCTCGACGCCGCTTCCAGCGGATCGGCCGGCCTATTTCCGAAGCTTTCATACCATCGTCGACCAGAACCAAAAACTCTTGCACGACATCGTGGACGCGGCGGTAGAGAGGCCAGGCGACGATCCTCGTCGCCAGCGGATCGGCAGTTTTTTTGGGGCGTGTATGGACGAAACGGCGATCGACGCCAAGGGTTTGGCCCCCATCGCCTCGATGTTGCAAGAGGTGGAAACGATCCGCGACCTCTCCGACGTGATGCGTGTGGTGGGGAGGTCGCAGTTGCAGCCCGGAGGTGCGCTGTTCGGCTTGCAAGCGTTCGCCGACCTCAGCAACCCCGACGTTTATGTGGGACACCTGGGGCAGGCGAGCCTGGGCTTACCGGACCGCGATTATTACCTCAAAGCGGACGAAGCCGGTCAGCTGCTCCTGACCGACTACGAGGCGCATGTGGCCCGTCTGCTCGGCCTCGCGGGCACGTCCCAGGAGGTAGCGGCCCAAAACGCCAAGGTGCTCGTCGCGTTCGAGGCCGCGCTGGCTCAAATCCAGTGGTCAAAAGAGGAACTCCGGGAGACCGACAAACAGAACCACCCGGTAGATCGCGCGGGATTTCAGGCCATCGCGCCCAACCTGCCCTTGGATTCGTTCTTTGAAGGTGCCGGCTACCCGTCCATGGTGCGGCTGAATGTGCTGACGCCGTCTTTCTTCATGGCACTCGACGGGTTGGTGAAGGACACGCCTGTGGACACGCTTAAGGTCGCGCTTCGTTACAGCCTCCTGCGCCACGCCGCGCCGGGCTTGTCGGGGGCGGTCCAGAAAGAAGTGTTCGACTTCCATCAGACGCGGCTGCAAGGCACGGCCGTGATGCAGCCGAGGTGGAAACGTTGCTTGAGCGCCACCGAATCGGCATTGGCCAATGACGTTGGACAGCTCTACGTCGAAGCGGCCTTTGCGGGCGACAGCGGCGACGTCGCATTGGACTTGATCCGACGCATAGAAACCGCGTTCGAAGAGCGTCTCCCGGCGTTGTCGTGGATGGACGACGCCACGCGGGCCGTCGCGGCGGACAAGGCGCGCGCCGTGACCAACAAGATCGGTCACCCAAGCGTTTGGATTGACTACAGCGCGCTGTCATTGTCGCCAGACGATCATTTTGGGAATTGGACGCATGGGTTGGCCTTCGAAGCCCGTCGCCAGCTCGACCGTGTGGGTGGGCCCGTCGATCCGACGGAATGGATGATGAGTCCGCAGCAAGTCAACGCCTATTACAACCCGTCGGAAAACGAAATCGTCTTTCCGGCCGGGATTCTCCAACCGCCCTTCTTTTCGTCCTCCTTTCCGATGGCCGTGAATCTAGGCGCGATTGGCATGGTGATGGGGCATGAGTTGACCCATGGCTTCGACGACGAGGGCCGGAAGTTCGACAAAGACGGACGCCTTGTGGAATGGTGGGCGCCGGACGTGTCGGCTCGTTTCGAGGAGCGCGCACAGTGTCTTGCCAAAGAATATTCGGGCTTCGAAGTCGACCCCGGGGTTCACGTCAACGGTGAGTTGACGCTCGGCGAGAACATTGCAGATCTCGGAGGCTATCGACTCGCCCTGACGGCGCTCGCGACGTGGGAGGCGGAGAACGGGGCCTCAGCGGAGTTCGCGGGCCTGGACGGCCGTCAGCAACTGTTTGTGGGGGCGGCCCAAGCCTGGTGCGCCGTGAGCACGCCCGGCTACCGACAAATGCAGGTCCGCGCCGATCCGCACGCGGCTGCTCGTTTCCGGGTCGTTGGACCTGTCATGAACTTGGTGGACTTCCGGGAGGCATTCAACTGCCCGGTGGGCACGCCGATGGCACCTGAGAACGTCTGCGAGATTTGGTAGGGAGTGAGCCATCAGCCATCAGCCATCAGCCATCAGCCATCAGCCATCAGTGCGGGCTAACCGCTGACCGCTAATGGCTGATCGCTTGTCGGCTAGTCCCGGTCCTGGAGTGCGAACTCGCCGTACGCGGCCTCGAACTGGCTCCGATCGATGGAAACCGTGGGAAGGTCTGCTTCTTCATCCACGTCGGAAAGGTCGGTGCCGGCTTCGCCGCCGAATCGCCCCTCATCGAAGTTGAGGTTGTAGGCAGGCTGTTTTTGTGGCGCGGCGGCCTTTGCAGGCCCGATCACCATTCCCGGTGCAGGCCGTTTGGTGACCACGGCTTTCGGAGGGAGCAAGGGCGCTGGCGGAGGCTGAGCGCGGCGCACGGGCTCGGCCTTCGGCGTCATCGCGAGGATGCCCCGAGGTTTGAGGTCGGGAATGCTGACCAAGGGTTCGGCTGCACGCGAACTCTGGGCGGGTACGCGTGGCTTTGCCCGACGTGGCTCGGCGAACGACTCCTCACGACCAAGCAGCCGTGGGAGAAACTCCACGGCGACCAAGAGGCCTAGCAGAGCGGCACAGAGCATCGCTCCGGCTGCAACGGAGAGCCAGATCAGGTCATTGGCGGTCATCGTTCCCTCGGGGGCGGGCGAACTGGTTCATAGGCCCATTCTCGTACGCGGCTGAGCGGTGTGATCGAAAGCCCGTCCTGCCGAACCGCCCGTTCTGGGCGATTGGGCGCTTCGGTGGGCACGGGGCCCGTGCGTGCATTGGATCGCTCGTACATGCGCATACCTACAACAAACATAGGCAGGTTAGGGCGGCGGCCCCTGCTGGGGAGCAGGATCTTCAGTTTGACGTCAGCGAGTGGCAACAAATCGTTGGACCATGGACACTTGGTCGTCGGTCAAATCGGTCTGGGCGATACAACTGAAGGCGCTTGTGCAGATCGGGTAGGGAAACATAAGGTTCGAGGAGAATTCTGCCTCGCAGGATTGCTCCGTGACACAGGTGGGGGTGTCTGGCAGCGCGTCGTACAAGTCCCAATCCACTTCGACGGGATGGAAGACACCAGTGGCGTGCGCGGACTCGTGGGCAAGCGTCTCGGCGAGGAGCTGGATCTCCAACTCGCTGAAGCTGCCGTCGATTCCGGCTGCATAGTCCAGGCCGACGAGCACGCCCGATTGCCCGGAAGGGATCAGCGGCGCCGGGATGTTGCCGGTGATCCCGAGCGCAGCCGGAAATTCGGCGATCACGTGAGCGAGCACGACCTTGATCGAACCGAGAGGTTGGGCTGCTGAAAGTTCTTCCCAGGGCAACGGGTCTGAGAAGCCCGGTGCGCCCACTGGGTCGCCGGACCATTGTGCGAAGCTGACGTCGAGGTCCACGCCTCTCTCAGCCATGAGGGCCCCCCAGGCGTCCACCGCGGACGCCACAGCGAGCACCCAATCGGCCTCGTCGTCCACGCCGTCGGTGTAGACGACAACCACCTGAAGTGTGCCCCGGCTGAAGTTGTCGTCGGTCTTGATGAGGACCGTACTGACGCAGTCCGCGGCCAGTGGGACCCCTGTGCTGTCTGTCGTCAGGAGGTCGACATTCCACCGGTCACCGTCAGGTTCTCGGTCCCCTCGCTGAATGGGCCACCCAAACGTATTCACGGTGGACAACCAGACCGCGCTTGTTTTTGCCTCGGTCGTCCGAAGCACGACGTCGGCGTTGAAGGCTTCGGTGCCGTCGGGGTCCGTGAGACTGTCGACACGGACGCGTGCGTTGTCAGGAACAAGGGTGGTGACAAGAAAGGCGGTCTCTCCCTCGTCCAGGTCGATCCGAAGCGTAGCCAACCCTGCGTGGTCCGTGCGGAACGACCGCTCCAGCGTGCGGAGGCCGTCTACGACAGCCTCATCCCACGGATGACATGCGAGCAGCGAGCCGAAGACCCACATACACTTGGGGTACCACGGTAGGGTCGACCATGCGTGTGCCTCAAGCCATCGGGGACGTTGCCGACCGGATCACGATCTTGCGGCGCAAACTCGAGCGGGTGGTCGAGCCGGCAGCGCGAGCGTTCGTCGACCGGGAGTTGACGGCCTTGTTGCTGGCGTGGACGGAGGAGCGCCTGCCGGCGCTGGCGGATCTCGTCGAAGTCGCAGAATTGACGCGCGTCAATGCCGCGCTTTGGGACATTGAGGATCGGTTGCGAGCGCTTGAGGCCGACGGGGAATTTGGCGCAGAGTTCGTGGCGGCGGCGAGGGCTGTGTACCGCCTGAACGATGAACGTGCGTTGTGGAAACGCAGGCTCAACGAGAGGCTGGGCAGCCCGTTCGTCGAGGTGAAACTCTACGGAGCCGACGGCAGCGGATGAGGGGGCTTGGCTGGCTCGGACCCTGGAGCGGGGGCGATGTCCTCGGGCGCGTCGTCTTCGGAGGGCGCGATTTGGGCCGTGCCGGCGAGCACGCTTTCAAGGTCGGCGCCGACGTCACCTGCGAGGGAGCGGGTCAGCTTGAGAAGGGCACGATCGTAGTCGGAGCGCGCGTACCAGTCGATTTTGTCCTCGGCGGTCGCGGTCAGCATTTCGATGACCCAGGTTTTCCCGTCGCCAGTGACGGTCCAGGTGAAGACCGGGGTCAGGTCAGCAGGCGCGTCTCCGAAGACGTACTCGGACCCGCGCAGCCGCAACACTTTGCCCAGCCACAGGCCGGCACTGGTGTCTTCCGTTTCCGCCGCCGTACTTCTTGCCCAAAAGGCCTTGGCGCGGTCATCGCGATTCACCTGGGTAAGGGTCAGGGCACCTTGCGCCGCAGTTCGAATCTCGACCGTCTCGATCTTCTCTTCGACCAGGGGTTGAAGGCCGCGCTCTAGCAGTCGCATGTTGGCGAACTGCAGCGGCCTGAGCGTGTTGTCATCGACGAGGAAGATCCGTTCGCCGACCTTGATGTACCGGTCCTTGGAGCCATACGCTTCGCCGCCCACAATGACGGTCACCTCGCCGCCCTTGCGCGTCACGGTGAGCGTGCCTTCTGGCGTTTCGAATCCGAATACTTTGGTGTCGATTTCGGGTCCAGGTACCAATTCTCGGAGCGCCATCAACGGGGAGAACTGCTCCCACAGCTTGGTCGCCGTGTCGTTTCCATTGAACTCGAGCTTCTTGATCTCGACATCTTCCGGTGGGGCCTCGGCGGCCGGCCCTGGCGCATCGCCTGGCGCGTCGGGTGCCAGAGCAGGGTCTGCGTCGGGTGCCACAGCAGGGTCTGCGTCAGGCGTCACTGGGGGAACCGCGGGATCCGGCGATGGTGTTTCCGGCACCTTGGGCGGCGTGACCTTCTTGGTCTTGCGTTCCGTGGTGTTGAGCCAGGTGTACTCACCCTTTCCGTCGGTGCGCCGCTCGGCGACGACGCTGAGTTTTTCGCTTTCCCACGCGATGCGCGAAACGTCGCCTGCGCTGGCTGGGTAAACTTCGACAGCCTCCCCCTTTGCTGCGACGTCTTCCTTCGGCTCGAACCAACTGACGTAGGCGCCCACCAGCGACAGGCCGAGCACCAACCCAAGAGCAACTACCTGTTTCACGCGCGCCTCCCGCGGAACCGCATCACAAGCCCACCCAAGGCCAGAATCATGCCGGGCATGGCCGCGGTGGTGAACCAGAACCAGTATTGGTCCTCCTCACGGGTGTGTTGCACCTTCACGTCTTCTTCCGACTCGGTTGTGCCAGAAACCTCGTCTTCGCCGACGAGCCAGCGCGTGACGTCGAGTGCGAGTTGTTGGTTTCCTTGTAAGGACTCAAGCAAGGGATCCGACATCAGGTTGACGTCGCCAAACACGACGGCGCGAGAACCGGTTTTGTCGTCGCCCGCGCTGATCGCCTGGCCGAATTCATGCACCTTACCGTGCTCGTTCGGGCCGAGGGTCCGGTCACCGTCGAGGTCTTCCCAGGTGTCTGGGAAGCTGCGCAACATCGTGGTGACTTTGTTCGTCGTGTCGGGGGTTTTGGTGACCGAGCTGACGGTGGGCAGGACGACGTAGAACTGGGTGCTGTTCTTCGAAAGCGTCTTCACCGACTCGTGGCTGCCGAACTTGTTCGTCATCAACAACACGCGATCCGCCGGACCCCGCGTTTGTTGGATGTATTTCTCTGCATTCGCCAAAGGCGCGGTGCCCACGGTCACGCCGAGTTTTGCCATCAGCGGGGTCATGGGGTCCGCACCGGGCTCGGTCATCGCGAGGATGCGGCCACCGCGGTCCCAATAGGCCTCAAGCGCCGCTTCTTCCTCGGGAAGCAGGGGCTTCTTGGGCGCGGCGATAACGACCAGCGCGGCATCATCGGGAACGGCCACCGCCGACCCCTCAGAGACGCCAAGGTTCGTGACCTTGAAGTTCTGGGCCTCAAGTACGAACTTCTTGAAGATGTTCAATTTCTCGAGAGGGTTTTCTTTCTCCCGACTCGACGCTTCGCCGTGTCCAGCGAGGAAGTAGGCTGTGCGCTGAGCCTTCGTCAGTTTGAGCAGATTGGTCTGGACCAAACTGTCGAGGCGCTTGAGGTCCTTGCGGGCCTTGCCTAGCTCCAAGCCGATCTTGAAGCGCTGGTTCTTTTCGCCGAGAACAAAGGCGACGTCGCCGTTGTCACGCACTTTGAGTTTTTCGGCGGTGGCGGGGTCCAGGGCCTGATCGACGAGACGCACGGTGAGACGGTCGCCAGCGATCTGGGCGAGGGAATCGAAGTAGGCTTTGACCTCGCGCCCTACGTCGTTTCCGGACGGGAAGAACAACAAGGCCTCGACCGGTTCGGCGAGCGTAGTGATCATCGTGGCGGTGGCGGTACCGGGACGGGTGGTACGGAAGTACGCGACGTCCTTCTCCACGTTGTTTGCGTCGGCCAGGTAGTTCAACGGGAACAACAATGAGATCGACAACGCGGCGATCAAACCGGACTGCCAAGCGACTTCGGCAGCGCGCTCCGGCACGGCGATGGGGTGGAGGGCGAGGACCCGATCCAGCCACACCGTGGGCAAGAAACCGAGCAATGCGAGAATGGGCCACAGCGTTGCCAGCGTGGCCTTGGCTCGTGGCAGGGTTTCTTCACCGAGGCCCGCCATGTCCATCGCGGACGGCAGGCTGACCCCGTACAGAGCCACGGCCAAGCCGACGAGAAGCGTGCCCGTAAGCGCACGTCCGTGCACGGTCTGGGCAGTGCCGGTGGCACCGGTTGAGGCTCGGACTCGGAGAAGCACCGCGGCGGCCAGCACGAGCAGGCCGAGGCCCGAAACCATGGGGCGCCACGATCCTTCGCCGAACAGCCGTTCGCCGACGAACAGCAGACCGAGTGCGGCACCGAGCACGATGGAGGAGCCCGTCCGGCGGGTCCAGGCGTCGTAGGCCACCGACCCGACCAAGGCCAAGAGCGGTGCTGCGATGATGCCGCCGAGCAACAGAAGACCAGTATTTTCGAACATCATTCCCACCGACGGCCGACCAGCACCCGCGTGGTCAGCGTAAGGAAGAGCCAAGTCATCGAAACCAGGTACACAACGCCGTTCAACTCGAGGCGACCCTCATAGAACGGAATGAAGTGTTGCTGGAAGAGGGCCATGTAGGCGGCCACGTCGTTGAAGGGGGATTCGACGACCTCAGAGAGCATCCACGTGGTCAGGAAGCCGACAACGATGATGCCCGAGACGATGCCCGCAAGCAACTGGCTACGGAACAACGATGAGCCGAACACACCAATCGCCATACACGCCCCGCCCAAGAGCACGGAACCCAGGTAGCCGCTGGCGAGGTGGGCAGGACTGAGCTTGCCGTTGACGAAGATGAGCATCGGCATGTACAGCGTCAGGGCGTTGTAGGCGACGACCATGCCCATGCCGGCGAGCCACTTTCCGAGCACCACTTGGCCGTCACGAAAGGTGGACGTCTGGAGCAGTACCCAGGTGCCGTCCCCGCGTTCCTCGGCGAAGGACCGCATCGCGAGCAGCACCGCGACGACCATCACAAAGCCGCCGTGCACGTAAAAGAAGTCTTCGATGACCTCGTGGCTGAAACGGGCGTCCTTGGAACCGAGGACCCAGGCCTGGAATAGCAGGCCTTGCACCGCGAGAGTCAAGGCAAAGATGAGGTAGCCGTACCATCCGTAGACGTAGGCCGCGAAGTCGCGGCGGGCGACGACAAGCGCGTTCATGCGTCGGCTCCTTTGCCTTGCGTGAGTCCGAGGAAGATCTCCTCAAGTTCGTCTTGAGGCGACTCGACGAGGCGAACCCCGAATCCCGCTGCGGAGCAGGCGGCGACGAGTTGTTCCCGGACGTCGGAAGTGAGCTGGACTTCGGCCGCGGCCAGTCCGGCAGCGGCGCTGCGGGCCTGTACCTGGCCGACGCCCGGTTGGGACGCAAGCCAGGTTCCGAAAGCGGCCGGTTCACCGCGAACGGTGAGCGCGATCCGCTCCATTTGGGTGCCTGCGAGTTCAGCTTCTGTGCCCTGGGCGACCAGCCGTCCTCGGTGCACGACGAGAATGCGATCGCAGGTCTGGCTGATTTCGCCGAGAATGTGGGAGGACAGGATGACGGCCCTGCCTTTGCCCAAGGCGCGAATCACCTTGCGCATTTCCACGATCTGTTGTGGGTCCAAACCGCTGATTGGCTCGTCCAGCACGACCAACTTCGGGTCGTGTACGATGGCTTGGGCGATGCCGACGCGTTTGCGGTAGCCATGCGAAAGCGTGCGGATGACCTGCTCGTCTCGTCCGGTGAGTTGGCAGGTCTCAATGACCTCGTCGAGACGGGGGCTGTTGGCGGCGCAGCCCTTGAGCTTGAGCGTGTACTCGAGGAAGCCTCGCACGGTCATGTCAAGGTAGAGCGGCGGATCCTCTGGCAGGTAGCCAATGCGCGCTCGTGCGGCATCGGGCGCTGCCATCAGGTCTACGCCTTGCACACGCACGGTGCCTTCGCTTGGAGCCATCAGCCCGGCGAGCACCTTGAGCGTCGTGGACTTTCCGGCGCCATTAAGGCCTAAGAGGCCGACGATTTCGCCTTCCGCGATGCGAAAGGACACGTCCCTCAAGGCTTGAAATTTTCCGTAATAGCGGGTGAGGCCGCTGACCTCGATCAAGACGCCTCCTAGGCGGGCGGCGCACGCTAAACATCGGTTCGGGTCAAGTCAAGCGGGAGGCCCTGTGCGTCGTCTCCGTTTTGACCGCGGAACCCTGTTGCTCGAAGGGGTTGAGCGGGACCTATGGCCTGACGGGTTCCAGCTTGATGCCCGCGTCGGCCTGCCCCGCGCACCTGCGAATTGCTACGCCAACACGCTTCGGTGGCTGCATCGATCCGGTGCCGCCTACGTGGACGAGGCGCGTGGTTGGGGCGAGATGAACCGGCCGTGGGTCGGAGCGGATTCGCTGCGGGACTACCAACGAGAGGCCGTCGAGGCTTGGCAGGAGGGCGGTCGCCGCGGCGTGGTCGTTTTGCCTACGGGTTCCGGAAAGTCGTTGGTGGCGGAGGCGGCGATCGCTCAAACGCGTCGGCCCGCACTGCTTGTCGCGCCCACGCTAGAGTTGGTGGCCCAGTGGTACGACCGACTCGGGCGGGCCTTCGGGGAGCCGATCGGTGTACTTGGGGGCGGCTCTTCGACAATTCACGACATCACCGTGACGACCTATGACTCGGCATGGATTCAGGCAGAGAGGTTGGGAAACCGGTTTGGCCTGCTGGTGTTCGACGAGGTCCATCACCTCGCGGGGCCGTCGTACGCGGTTGCTGCGATCGCGTCACTTGCGCCTTTTCGGCTGGGCTTGACGGCGACGCTGGAGCGGCCGGACGGCGGACATGATCGTCTGGTGGAGCTCGTCGGACCCGTCGTCTACCGAAAGGAAATCCCGGAACTCGCTGGCGACTGGCTTGCCGAGTATCAAACCGAGTGTGTCAGGGTGGCGCTTGGCCCCGACGAACGGGCTGCCTACACGGCTGCGCGAGACGAGTTTCGTGCCTTTGTCGACGGCCGCGGTCTCCGTGGTGCGCCATGGGCACGGATCCTTCGCGATGGCATGGGCAGCGCGGCAGGTCGATCGGCGCTGCGTGCCTGGCGGGTGTCGAGGCGAATCTTGGAGACGACGCCGCGGAAGCTCGCTGCGCTGGACGAATTGTTAAGGCGGAACGCTGGGCGAAGGATTCTCGTGTTCACCAACGACAACGCAAGTGCATTTGAGGTGTCGCGTCGATTTCTCGTGCCTGCGTTGACGCACCATACCGACGCAGCGGAGCGTCGCCGCTGGTTGGCGGCGTTTTCGGAGGGCACGCAGCGCGTGCTGGTCACGTCGCGGGTGCTCAACGAAGGCGTTGATGTCCCGGAGGCCGAGGTCGCCATCGTGATGTCGGGTTCGGGCACCGTTCGGGAACATGTGCAGCGCTTGGGACGGATCCTTCGCCGGCATGGTGCGAAGCAGGCCCAGCTGTACGAACTCGTTGTGGCTGACTCGGCAGAGGAATCCACGAGTGCCCGCCGCAGGGAACACGACGCCTACCGCCGATGATAGGGTTTCGCATGTGGCGGTTTGCGCTTTTCGCAGGTCTAGGTTGTGGTGCGGGGGTGGACGACGCGTCTGATCGCCTCGCACCGGGCCGGATTGGGGTGGCCGCGTCCCAAGCGGGCACGACTGTGTGGAGCGAACGCGGCCTCGGCGACCGGTCGTCGGTGCTGTGGGTCCACGAGGGCGGCGAGCCCAGCGTGCTCGTCGATGACGATGGCAACCCTGATCGTCCGGGCCTGTCGCCTGAGGGCGGACGTGTTGCCTACGTTTCGGCGGCGACGGGTTTAGCATCGGTGTGGGTTGTTCGTGTGGCGACGAAGGAGAGATTGCAGCTCACCAATGTAGGGCTACGCGCCGGGAATGGGCGTCCCGAACGTTGGGTGCCGCCGCCGGACAACGCGGATTGGCGCTTTGACGGGAACGCGTTGTCGTGGACGTCGGCGATGGGCCCAAGCTCCGTCGAGTTGCCCGTGGATTGGCGATGATCCTGTGGATTCGCCTCGCTGTCGCGCAACAATATGCGTTCCCGACAAGCGCGGCAGACTACGGAACGTTTTACCCCACGGCCTACAAAGACCATGGCGGGGCCGATTGGAATTGCGGGGGAATCACCTATCCGGGTCATGATGGAAGTGATTTTGGCGTTGGCGGTTTTCCCGGCATGGACGAAGGCCGGGATCTACTGGCGGCCGCGCCCGGCACGGTCAGCGCGACCAATGATGGTGAGTTCGACCGTTGCACAACCGGCGATTGTTACGGCGGTGGCGGATTCGGAAACTATGTGTATATCGACCACGCGGATGGCAAAACGACGATTTATGGACATATGAAACAATGGTCGGTTTCTGTTTCCTTGGGTCAACAGGTGGTCTGTGGAACCTACCTGGGGCTGGTCGGTTCTTCCGGCTATTCGACCGGACCGCATTTGCATTTTCAGGTGGACGAACCGGGACTCAACGGGTCGGACCCCTTTGATGGACCGTGCTCTGCCCCACCAATCTATTGGGTGGACCAAGGCGCTTACGCTGGCCTGCCTGGCTTGACCTGTGAAGACGCGCCCGACTGCGTGCCTGCGGCCACGTTGACCTGCGGCGAGGTGCGCACGGGAACGAACGCCGATCCCGGTTCCCAAAATGCGACGTCGTATTATGGGTGTACGGAATATGTGTATAGCGGCCCGGAAATGGTTTTCAACTTGACGACGACGGTCACCGAAACGGTCACACTCTCGCTGACGGGACTGAGCGCCGACCTCGACCTGTACGCCCTGTCAAGCCCGGCCTGCGATGGTTCCGGTTGCCTTGCGAGCAGTGGCCAGCCCTATGCCTCGGACGAATCGTTAGCTTATGCCGCCACCGCCGGGGTCAATACGACGGTGGTGATCGATGGTTGGGAGGGAGCCGTCAGTGGCTACACCCTCACGGTCGGATGCACGCCGCCTCCGCCTCCCCCGACCACCGGCACGGTTCCGCCACCGACCGGAACCACGGGTCCTCCCGTCGATACCGGCGTGCCGGACACGCAGACCGACGAGGAGCCTACGGGCGAAGAGCCTCTGGAAACCGATGTGTTATTCTCCGCTTCGCCGAGGGCGCCGGTGCCAACGGGGTGTGCGAGTGCGCCAGGCAACAGTGGCTGGCTGTTGTTTGCGCTCGGGTGGGTCCGGCTGAAGCTACGTGCTCGGGGCGGGTCGCGCCGCGAGTTCAACAGCCGCGAGTACGGCCGACACTGACACCACCTCAGAGAATGGCACGACGATAGCTGGCCAATCGTCCACGCCATTCTCTGACGTGCACAAGCGCCGGCTCACGGCAAGAATCAGATTTCCGGGCCCGGCCCGTTGCAGGGTTTCGACCCTTCGTAGCAGCGCGTCTTTGTTCCAATATCCCAAGATTTCGAGCAGGGCGGTTCGGGATCCATCGGTGATTTCGTAATCCGGCAGCAATACCCCAAGACCCGCGAGATTGAGCGGCGTTGTATGCTCGCTCAGACGCCACGGACCTGTGTCCTTGGCCGCCCACCGCTCCTCGAACCAAGTGTGAAAACGGGTTTTCCACGCGCCATGGTCAGGGAGGTGCGCCACAAAACCATCGGTGTGGTCAATCCGGAACGTGGCTGTGCCGGGGGGCCAGCGAACCTGGGCCTCCAAAGACCAGGCTTCGGTTTGTAGAAAGAGCGCGGGCAGAAAATTGGCGAATGCAACGCCGTAGCGGGTGGTCTGCCCGAACAGCGACATGGGGCCGTCGAATTCGATGATGAGCCGCTCCCCGTCGCGTTTCGCCTGGTGGATCAGCTGACGAAATCGCGCATGTCTGAGGAGCTGCCGGATTCTCGTGGTCGACGGGGACTGCAGCGTCACGGTCATCTTTGTGGCCCGCACGAGCGGCGTTTGGGCCAGCGCCAGATCGTAGGCGCTGAGGACAACACCGACCTCGGGCACCTCGAACGAATGAACCACGTGTTCGGAGGGAAGGTCGGCATACAGCGCGTGCCTCGCCGTGGGTCCGTCCAAGCCGTACTTCTCGCCGACGGAGGCAAGCACGTCGTCGGCGACGGTACGCTCGAAGGGACCTCGTTCCAACGCGATGGGTCGAAACGCAGACGCCGTTTCGAAGACCTCTTTGCGGAAGGCGACGCTGTTCACGCCCTCGACGGCCGGCGCCTCGACGATCGATTGCGACAGCACATGGGCGATTCCCAACACAACCTTGCGGTCCTGTTCGCTTGCGAGTTCCAGAACGGACGCGTCCAGCCGCCCGCGGGACCAGCGTCCAGCGGCGGCTTCGGCGAACAGGTCAATCAGTTCACTGGCGGTGAGGAGGAGCTCTTCGTCTCCGACGTTGGCCCGTGCAGGGCGCAGGAACCCGCCACGACGACGCGCGCGGGCAAGCGACGCTGGGAGGATCATTTGCTAAGTATGGATCCGAAGTGCCGTCCGGATAGCGTCGGGTAGCCGCCCCGGGTCCAACATTGCGGTGAACGCCTTTGGGACGCCGCCGAGCCAGGCTTGTGGCAGCAGGTAGCCCGAGAACGATTCCAACGCTGGATGGTCGTCTTGCAGGTCGCCAAATGCGTGCGTGATCTCCACCATCCGCTCTACGGCGTCGTTTCGGCGGGCAATCGTTTGCAGCGTTTCAAGGGCGAGCTCTTCGCCGAAACGCTCAGCGTCGTCCACGAGCACCAAACGCACGAGCCACCGCGCGTGATCGAGTGGCGACCAGGCGGTTCCTTGCCCGAGTGAGCGTGCCACGGCGCGCGCAATCCGTCGGGCGTCTTCGTCGCGGCCGAGGCGGGTAATTGCGTCAACGACCGTGGCCTCGATCGTTTCATCGTCGAAGGCCTCGGGTTCCGCGGAGGCGACCGCCACCCAACCCCACACGGGTGACGCGCCGGACGTGGTGGCAAACAGGGTCGCGACGGCGGATACCTCCGGGTCGGGGAATCCAGTTTCGGAAATCGCGTGTGGGACGAGCGATACGGCCAATGGGTCCAAAGCGCGCAGCCCGTTGCGGAAGGCGTCGTGGCGCAGCAGGCGTTCCCGCGCGCTCCCACCCAAAGCGATGGATTGCAGCTCTTCGGCCTCGACCCAAAGCGTGCTGTTGGGGTCCGACGTCAGTGCGGAAACGACGGACGCGACCTTTTCGGGCCCCGCACTCTCCAACTCGGCGCGGATCCATTCCCGTGCGACCCCGCCTCGGTACAACGCCAAGTACAGGGGGTCGGACTCGACGGGGCCGTCGGAGAAGGGGCGCCACAAGCGGACGAGCGCGCGCACCTCACGCGGATCGTTGGACACGGCGCGGTACAACATCGACAACGCGGGTTCGCGGTCCGGGGCCTTGTGCACCGTTTCCAACAGCGTCGTAAGGCCGTCTTCTTGCCTGCGGTCGCCGGGAATCCCGAGCCAGGCATCGACGATGACACGGGCGCCGCCTTCGTCGGAGATCTGTCGGGCCAACGGCGAGGCGAGGGCGCGGCTCGCAAGGTCGAATCGTTCCTCTTCCATCAGAGCGGCCAACGCCTCCGACCAAACGCTGGTGCGCGAGGCGCGCGTGCTCGATGACGGCCATTCTAGCAGCGTCTCGTACAACAATTCGTAGACGGTGTCGATCAAACTGGGCGCGCGCAACCAACGGAGAAGTGTGGCACACCACGTGACCAGATTCGCCCCTCGCGGTTGAATCGCGCCGAGCACTTCGACCAACTCCCGGCGGGGCTCCAACTCAGAACTGCGCTCCAGCAGGGCGGCCACAGCCTCGGCGCGTTCGCTGGCGGGCCGAACCGCGAGCGGACGCCACGGCCGGTGATCTCGTGTGTGAAGGGTGACCTCGACCAAGGAAGCGAGCAGCGCTGGGTCCAGCGCGGCGCCCGCCCGAATGCGAGCTCGAAGTGCGCGAACCGACCCTTCTGGGTCCCGCTCGATCATCTCGTCGGTCACGATAGAAACGCCTGGTAGACCCGACCGGATCAGGGTGCGGATTCCCTCTCCCCAGCCGTCCTCTTCGCCCGGTCGATCATACAAGAAAGCAGCGGATTCCACGGCTTCTGGGTCGTTCCCATGCAGTCGATTTCGGATGTAATAGGCAACCAAATCCCGACCCTCGTCGGGAGGGTCGTCGGCGTGTAGGACGCGGAATCCCTCGGGCGCGGGGTCCACGATGACGATGTCGAACTGCTTGGGATCCGGGCGGATTTCGCCGATCCCGATGCGCAGCGTCTCGCGGATCGACGGAGGGAGCGTGGCCAGGAGGGCGAGTGCCAGCCACCTCGCAGGGGCGCTTGCCGAAACCAGCGATTCGCGGGAAACCACGAGTGCCGAACCCCGGTTGCCCTCCCGCAGCGCCGCAACCAACGCCACCAGGGCTTTGATCGACTGCTTTCGCGAGCCGCCGATCGATGCGGCTTGACGTACCAGATGACGCAAGGACTGGGTGGTGGGCAGAGGTCCATCGGGCTGGTCTGCGTTGCGGGGGCCGAACCAGCTGTCCGCCGTCCACAACCAGGCCGGATGTCCCATGCGGTGCAGAGCGGGTTCGTCGACGATGCGCCACACGGAGCGATTTGCACTGCGACGGCCCACCGCCCATCGCCGACCTGCGAGTGGAAGACACCGGTCGGCGGACATGTCGGCAATTTCCGCGGTCGAGCGGTCGACCTGCACGAGCATGCGCAATTCGTCGGGCGTCACTGCGTCGCGACGACTCGCAAGCGCGCGAGGCGAATCGCCTTGAAAGAGAATGTGGACTCGGGGAATGTCCAACATCATCTCAGTGACGTGCCTCAGTGGTGGCCAGGCGGGTAGATGACGACCTCAACGCGGCGGTTGCGGTAAGGGCCCGAGGCGCTGTCCTCTGGAGCCAAGGGGTCCCAAGGCCCACGAGCGGAAACGGTAAACAAGTCAGCTGGAACCCCGTAGTCAGAACTCAGCGCTTCGACCATGGCCCATGCATACTGGAAAGACAGGTCTGTGGGAGATGCATACAAGACGGCGACGTCGGCGGGCAGCGTTGGGTTGGCATGTCCCACCACGGTGACGGTGTAGCCTTCGTGGTCCCGAAGCACGCTCGCCAATAGGTCCACGGCCGGACGCGCTTCTTCTCGCACATTGGGGATGTAGGGGTCCGTAAAGATGTAGCCCACGGGCAACACAACAACGGTCTCGGCCCCGACTGTGAACACTTCCGCCTCGGTATCCGCCAGCACCTGTTTCAGCGTCCGCGCGATGCTGTCTGGCGGGGCGCTGGCGCCACAATGCAGGACCTCGGTGCGCAAGCGGCTGTTGACCTGGTTGAGCGCAACGAGCTCGCGCTCCAGTTGGTTCGTGAGGTCCGCGGACCGAGGGGCGCACGCCGGCCACCACCACATGGTCAATTCACAGTGCGCAGGTGGAGATCGTCGCGACCTCTAGACGGCGCTCGTTCTGGTGCTCGGTCCGGCAAAGCGCACGAGTCCAGCACCCAGTCGGTGGCATGGGGCACTTTGGGTGACGTCGGCGAGCGTCCGGCGCCCCGTACGTCAAGCCACCGCCGGGCCCACCTGCGCGTCGCGTCTGAGAAGCGCCAACCCCACCCTTGTGGGCCGAGAACCTTTGCGGTGGCCATCCACGCCAATTCCACTGGGTGGTCTGCTACGGGCGCACCGTGGTGGCGTCCGGCAGCGAACACGACCCGGCAACGTGTGTCCACGGCGAGCGCACCGTCGTCGGGTGGGCGACCGATTGCGCGCGCCCAGTCCAGCAGGGTCTGCAATTCGTCGTCAACTTCATGACGGCGTGCCAGTGCCGCAAAGCACGCCCCTGTCGCGGCCGCATCGGCCTCGGCGCGATGGGCCCCCACCAACGGGATGCCGAGACGCGCGCACAAGTCGCCGAGTTTGTGGGTCCGTTCCTCGGGGAATTTGGCGATGGACAAATCAACGGTGTCGATTTCCGCGAGGGGCGCAGGCCAACCCAGCCCAGCCGCGCGAAGCTCGCCTGTGAGGAAAGCCAAGTCAAACGGGTAGTTGTGGGCGACGGTCACGGCGTCGGACAGAAGGGTATGGACCTCCGACGCAATGGTGGAAAACGGAGGCGCGCCAGCGACGGTCGCGTCTGAGATCCCGGTCAATTCGGTCACTTTGCGCGGGATGGGGATGCCCGGATTCACCAAGCGCGTGAAGGGCTCGGTCCGGGCCACCGATCCGTCGGGCGCTAGCCACATGCGCACTGCGGCGAACTCGATGATTCGGTCGCCGCCGAAGGGCAGCAGGCCGGTCGTCTCTGTATCGAAGGCGACGATGGCGCGTTCGCGCCACCTCATGACAGCACCGGAAGGATCGCCGCTCGCGCTGCGCTTTGTGCTTGGTCCCGGTTTGCGAGCCATTCGGCGTGGGCATCCGGACCCACGCCGTTTGCGATTCCCAGCACGGCGACGAACGGTACACCGGCTGATTTGCAGGCGAGTGCCGCCGCGAAGGCCTCCAAATGTTCGACCGTCCAATCGTCTGCCAACCGGCGCGCGAGATCGGGATCGGTGGTGATCGCGCCTGCGGTAAGCACGGCGTGCCGCGGACAGGTCAATAACGAGAGCAACGTGGGGTCCGCGTCGATCGGGAGAGGGGCACGTGGCACGTAGCCGAGCCCGAGGGCGGCGATGCCCCAGCTCAAACCCATCCGGTGTGCGACAACCGCCGTGCCGATCGCAGGGCCGCCCGGGTAGGCACCCGCTGTCCCAATGAGTACGACGCGATCGGGCCGATGCCGTTCCAAGAGGGTGGCCATCCGGACAGCGGCGTGCACAGGGCCCACGCCCAACACCTCGCCCACCAGGGGGCCGAGTTCCTCTTTCGCCGCCGCCACCAACAGCATGTCGCCCCACCCCGGTGCCCCGTTACCCCCGGGCTGACCGGTCGGTCAAGCGAAGGGAGTGTTCGCGTCGTGCTCAACCCAGATTCTCGACGATTGGCTGAGGAAGCGGGTGTGCACCTGCGTCCGCTTCAAGCGGAGGCGATCGACGCCGCCCTGATGGGCCGTGACGCGCTTGTGGTCATGCCTACGGGCGGTGGAAAGTCATTGTGCTACCAACTTCCGGCAATGGCGCTGGCGGGTGCTGGTGCAGGCCCCACCCTCGTCGTCAGCCCGTTGCTTGCGCTGATGCGGGACCAAGTCAGGCAAGCGACGGCACGTGGCCTGCGTGCCGTCCATGTGGCGTCGGATCAGTCGCTTTCGGAACAACGGGAGAATCTTGCGGCGGCACCTGGCATGGACCTTCTGTTTGTGAGTCCCGAACGGGTGACGAGCCGGGGCTTCCGAGCGTGGTTGGACACGCACCGCATTGCCCGGGTGGCGGTGGACGAAGCGCATTGTATCAGCGAGTGGGGACATGATTTTCGGGACGAATACCGAGCGCTCGGTTTCTTGCGCACCGAGCTAGGAATTCCTGTGTGTGCGTTGACGGCGACGGCGACTGCGCGGGTGCGCACGGACATCGTCACCAGCCTTGGATTGATCGATCCGGTACTTCTTGTTGGTTCGCTCCGCAGGGGGAATCTCGCCCTTTCGGTGGAGCAACCCACCGGCCCTGGCGCTCGTCTGGCCCGAGCCGCGGCATTGGTGGAAACGACGCTTCAGGGCCGCGTAGTTGTGTACGCACCGACTCGGGCACGGGTGAAGGCGTTGGCAGGTGCGTTTCGGGAACGGGGAATCGCCGTCACGTTTACCCATGCAGGCCGCACCATGGGCGCGCGCGCTCGGGCAGAAGAATGTTTTGTTGAGGGCGATGGGCGCGTACTCGTGGCGACGAGTGCATTCGGAATGGGCGTAGATCTGCCCGATATTCGCTTGGTGGTTTTCGTGGGTGCCCCGACGTCGCTAGAAGCGTGGTGGCAACAGGCGGGCCGTGCGGGTCGGGACGGCAACCCGGCCAGAGCGGTGCTGTTGTGGAGCGCGGGCGACGCCGTTGCGCTGCGCCGACTCATTGGAGATTCACCGAGCCTTCGGGCGGGGTTCCAGGCGCTACAATGTTTGGTTTTCGATCCGGCCTGCCGTTCCAGAGTGGCCGATCGTTGGTTCGGCATGGCGGACGAGGGTCCGTGCGGAATCTGTGACGTCTGTGTGGGCCCTGACGCTGTGGCGGCCGGGGTCGCCAGCGGTCGTGCCCATCTGCGTCGTCAGGCCGAGAAGGGCGAGAGCGCGCGCGAGTCGGCGGCGGGCGTGGTGCTCGACGCAGAACAGGAGGCGCTGATCTTGCGTTTCGTTTCTGAGCTCAAACGACCTATGGGTCGAACACCGGTGGCCGAGGCCCTTCGTGGGTCCAAGGCGAAGACCATTCGGCGACGGGGATTGGGCGCGAATTCTGGATTTGGAGGCTTGCGGGGCGTGCCGGCCGTCGCCATTCTTCGAAGCATCGATGCTATGCTGGTGGACGGCCGGTTGGTGAAAAAGGGGAAGAAATACCCCACGGTGTGGTTGGCGGAGAAACGCGTCCGTAGTCTCACGCCGCGGGTGCGACCTCGCGAAACGGGCCTTGGCGCGGCGTTACGTGCGTGGCGGCACGCAGAGGCCCGACGCCGACGTTGGAAACCCTACCAGATCTTCCCAGACGCGGTCCTCAAAGCCCTGGTTGCGGAACGACCTAACGATGAAGCGGGTATTGCCGGGTTGCGTGGGATGGGCGCGACGCGGGCCAGCCGGTGGGCGGCGTCCTTGCTCCTACTGCTGTCACAACACCAGGCCTGAGCCGGACACCGCTCACGGTCCGAAGAACGAACCGCCCATGCCTGAACCGCCCGAGGCGGCTCCGCCGAGGCCGCCACCCCCGACGCTGCTGCCGCCGCCCCCGGCTACGCCGCCGCCAGCCGTGGAGCCCAGCACCTGAATGGAGCTTGTCACGGTGCTGTAGGTCGCAGAAATGGAGATTCCCAACGATGTGAGGCCCCCGATAATGACGACGCCGATCAGGGCTGCGATGAGCGCATACTCAATCGCGGTCGCCCCCCGTTCGGTTCGTGGTGCGCGCAGGTTTTTCGGTGTGTTGCGCATGGTGGGGGATCCTCGCATCTAATGGAGCGCGTGGATCGGTCCCAGTCAACGGAAATCAGGGGGTGACGACGCAGGCCTGGTCGATGGCTGCGGTCACCAGGAGCGGTGTAATCACCTCAGGCAACGGGATGGCCGTACCCCCATTTGCGGGAATTACGAGGTAGAATGGAACACCGGCACGACCGAAGCGATGAAGCCATGCCGTGATTTCGTCGTCACGACGTGTCCAGTCGGCCTTGAGCGGCACCACGCCGCACGCTTCCAGCTTGTCACGAACGGTCTGCGTTTCGAGGATCGCGCGTTCGTTGATCTTGCAGGTGAGGCACCAGTCGGCCGTAAAGTCTACGAACACCGGTTTGGACGCGAGGGCGACGATCGCCTTCTCCGAAAAGGGTTGCCAAGGAATATGACCCTGGGACCAATCCACGTCGGTTTGGGTGGGTTTGTCACAGGTCTCTGCGGGGGCGAGATCGAGGTCGAGTAACCACCAGCCACCGCCTGCCATCACCAGCGCTGCGACGACGAAGGCCCGCAGCTGCTCCATGCCAGTTGCCCCAACGCCACCCCAACGTCCGAAACCCCAGGCTGCCATGCCGGCAAATATCAGGAAGCCGAGAAAACCGGTGGTGCCGTCGGCGCCGACCTGAGCACCTAGCACGTCCACCAACCAAACTGTGGTGGCGATGAGCGAGAAGCCCAGCAACTGCTTGAATGCCTCCATCCACGCGCCGGGTCGCGGAAGCAGGCGGTAAGCGGCGGGCACGAACGCGACGAATAAAAAGGGTGCTGCGAGGCCAAATCCAATGAACGAAAACAGAGTCACCAGTTCGAATGCCGGGCTCGCGAAGGCGAAAGCGACGGCGGTCCCGAGAAATGGGGCGGAACAGGGCGTTGCCAGCAGCGTCGCGAACACGCCAGTGAAGAAATAGCCCAGCACCCCTTCTTTTTCCGTTGCGGCGCCCGCCGACGATGCACCAAAGGCGGGAATTTCGAACACCCCAAACAGCGACAGGCCGAACAGAAAGACCACTGTGGCGAGGGCAGCCACGTAGGGCGGGAACTGGAATTGAAAGCCCCAGTCTACCTGAACACCGAGCATCGAACGAAGGAGGACGACGGCAATCGCGAGCAGCCAAAACGATGCCACGATTCCGCTGGTGTAGGCAATGCCCGCGCGGCGTTGGTCAGCGACCGTGATGTCGGACTGCTCGATGAGCCCGTACAATTTGAGCGTGAGAACCGGCAAGACACAGGGCATGATGTTGAGCAGCAGGCCGCCGATGAAGGCCCAAAGCAGATTCATGGCGAAGGAGAGCGGGGCGGCCTCGGGCACCTGAACGGAGGCCACACCGCTAGCGGCGTCGCCGGGGGTCGCGCCGGCCAGGGCAAACAACGGCGAGAGAGGCGCCTGCGACGGTGTCCCGACCGGGCGCCACGGCAGGGGCGCGCTAATCTCCGTGACGATGGTTTTCCCCCCATCCTCGACCTGGAACAGGCCGCCAAGTCGATCGGTGGTCGGCAACGGATCTGGCTCGAAAGCCGTTCCCGACAGGATGGCTAGCAGGCCTCCGTTGGGGGTCGCGACAAGTCGCGTTTCCGCCACTTCGGCGTCGTAGGACAGCACGAGCGGGGCGAACTGCGGCCAGACCTCCGCGGAAGGGGCGGGCATGGGGTGGCCGTCCGCCCACCGAAGGTGGATGGCCATCTGAAAGGGCGCCCCGGGTGTCAGAGCGGCAACGTTTAGCGCCGTCTCCACCTCCAGCCCGGGTACGGCTGCCAGAGGCTGTTGGGCGGCGGCTTCGTCGAACAAACGGGCCCACGGCGTGGGTGTTGGCGCGGATGGGCCTGCGTCGATGGCCAGCACGAGGTCGGCTTCCCCAGGGCGACAGGTCGTGTTGCACACGAGCCATTGCACGTGGGCCGCGAGGGTGAGCTTGCCCGCCGTCAGGTCGGCGGGCACGATGAGGTCCGAAACCAACAAGACGCCGTGTTCGTAGCCGTAGGACACGATGTCGTCTTGCACGAAACGTTCGGGTGTCGGGTATTGGTAGGGTTGGGCCGAAAGCGGGTCCGGCAGCGTCCACGTGATTTCGGTGGGCTGTCCGATGCCGCCTGGCGACTTCCAGTACGTGTGCCAACCCGGCGCCTGCTCGAGCTTGACCGCGATCCTGGCTCTGCTTCCGGGCTGGAGCGAAGAAACGTCGGTGAGCAGACGCGCTGTGACTGGGTGAGGTTTCCCGTCGGGTTCTATCGGCGTGACGGTCGCCGACTCTGGGAGAGAACTAAAGTCGGCGTCGTCTGCCGCAACTGCAAACGCCACGAAGGTTACAAACCACATGGCGTCGGGGTAGCCGGTCGGCACGGCGCGGGCACGACACCGTTGCTGTTATCGACACAATCGCGGGGATGGCGGTTCATGGCTGTGACGAAGGTGGCGACGCTGTTGGTGGATCGGGCAAATTATGGGCGACTCAAGCCTGTGATGGAGGCGATTCGCGCGCGCGACGATTTGGAACAGTTCGTCGTTTGTGGCGGGTCGATGGTGCTCGAGCGATTTGACCGACCGGTACGGGTCGTGACAGACGACGGCTTCAACGTCGCTGGCGAGGTGTACATCGAGTTGGACGGCAGTACGCCAGTGACGATGGCGAAGTCGGTCGGCCTGTCGATTCTCGAGTTTGCGAACGAATTGCGTCGGCTCTCGCCAGATGTCGTTGTCGTCATCGGAGACCGCTACGAAGCACTCGGCGCCACGCTGGCCGCCGCGTATATGAATTGTTGTATCGTTCACCTGCAGGGCGGCGAGGTGTCCGGTTCGGTCGACGAGTCGGCGAGGCATGCCATCACCAAATTTGCGCATTGGCATGTGCCCGCCACCATGCGTTCGGCGGAGTACTTGGTTCGAATGGGGGAGCGTCGCGACAGCATTCTGACGGTCGGGTGCCCGAGCAGCGACCTTGCCAGGTTGATCGACCGAGCGTTGTTGCCGGAAGTGCTCAACGGGCACGGGTCTGGGGCCCACATTGATCCGGCCAAACCCTTTCGTTTGGTGGTATTTCACCCCGACACGACCGGGTACGGCAGCGAGCGCGAACAGATGACGACGCTGTTGGACGCGTTGTCCGTAGAGGCTGTCCCCACCGTGCTGATGTGGCCGAATATCGACGCCGGCAGTAGCGCCTTGTCGAAGGTAATTCGCCAGTTTCGAGATCGGGAACAACCCGATTGGCTTCGGCTGGTGACCAATTTTACTCCGGACGATTACTTGCGGGTGTTGGGGGCTGCGTCCGTGGCGATTGGCAATAGTTCTAGTTTTGTGCGGGATGCGAGTTTTTTTGGGACGCCGGTGGTATTGGTGGGGGCAAGACAGGACGGCCGTGAGTGGGACAAACACGTGACCCGCGTGGACTGTGTGCGGTCGGAGATTCTAGGGGCGCTGGCGGCCCATCGGGCAGTCGGACGTTTCGCGCCGAGCACGCTGTATGGCGATGGCTTTGTGGCGGGTCGCGTGGCGGCGGCGTTGCCTGGGCTGGTTCGCTATGTCAAGCGCTTAGACTACGCCACGAACTTGGACTGAGCGCGTTCGGCGCCGGTTCGAGGCGCAGGAGGACGGCCTCGCGCACCTCGAGGTGAAGGGCGACCGAATACGCTGAGGCGGTTCTTGAGCGGGGATTGGCGCCTAGAAGGACTCGTAGGCCACGGACAGCCGGCTTTGACAGCCCCGACGAGGGCACGGTGTGTTGGGACGGCGTGGCCGTCGCCGGCCTCACGCCTGAGGAACGGCGCGCCTCCCGATGCAAAACGGTCGGCTACGTCCGCCCGGGCGCCACAGCCGCACCCGGCCTGACCGAATCACAGGATGTCAACCTGCTCGGGCCGTACGGAATCGCGGCGTTGGAAGAGTTTCAGACGGGCGCTCCGGAGTCCAGCGTCGCCATCGGACGAAAACGCGCCGTCGCCCGAGCACTGGCCTCAAAGCCCGCCGCACTATTGATGGACGACCCCACTCGGGGTCTCTCGGCGACAGAGGCCGAGGCGTTCGCCACCGTCCTGCTTCGCGTGGTCGAGCAGCGAGGCACCGCGCTGGTAGTCGCCTCCCAACACCCGACGATGATCGGTGGCGTTCATCGGGTCGTGCGCCTGGTACGCGGTCGCATCAGCTGATTCAGTAGGTCTGCGTGACTCCGGCGTAGGTCATCACCAACTCGACCACCTGTTGCGCGACCGGATCCTCCACATGGAGCCTGTCCGAATAAGCCACAATGACGCCAGTATAGGAGACCTCGAAGTCGATATTTTCGGTCAAGGCCGCCGGAATCACCGTCGCCCCGCTGTCGGCGACGCTGCAGCCGATGACGGCGACATCGGTGCCGCTCACCCCCGTGACTGTGACGGTCAGTTCGACATCTGCCCGATTGCCCGGTGTCCAGCCAAGGGCCCACGCTTCGCCGGGTACCAGTGACACAACCAGTTCGTCCGGAATCGGGGTGACCGGTGCGACGCTCGCAAGAACGGCCGTGACGAGATCCGGCGCAGAAAGCGTCATTGTCATCGGATCACCAGGGACTAGAAACGGGTCGTTGCCGATGGTCTGTTGGGGTTCCAGGGTCGACGTCATCAAAGGGCCGCCGATGGGTCCCTCGACCACAAGGGTGCCCGCCGGGCCCGTGGGCGACACACCGTAGCCTGGGATTTGCATCACGCAGTCGCCGACCGACAACGCGACATCGTAGCCACCTGCCAGTGTCCATCCCGCGGCGAGACGGTGGCCCTGTAAGAGTTGTGCCCATATAGACAAGCCTCCGCCCGCCGAATTTGCGTGCAGGTACGTGCCGAGCACCGTGTCCACAGCGACGCAACCCGCACCGAGGTCCATCTCGCCCAAGCCACAGCCGGTCTCTGTTCCGGTCAGGCCGCCCGCGCCCCCCGTCCCGCCCGAGCCGACCGTACCGCCGCTTCCGCCGACACCGCCAGCCCCGCTCTGTGCTGGCGGCTCGGGCTCGTCGGTTGCGCCGTCCTCAGGCTCCGGTGAGGAGCAGCCAATCAACGCAAAAACGCTCATCCCAAGAACTAGGCGCACCGTCACCCCCACATCGCTTACCACCCCACGCGGACACCGTCGGCCCACAAATTCGTCACCTCGGCCAGGCTACAATCGCAACTTCCCGACCATGCGCGGGCAGGTGAACCACGCGAACCGTTGGAAACCCCCATTGCGTGAGCTCCGATCGTAACGAATCGAGCTTGCTCAGCACGGTGTCGTCATTGAGTCTTGCGGTCAGGACGACGCCCCGCAAGAACTTCCGCCACCGAGGCACGAGGCGCCGTACCGAGGCCACCGCGACGGGCGCCGCCAAATGGACGTCCACCACGAGCCAGTGCACGATGTCCGGCAGCTGCTCGCGGGTGACGGCCCCGATTGGAGCGCGCACCCAGCGGCAGCGCGGACTGCACCCCACCCAACGTGATGTCCTGGACCGAGGACGGCGCTCAGTTTTTCTACTCATTCGGGGCCGCTGACTGCGCGTTGTCGTTCGACGCCATCGCCGGCGTCGTCGGCGACCCGGTCGAAGCAACGTTCACCGCCACGCTCACCGACGTGCTGACCTACGACGCGGTCGCCATCTCCGGCACGTTTCGTACAACGGTCCTCTTCTGAATCAAGCCGAACCAGCGACGCGGCGAACGCCGAGGTACCGGGCTCCGGGGAGGGCCCATCCGCCCGCCATTCACCCTCGATCAGCTCCTCGTGCTCGACGCCGTCTCCCGCCTCGGCTCGTTCGCAGCCGCCGCCTCCCACCTCCACCGCGTCCCGTCGGCCATCAGCTACACGATGCGAGGGCTCGAAGACGCAGTCGGCGTCCCGCTGTTCCATAGAGAGGGCCGCAACGTCCGACTCAACCCGGCAGGCCAACGTATGCTCCAGACGGGGCGGCGCGTGCTCGAAGGCGCCCGCGGGCTCGACCACCTCGCCGCCGAATTGCGCGAGGACTGGGAGCCCACCGTCCACATCGTTCTCGATGGCGCCTTGCCGCTCACGCCGGTCACGCGGGCGCTTCAAACGATCATGGCCGAGGGGATGCCCACGCAGTTTCGGCTCGATGTTGAGTACCAAGAGGGCGTGACGGACCGCTTCGAGGCCGATGCCGCCCAACTCGGCTTGCACCTCGGCTTTGACCCCGGAGAGGACACCACCGCGTTGGTCGTCCATGACCTGCCGGACCTGCCCTTCGACCTCGTCGTGGCGCGGAATCACACCCTGAGCCGGCTAGAGCAACCGTCACGGGCGGACCTCGCCGACGTCCCCGAGTTCGTCGTCCGAGACTCGTCACCGCGCTACAACCGCGTCCCCAAGGGGTCCTTCCTCGGCAGCCGCCACGTCATTCACGTCGGCGACTTCCACGGCAAGCGCCTCGCCCTCCTCCACGGCGCCGGTTTCGGTTGGATTCCGCGGCACCTCATCGAGGACGACCTCGCGCGCGGCGACCTCGTCCCCTTCGCCGTCGACGGGCGCGCGTCGTGGGTCTACCATCCTCGCTTGTTCTACCGGGCGTCCGCGCCGCCCGGTCGCGCCGGCCGGCGTCTGCTCGCGGCGCTCTTACATCAAACTTCCTGACGAGTCTGTGCGGAACATTTCGCTTTTTCTGCGGTGTAGCCTGCCATAGAGTCCCGGCTGTCTGGGGTTCCCATGAAGGCCTTTGTCCTCCTCGCGCTCGTCACCCCCGTCGGCTGCTCCGAGTACGGCTTCGACCGCTCCGCCGCGCCTCCCGATGGCGTGAGCGTCGATGACACGCCCACGGACGCCGTCGAAGACCCCGTGGACCCCACCGAGCCGGTCGACGTACCACCCGCGGAGGAGCCGCCCGACGAGCCCACCATCCCGGCGGAGGAGCCACCAGCCGACGACTGCGCCGATACCTCCGATCTGATCTACGTCATCGACCGAGCGCTGCAGAAGCTCTACCTCTTCGACCCGTTGACGCTGGACTTCACGGCGCTCGGCTCGCTGGATTGTTCCTCGGGCCAGGCGACGCCTGCGTCGATGGCGGTCTCGCGCGACGGATTCGCCTACGTACGCTACTCGGACAACGACCTGTTTGCGGTGGATCTGGTCACGATGGACTGCTCGAAGACACCGTACGCAGGGGCATCCTTCGGGGACTTCGGCATGGGCTTCTCGACCGACGCCGCCGGCGGCTGGCAGGACACCCTGTACCTGTCCAGCGAATCCGACCTCGCCACGCTCGACCTAGCCACGTGGACCCTCCAACCGGTCGGTCCGACCCCGAGCCAGTCAGAGTTGAGCGGTGACGCCGATGGCGAGCTGTGGGCCTTTCTCCCGCTCGAAAGCCCAGCCGAACTCACCCACCTGGACAAGGCCGGCGGTCCGCCCATCGTCTCGTACGGGCTGAACGGCTTCCCCGACGCCGGTGACATCGACACGTTCGCGTTCGCGACCTGGGCAGGCGAGTTCTGGCTGTTCGTGCGCGAGTACGGCATGGGCAAGACGACGGACGTGTACCGGGTCACGGCAGACGGCGAGATGACGTTCGCGCTGGCAGACTCTGGCCGGGACGTCGTAGGCGCGGGCGTCTCGACCTGCGCGCCCACACAGTAGTTTCGCTTCGCGCCTACGGGTTCAGCAGCATCCGGGCGACTTCCGCGGACCGCGGAAACGGCGCCAACGCCTCCCACTTCCCTTGCCCGGCTGGTCGCGATCATTCCACCTCCAAGGCGAAATCTGATTCATTACCATGGGGTGTTCGCGCCGGCCGCACCGGGGCGTTCCGCCATCGTGCCGGGACGCCGCGGCGCTCAAGACTCCACGCGACCGGTCTTGTTGCCACCCAGCGCTTCACCGAAGTGGCTGATGCGCC